>DAORMO010000190.1:5673-6103 GCA_035440585.1 Terricaulis sp.
GGCGCGCCGGCGGGCGGGGAGGGAGGATTCGCTTGGGCCAAAACGCCGGTGAGATAAGGTCGCGCGGCGGCGGTGTCAAAGTGGGAAAGACGGTGGGGAAGGCGCCCCCCGCCCCATGGCTGCCGCAAAGGTGAATTCCATGTCAGCCATGGGCGTTGGCCGGGGGATGACGGTCTTGTAAGGTTTGCCGGTGGGGTTGAGAGCTGCATCCTGGGCCAAAGGCTTTTGCCGGGGCCTGCTAGCCTTCGGGCTGCTTGTGGGCGTCGCCGCGTGCGGCCCCCAGCCCGACAGCGCGCCTGCGCCGGCGGCCGCCCCGCCCATGATCGCCCGGGCCGACCTGTTCGGAGAGCCGGCGCGTCAGGCCGGCCAGCTTTCCCCCAGGGGCGACCGGGTGGCGTTCCTGGCCCCGCGAGACGGGGTGGCCAATCTT
>DAORMO010000191.1:0-2435 GCA_035440585.1 Terricaulis sp.
TGTAGTCCTCGGGAGACGAACACCATGTCGTCAAAGCCCCTTCGCGCGTGCGATCTGCTCCACTTCACTGGCAGCGAGCATTGGTATCGCCATCCGCTTTGCCCCTCGATCACCTATACGGACGGCGCTCAATATGTTGCCGAAGCTGGCGGCGCTTATTGGTTGCTCGACGCCATCGTCTCACATCAGCACCAACCAAACGTTCGCTGCCAAGACATTCAAGTTTGGACGCTCATGGTCGCTGACGATCGCAGCGCTCTGCTCAAATGTGAGGACGGCAATCATGGCCTGATCACCAGCCAGACCATTCCGTTCACCGACTTTCCGCTGCCGGAAATCACGTTCTGGCTCACCAATGGCGTGATCTTTCTGCCAAGCGAGTACTAGAACTGCGCGAGCTCACGCCATGCGTGGGCTCGCATTGCAGCCGCACTCATTCACTATTTCATGCTTGATCCCGTCGTCGACCGGCATGCTCTGCGCGGTCGTTGGCCACATCATCGGCAAGTGGAGGCAGATCGTCAGGCTTGGCGGGTTCAAGCGGCGCCTTCGAAGATTGCCGCGGCGCGCTGCATTGCTGCAGCAAGTAATCGTCGAGATCGGTTTTTCGATACATGGCGCGATTGCCTACGCGCATACAGAGCGGGCCTTTATCCGCCCCAAAATAACGCGCCAGGGTTTGGTACGAGATACTCAGGCCAAGGCCCGTTAGATATCTCGCCGCCTGTTTGCGCGTCAGAAACCGCGGCTCCTGCTCTGATCTCGTACCTGCCATCTTCAACTCCTTCTGAGTTATCCGCAGGCGACTCAGCCTTCGCAGGCAAGCCTCACCGTCAACAGGGCCCACGGGCCCTATTGACATGCGGCTCATAATCTGGGTTTGCGCCAAGCGTCAGCTGTCGCAACCGACTTGCGATGAGTTGAGACGGCGATGGCGGAAGTTCGCAGCGCGCGGCGACCTAAAAGCGCGGCCCGGCTTTGACGAGCTTTGCTTTCCAGGCCTCAATGTCTTCAGCGCGCCAAGCGACAGCGCGTCGGCCAATGCGCACAGGCGCTGGAAAGCGGCCCTCGCTCATCGCCGCATAGATCGAGGAGCGGCAGAGCGCGACCTCGCGCATGACTTGCGGCAATCGCATCAGCATGGACAAACCTCGCGCCTAGCGTCGGCGTGAGCCTAACGCCGCGCACCAAACGTGTCCCTGCGCCGCGTGCTTGCAGATGCTTCCGCACGCTTTCACTGATGCGATAATTCTGCTAGAAAATGCCTCGTCGCGGGCGGGAAAAAGGAATCTACTCGGCGAACATTTTACGCTGTTGCGGACTCTTTGACGGCACACGCGACTTCAAAAAAACTAAAGAAAAACAAGATCAAATCGTTAGCGGAAGTGTGGATTCCGGCCCCAGGCACCATTTTCCTACCGCGCTCAAACATCGAAGGACACGCCCTGCGCCAGCGGCAGGGTGTTGCCGAAATTCACGGTGTTGGTGGCGCGGCGCATATAGGCTTTCCAGGCGTCCGATCCAGATTCGCGCCCGCCGCCGGTTTCTTTTTCGCCGCCAAACGCCCCGCCAATCTCTGCGCCCGAGGGGCCGAGATTGACGTTGGCGATGCCGCAATCGGAGCCTTCGGCGGAAACAAACAGCTCCGCCTCGCGCAGATCGTTGGTGAAGATCGCGGATGAAAGCCCTTGGGGCGCATCATTCTGCAGCGCGATCGCTTCATCGAGCGTTTTGTACTTCAGCACGTAAAGGATCGGCGCGAAGGTTTCCTGCTTCACCACCTCGCTTTGCGCGGGCATCTCCACCAGCGCTGGCCGCACATAGACGCCGCTTCGCTCAACACGCGCGCCGCCATGCACGACGCCGCCTTCCGCACGCGCCTGATCGAGCGCACGCGCCATCGCTTCGCCCGCGCTCGCATCAATCAAAGGCCCAACCAGCACCCCCACATCACGCGGATCGCCCACGGCCACGCTGGCGTAGACAGCCCTCAAGCGCGGGATCAGCGTTTCGTAGATGCCCTCATGCACGATGAGACGCCGCAGCGTGGTGCAGCGTTGGCCAGCCGTGCCCATCGCTGAAAAAGCGATGCCGCGCAACGCCAGATCCAGGTCCGCGCTGGGGCCGATGATGGCGGCGTTGTTGCCGCCAAGCTCAAGGAGCGCGCGCGCAAAACGCAGGGCCAAGCGAGGGCCGACAGCGCGCCCCATCGCTGTCGAGCCGGTGGCCGACACAAGCGGCGCGCGCGCATCATTCACCAGCGCTTCGCCGAGCGCACGCCCGCCGATCAGCAGCCCCGAAAGCCCTTCGGGCGCATCGGCGCCAAAGCGCTTGGCCGCGCGCGCAAACAGCGCCTGCACCGCCAGCGCCGTGAGCGGGGTTTTTTCCGAGGGCTTCCACACCACCGCGTTGCCGCACGCGAGCGCCAGCGCCGC
>DAORMO010000191.1:2455-4568 GCA_035440585.1 Terricaulis sp.
TAAACGCCGAAATCACACCAACAACGCCAAGCGGATGCCATGTCTCCATCATGCGATGCTCGGCCCGCTCAGTGGTGAGCGTGAGGCCGTAAAGCTGGCGCGAGAGCCCAACGGCAAAGTCGCAGATGTCGATCATCTCCTGCACTTCGCCGAGCCCTTCGGAAACGATCTTGCCCGCTTCCAGCGTCACCAGCCGCGCTAATGCGGCTTTCTCAGCGCGCAGCTCTTCGCCCAGGAGGCGCAGCAACTCGCCCCGTCGCGGGCCTGGCACGCGCCGCCAAGCTTTGAACGCCGCGTGCGCCGCGGCAATGACCGCATCGGCTTCTTCAGCGCTGGTTTCAGCCACAGATGCAAGCGCCTCACCGGTGATGGGCGAGGACGCGCGCAGGGTCCCGCCTGCAAGCGTGTGCGCGCGCACGCCCAGCGCCGAGAGAATCTGCTCAGCTTCCGCGCGGACGCTTAAGTGCTGCGCCATGGCATGCTCCGCTTGTTCAACCGCAAGCCGGGCGCAGGTGGCGCTCAAGCCAGTTGTGCATTTCCCAGAGCGTGTGCCCCACGCTTTCGCGAGCGCGATAGCCGTGCGCCTCGTGCGGCAGCACCACGTAGCGCGCGGTGGCGCCATTGCCCCGCAGCGCCGCGTAGAAGCGCTCGCTCTGCATCGGGAAGGTGCCAGAATTGTCGTCCACCTCGCCATGCAGCAGCAGGATCGGCTCGTTGACGCGATTGGCGTGCGTGAACGGGCTCATCTCGGTGTAGGTTTCCACCGCCTGCCAGTACGGACGCTGCTCAGCCTGAAAGCCGAACGGCGTGAGCGTGCGGTTGTAAGCGCCCGAGCGCGCGATGCCGGTGCGGAAAAGATCGGTGTGCGCCAGAAGATTCGCCGTCATGAACGCACCATAGGAATGGCCGCCCACGGCGATGCAGCGCCGATCGGCGACGCCGCGCGCCACCAGCGCATTCACCGCCGCCTCCGCGCCGGCGCTCAATTGCTGCACATAGGTGTCGTTCGGCTCGGCGCCGCCTTCACCGACGATCGGCATCGTTGGGTTATCGAAGATGGCGTAGCCTTGCGTCAGCAAAAAGAGATGGCTCGAGCCGCCCGGGCGCACGAAGCGATTGGCCTGATCCACAACTTGGCCAGCCACGCGGGCGTCGGTGTATTCGGTGGGATAGGCCCACAAGAGCGTCGGCAACGGGCCATCGCGCGCGGGATCATAATCCGCCGGCAGATAAAGCGTGCCGCTAAGCTCGACGCCATCGGCGCGCTGATAGGTGATGAGCTCCTTGCGCACGCCGGCAAATTGCGGCGCGGGATCGGGGAAATTGGTGATGGCAGAGGCCTCGCCCGTGCGCGAGCGGATGTAATAATTGGGCGCCTCGGCCTCGCTTTCGCGCCGTGTCAGCAAGCGCTCTCCATCCTCATCGAGCAGCGCCACCAGGCTCTCATAATAAGGCGCCTCGGCGCGCCAGAGGCGCGTGATCTCGCCATCGGCGATGCTGACGCGATCGAGAAACGGAAACGCGCCTTCGCGCGTCTCGCCAGGGCCGGCGGCGAAATAGCCTTCGCCGTCGGGCGTGAAATGGATCACGCTTTGCCCGCGCGCATTGGTGGTGGTGACGGGAAAACCCGGATTGTTGTAGCGATCCTGATAATTGCGTTCCAGCAGCAGCCGCGCGCGGCCAGGGCGCGATGGATTCACCGCAAAGCGCTTTTCATTGCGCGTGTTGAACCAGCGCGAATAGACGATGGCGAAATCCCCGCGCCCCCAGCTGATCCCGCTATAGCGATCCGCCAGTTCAGCCAGCACGTGGGGCCTGCCGCGGAACGGCGCATCCAGCATCAGCACGCGATCACGCACCGCCACTTCATTGGCCGGATCGCCACGATCCTGGGTTTCGACCCATACAAGCGTCGAGGCCGCATCGGCGCGCCATTCGGCGGAGCGCGGGCCTGTGACCACAGAATCAAACGCCGGCGGCAGATCATCGGCCAAAGGCCGATCCACCAAGCGGTGCACAAGCCGCCCGCTCATATCGAGCACCGCAATCTCCATGGGAAAGCGCGACGCCGGCACAGCGGTGCTGAACGGCCGCTTGAGCCGCGTCACCAGCA
>DAORMO010000191.1:4578-5520 GCA_035440585.1 Terricaulis sp.
GAGGGCTCGACGGTGAGATAAAGCCCTGGCGCGCCAATCGGCGCGGCCGCACCGCTTGCGGCGTCGATGCGCAGCACTTGCGCGGTGAAATAGTGCTCAAACAGCGCTTCATCATGCGGGTTTTGCAGCAAATCCTGGAAGGTGCGCACCGGGGCCACCCGCCCGTCATTCTCCTGCACCAAAGGCCCAGCCGCCGCTGCGGCGGCGACAGGCGCAGGCCCGCGCCCTGCGGGAATAGCGTTCACGATCAGCGCGGCGCTGTCTGATGTCCAACGATAGGGCGCGCCGAAGGCGGCGTTAAGCGGCAGATCACTCAGCCTGCGCGCCTCACCGCTGGCGCGGCTCGCCACCCAAAGCTCAAGCCGGCCTTCGGCCTCCGCGGCGAAAGCCAGCATCGCGCCATCCGGCGAAAATTGCGGATAGAGATAGCGCAGGCCCCGCGGCAGCGCGACCTCACGCACCACGCCCGTATTTACATCCTGAAACGCCAGCGCATTGAGCCATTGCACGCGCCCATCGCTTGGCCCGTTAAGCTCTGGATTGATGCGATAGCCGGCGAGGCGCAAAATCGGCTTGGCCAAATCCGCCACCGGCGGCAGATCCGAGCGTCCAAGCAGCGCCAGCGTTTGCCGATCGCGGCTGATCATGATCGCGGGCGTGGGCGCTGCATCGAGAATCTGCGCGATCGGCGCGGGCGGCTGCATGTAGCGCATCACCGCCTCGCTCTGCGCCGCCGCAAACGGCGCCGCCGCCACGCCCGCGCAACACAAACCCAACGCCAAAAGCCTATTGCGGCGCAGCGCGTGTGCGATCAGCTTCTTCATCGGTGCTCTCTCTAGATTCCTGCGGCGCGGATTGTTTCGCTTTGGCGCAGCTGGCGCAACCCTCGGGGCCAATTACTGCGCCGGCGCGGTGCGCGTGGCCTCTTGGATGCCTTCGACG
>DAORMO010000191.1:5530-6098 GCA_035440585.1 Terricaulis sp.
CCGTTCAATTCGCGCTCAACCCGGCCATTGAGATCGGCCGCATAGGTCAATTCCCACCACGGCCCGCGCACCGAGAACGGAAATGTCGCCCCGCCTTGCGGCGAACGCGGCGAGAGCCGCATATCCAGCCGCCGGCGCGATGTATCGATCACGCCCACGCCAAGGATGCGCAAATTCTCCGTATTGAAGCGCAGATTGTTCGACGCCAACACCCCGTCAAACACCGCGAACGTGCCGGAAAAGCCAAGGAAAGGCGTGCGCGCCTGCGGGGCGATCAATTCCCCGCGCAAAGCGTTGCGAATTGTGGTGGACACCCCGCCAAGATCGACCCCGTTTAAAACGCCGGAGACAATCTCAAGATGGATGCGCCCATCGGCGCTCGACACCAGCTCATCCACGCTGCGGCCCACCGCGCGCAGATGCACCGAAAGCTCAGAGCGCCCCTCAAGCCCGGCATAATTGATCGCATCGGTGAGGAAGCGCTGCGTATCGAGGTTGGTAAAGGCGAAATCCTGCACGATCCGCACCTCGGGCCGGCGCGCATCGATCTCAAACCGGCCGCGCCCCG
>DAORMO010000192.1:0-286 GCA_035440585.1 Terricaulis sp.
CGGATCGGCCCATCGGGCGCGTGCAGCAGCACATGCCCGAACGGGCGCAGCTCGCGGCGGATGAAGCGCGCCAAAGGCGCGCGCGTGAGCGCAGTGGGCGACGGCGCGAACACGGCGAGGCGCGCGGGCTTGCGGCGGATGAGCGTTGAGAGGAGCCGGATCAGTGCAAACGGCAGAACTGCAGCGACGACCAAAGCGCCAAGCACCATCGCGCGGATAACGCTGTCCTCAACGGCGGCCGAGCGCAGGTACACCAAATATTCTTCTGATGAGAGTTCGCGCCTAT
>DAORMO010000192.1:480-6007 GCA_035440585.1 Terricaulis sp.
CCCGCCTGCCCCAGCCGAAAAACAGCCGCTCACCCTTCGCCAAATCCGCCGCGCTCAGAAACCCCGGCACCCTGAGCCGCCAGGGCGTCACGCTCACGTTCCGGGCGCGGGCTTCGGCGGCGGCGGCGGCGCGGCCGGCGTCCGAGTGGTCGGGGTTTTGGGCGGCGGCGATCAGCACCCGGTCGGGCAGGCGCTCGGCGGCCTCCCGCGACGGATCGTCCGCGCGCAAGGCGGGCGCTGTTCGCATATCCTTGAGCTGCATCCGCCAATCGCCCCCGCCAGCGGCTTGATCGGGCGTATCCATGCTCATATCCCCTGCCAGGAACAAGGCGGCAGATTTAACCGAGGCGCAATACCCATGACGACCCGCACCGAAACAGACACGTTTGGCCCGATCCCGGTCGAGGCTGATAAATATTGGGGCGCCCAGGCAGAGCGCAGCCTCGGCAATTTCAAGATCGGCTGGGAAAAGCAGCCCGCCCCGATCATCCGGGCGCTGGGCATCGTCAAGAAGGCCGCCGCCGAAGCGAATATCGCGCTCGGCAAACTCGATCCCGAACTGGGCGCTGTGATCATCAAGGCGAGCGATGAGGTGATTGAGGGCAAGCTCGACAGCCATTTCCCGCTGGTGGTGTGGCAGACGGGCTCGGGCACGCAATCGAACATGAACGCTAATGAGGTGATCTCAAACCGCGGCATCGAAATGCTGGGCGGGGAGATGGGCTCAAAGAAGCCGATCCACCCAAACGATCATGTGAATATGAGCCAAAGCTCGAACGACACCTTCCCCACCGCCATGCACATCGCCTGCGCTGAGGAGGTGGTGCATCGGCTGATCCCGGCGCTGCAGACGCTGCGCAACGCGCTGAACGATAAGGCGAACGCCTGGAAGGACATCATCAAGATCGGCCGCACGCATACGCAGGACGCAACGCCTGTCACGCTCGGCCAGGAATTTTCGGGCTACACCCAGCAGGTGGAGAACGGCATCAAGCGCATCGAGATGACGCTGCCGATGCTGATGCAATTGGCGCAAGGCGGCACGGCTGTCGGAACGGGCCTTGCCTCCCCTGTCGGCTTTGCCGATCTGGTGGCGAGCAAAATCGCGCAGATCACCGGCCTTGCCTTCACCTCGGCGCCAAACAAATTCGAGGCGCTGGCGGCGCACGACGCGATGGTGATGACGCACGGCGCGATCAACACCGTGGCGATGAGCTGCTTCAAGATCGCCAACGACATTCGCTTCCTGGGCTCCGGCCCCCGCTCAGGCCTCGGAGAGCTCGCGCTGCCGGAGAATGAACCCGGCTCCTCAATCATGCCGGGCAAAGTGAACCCGACCCAGTGCGAGGCGCTGACGCAAGTGTGCGCGCACATCCATGGCAACAACGCCGCGATCGGTTTTGCCGGCAGTCAGGGCCATTTTGAGTTGAACGTGTTCAACCCGATGATGGCGTACAATTTCCTGCAATCGGTGCGCTTGCTCGCTGACGCCGCCGTCAGCTTCACCGAAAATTGCGTCGTCGGCATCGAGCCGCGCCTGGATAACATCCAACGCGGGCTCGAAAACTCGCTGATGCTGGTGACGCCGCTGAAAGAGAAATACGGCTACGATCGCGCCGCCAAGATCGCCAAAACCGCGCATAAAAACGGCACCACGCTGCGCGAGGAAGCGATCAAAGACGGCATCCCCGCCGATGATTTCGACGCCATCGTGCGTCCCGAAAACATGATCGCGCCGGGCTGAGCCATGCACGATGCGCCGCCCGCACCGCGCCAGCACCGTTGGCGCGGCTTTGCACCTCGAGCAATTGGTTGGCGGCGGCTTGGAGTATCTCGCTTGAAGCAATAGCTCCAACGCACGCACGGCTAACGCTGACGACGCACTATAGCGCGCGCGTGCTGAACATCGTGCGTGCGCCGAGCGCGCAGAGGGAACATTAACGCGCGAGATAACAAGCTTGATAACCAATGGAACATCACGCGCGCGTGATGCCGCGATGAGCTGTTATTCGTCGCAAGCGGGCTTGGCCGATAACAGGTAGCGGCCTACATCAAGCCGGCAATGGCAGACGTCATCAATCTCAAGCGCGCCCGCAAGGCGAAAGTGCGCGCCGAAAAAGAGACTGAGGCGGAAGCCAATCGTCGCGCGCACGGCCGCAGCAAGGCTGAGCGTGCACTCACCAAAGCCGAAGCAGATGCAGCGGCGCGAAAACTTGACGGACACAAACGAGATGACAGCTAAAGGCGCCCTGAAAAAGCGGTCCATGCGGATTGCCGGCCATCGCACTTCCCTCGCACTGGAACCTGAGTTCTGGTCGGGGCTGGAGCGCATCGCCCGCGCCCGCACGCAGACGCTGCCGGTGCTGATCGCTTCCATCGATGAAACGCGCGGCCGCGACACGCCGGATGCTTCGCTGGCCTCAGCCGTGCGCGTGTTCGTGCTCGAGCACCGAATCTAAACAGCGGGCCCGCTCAGCGCAGCGGGCCGCACAGCGCCAATTGCATCGGCGGGTCGCCCCACGGCCCGCCCGATAGCGTCATCGCGCGTCCGCCATCGCTGAGCGCGATGCCAAGATCGTATGGCGCGGGCGGGCCTTCGGCCGTGCACATGGCCTTGATGGCGTAACCATCGCCGCTGCGGGCGATCTCGCTGAAGGCGCAATGCACCTCGCCGAGCGTGCTGAGCTCACGCGCATCGAAGCGCCACGCCGGTTCCACACAGAGATCGGCGCCGGCGGCCCATTCGCCGACGAAGGCCGGCGCCGCTTCGGCGGTGAAGGCTGTCTCTGCTGGCGGCGGCGTGGGGGCGGGCTCAACTGCAGACGGCTGCGGCGCACCGCACGCGCCAAGCGCCAACACCAAGCCGAACACCATTGAGCGAATCTGCATTCACGCCCCTCGACAGCCAGGCACCCGCATCTCCGCAGGCGCGCGCCCAACGACTTATACCGCGCCCTACGCCGCCGCACGAGGAACAACCAGCATCAGGCGTGGCGCTGGGCCGCGCCCTCCCCATGTTCTCGCTTCGTGCTAGGATAAAGGTTCAATGGACGAATCGATGAGCGACGACAGCGGAGAATCCCTGCCGATCTCGCAGCGCGCGATGGCGGCCCCGCCCTACCTGGCGGGCCTGAACCCCGAGCAGCGCGCGGCGGTGGAAGCGTTAGACGGCCCCGTGCTGGTGCTGGCCGGCGCCGGCACAGGCAAGACGCGCGTGCTGACGACGCGGCTGGCGCACCTGCTGACGACAGGCCGCGCCAAGCCATGGAGCATCCTCTCCGTCACCTTCACAAACAAAGCCGCGCGCGAGATGCGCGAGCGGGTGGAGGCGCTGCTCGGCCCCGGCGGCGGCGGCCTGCCTTGGCTTGGCACCTTCCACTCGATCAGCGCGCGCATGCTGCGCACACATGCGGAGGTGGTGGGGCTGAAGAACAATTTCAGCATCCTCGATACCGACGATCAGATCCGCCTGCTCAAGCAAATCATCGAGGCCGAAGGCATCGATGAAAAGCGCTGGCCTGGGCGGCAGTTGGCTGGCGTGATCGATGGCTGGAAAAACCGCGCGCTGACGCCCGATAAAGTGCCGAAGGGCGAAGCCTTCCATTTCGGCGACGGCGCAGGCGTGAAGCTCTATGCGATCTATCAGGCGCGGCTGAAGATTTTGAACGCGTGCGATTTCGGCGATCTGCTGATGCACATGATCGAAATTTTCCAGCGTCATCCAGACGTGCTGGACGCGTATCACAAGAAGCTCAGCCACCTGATGGTGGACGAATATCAGGATACGAACGTCGCCCAGTATCTTTGGCTGCGCCTGCTGGCGCAGGCGCGCAAGAATTTGTGCGTGGTGGGCGACGACGATCAATCCATCTATGGCTGGCGCGGCGCGGAGGTGGATAACATCCTGCGCTTTGAGCATGATTTCCCTGGCGCCAAAGTCGTGCGGCTGGAGCGGAATTATCGCTCCACCGGCCACATCCTCGCCGCCGCCTCGCATCTCATCGCCAACAATCGCGGGCGCTTGGGCAAAACGCTGTTCACCGATGATGATCTTGGCGAGCGCGTGAAAGTGCGCGGGCTGTGGGATGGCGAAGCCGAAGCGCGGCTGATCGCCGATGATATCGAGCATTGGGTGCAGCAAGGCGGCGCGCACACCTACGCCGATTGCGCCGTGCTGGTGCGCGCGGCATGGCAAATGCGCGCGTTTGAAGAACGCTTCCTGATGCTGCGCATCCCGTACAAAGTCATCGGCGGCCCGCGCTTCTTCGAGCGCGCGGAGGTGCGCGATGCGCACGCCTATCTGCGTCTCATCCGTTCGGAAGATGATGACCTCGCGTTCGAGCGGATCATCAATCAGCCCAAGCGCGGCATTGGCGAAAGCAGCGTGCAGAAGCTGCATGCGCACGCCGGCAAGCCGCCGGTGCGCTTCGTGACCGATGCGGGCCCGCTGTTTGATTCCAACACCGGCGAAGTGGTGAGCAGCCAGGATGAGGGGCCGGGCGGGGCCGCGCGCTTCCGCTCACTTATGGCGGCTGCGCGCGAACTGATCCTGACGGACGATCTGCCGCTAAAAGCGCGCACGGCGCTGCGCGCCTTCCTCAACGATTTCGATCGCTGGCGCGATCAGAGCCGGCATGTGAACCATGTCGAACTCGCCGAAACCGTGCTGGATGAGAGCGGCTATACCGAGATGCTGCGCAACGATAAAAGCCCGCAAGCGCAAACGCGGCTGGAGAACTTGAAAGAACTCGTCCAGGCGATGGGGCAGTTTGATACGCTGGAAGCGTATCTTGAGCATGTGTCGCTGGTGCTTGATATCGAGAGCGAAAGCGAAGGCGCGAACGTGCAGCTTTCCACGCTGCATGCGGCCAAGGGGCTCGAATGGCCGCTCGTATTTCTGCCTGGCTGGGAGGAGGAAGTTTTTCCTTCCAAGCGCTCTATCGAGGAAAGCGGCGAGAAAGGTTTGGAGGAAGAGCGGCGGCTTGCTTATGTGGGCGTCGCGCGCGCGAGAAAGCGCGCGCATTTCTTTCGTGGCCAACCGGCAAATCTATGGCCGCTGGCAAACCGTTCTGCCTTCGCGCTTCATTGATGAGCTGCCGGCGGCAAACGTCGATGCGGTGAGCGAGACGGGTTACGCGATGCAGGCGGGCGGCGTGCGCGAGGCGGCCTCGCGGCTCGATGCGTACGCGCCGGGCGCGGGCTTCAACAGCGCCTACCAATCCCCCGGCTGGCGGCGCGCGCAAGAAAACATGGGGCGCAGCGGCTCACGCCCGCCCACGATCGACGGCGAAGCGCGCCTCATCGCCAAAAGCGGCGACAGCGATTCCAGCTTCGGCGTGGGCGATCGCATCTTCCACCAGAAATTCGGCTATGGCCGCGTGCGCAATGTGGAGGGCAACAAGCTCACAGTGTCGTTCGATAAAGCCGGCGAAAAACGCGTGATCGACAGCTTCGTAATCCCGGCGAGCGCGGCTTAAGCCTCAATCATCGTCATCATCGTCATCGTCGTCATCGTCGTCATCGCGCG
>DAORMO010000193.1:0-1478 GCA_035440585.1 Terricaulis sp.
CCATGGCGGCGCGGCTTGGCCGGCAGATGAGCCGCCAGCGGCAAATGCTGTGGGCGCTCAGCCACGATCTGCGCACGCCGATCACGGCGCTGCGGCTGCGCGCCGAATTGGTCGAGGATGATCAATTGCGCCAGCGCCTGATCGCGCCGCTCGAAGAGATGGAGCGGATGACAGAACAAGCGCTCGCCCTCGCCCGCGCCGGCGCGAGCGAAGAAGCGCGCACGAACGTCGACCTCGCCGAGATCGCGCGCACGCTTTGCGGCGAGCTGGAAGATATGGGCCTTCCCATCCAAGCCGATGCGCCCGAAGCCGTGCTCACCACGATCCGCCCCAGCGAAATCGCGCGCGCGATGCGCAATCTCGCGGAAAACGCCGCCAAATATGGCGGCGGCGGGATCATGGCCGTCTATCGCAACGACGCAGGCGAAGCGGTGGTCGAGGTGCGCGACGATGGCCCGGGCGTGCCGCCCGACATGCTCTCGCGCCTCACCGAACCGTTCTTCCGCGCCGATCCCTCGCGCCATGACGCCGGCGGCGCAGGTCCCAATGGCGCAGGCTTAGGCCTCGCCATCGCCCAAGCCATCGCCGACGGCCATGGCGGCCGGCTCGTGCTGGAAAACCGCGCGCCGAAGGGGTTCAGCGCGAAACTGGTTTTGCCGGGGTGAGTTGGCGTTATGTCCTCGTCTGGCCCATTTGAGACGTTGTCTCACGGTCGGACTTTTGTCAGCTTGGAAGCGATGAGCGATCCCGAACGCTATCTAATTGATCGACCAAATCAGCCGCCGCCAGACGGAACAAAATGCGTTGGCGACCTCCTTCCGCTCGTGGGCGACAGCCAGCGCGTGCTGTTTTGCGGCCAGAAAAAGCTTGCGGGCACGGAGCCACCACTCCTTAGAGTGTCGTCCATGGGTGGCTACGTGAACCATGGCCTGCCGAAGCTTGTGCCATGGCCAGATATCTTAGAGAGACCAACGCCCAAGAGACGGTCCTTTGCGTATCGGTCACTTTCTTCGCTTGGCGAACCGACGGTCGAGTTCAACGGCAATCCGAAGTGGACATCAGACTTGTACCAACTGGGATCGTCAGTGTTTCTGGTTTCAGATAAGCTACTTAGTCTTTTGACCGAGAGCAGCTCCGATGCTCTAGAGGTAATCCGACCGCGCATTGTCGGGGAACGAGCGGGCAAGATCGGGACCTATTGGATAGTCATGCCAACCCACGTGCTCGACGCTGTGGACGTTTCAAAGTCGTGTATTCTAATACGTCGCCCTGAAATTGTCCCAGGCTCGCGGAAATTCGTCACGCATGTCAATTATATAAAGGGGTTCGTTTTTCGCGAAGATATTCCTTCGCACGTCTCCAACTTCGTGGATGAATTCACTAGCGACTGGTTTTGGCACCTCGACCTCATTCGGAGGGTGCGTGGCGCAGGTGTGCGTGGCCTGCATTTCGGCTTTTGGCAGGTTGATCTGGCGAGC
>DAORMO010000193.1:1488-6005 GCA_035440585.1 Terricaulis sp.
AAACTTCGCGGTCCAGACGATCCGTCTGGTTGGTAGCGAAGCGAGACAGTCGCCTCCCGGAATAACGAGGGGCGAATATCCGCGCCCGGCGAAAAGTAGACTCCCACCCATCCCCGGATTGCGCGCAGCGCAAGTCCGGGGCCCATCACCTCATACGCTTGTGTTCTTGGGCTCCGGGCTCGCAGCTTCGCTGCGCCCCGGAGATGGGTGGAGGGTGTTTCTCCTTCCGGCGAAAAGCGGACTCGCTCACGTCTCGCCCTCACGGGCGAAGGGCTATAGCGATGCGTGAACCAAGCGCTGGCGCTCTTTCGCTGCGATGCTAAGCTTCGCGCATGGCCAAGGTGATCCGCCCTTATCACCCGCGTTGGAAGCTCGCCTTTGAGGCTGAGGCGCCGGTGCTTGAAGCGTGCTTTGGCGAAAGCCTTGTTGCGCTGCACCATATCGGCAGCACCGCCATTCCCGGCATCATGGCCAAGCCGATCATCGATATTCTGGTGGAAGCTTCGAGCCTCGCCAGTATTGATGCGTGCGCGCAGGCAATGGCGCAAGCCGGCTACCAAGCGCGCGGCGAATATGGCGTGCCGGGCCGGCGCTATTTTTCAAAGCCTAGTGAAAGCGCCGGCGAGCTTGGCTTTCATGTGCATGCCTTCCTGCAGGGCTCGCCGCAGGCGGTGCGCCATTTGTGCTTCCGCGACTATCTCCTGATGCGGCCTGACATGGCCGAGGAATATACGGCGCTGAAGCTTTCCATGTGCAATGCGTTCGGCGTGCTTGAGCCCGATTACCAGCAGCGCAAAGCCGGCTTCGTCGAGCATATTGAAAGTCTCGCGCTGGCGCATTTCGCTTAGCACGCGCTGTCCCAATTTGGCGCAACACGCAGGCGCCGCAAGGCGCGCACGCAGCGCCATCAAACGCGCGCGCTTATGCATTCCCATTGATTACCTGCGTTTGCGGGCGCTTTGCCGGAACGGGCGGGCCCGCGCGGCCGTTTATCCCTTGTTTGGCATACCCAATGCAGCGGGCCGCAGCGATGAGCGAAGGCGCCCCCACCTTGCTTGCGAAACTGGTTCGCGATCAGCGCGGCGATGACGCGCGCGCGGACGAGCTTGCGTTTGATCCCTTGTTCGCGGCCACGCTCGTCAACCACATTGCGCCGGCGGAAACGGTTTACGTAACCGGCTATCCGCCCGCCAAGGGCGTGCGCCCTGGCATCGCCTTCGATCTCAAAGCCTAAGCACGCTTCTTTTCGGTTTCGACCGAGGCCAACCACGCCTCGATCTCATCGAGCCGCGCCTCCATGCTCTCGATCCGCGCTGACGCATCCTCAGCCGGGGGCGCTTCAACATCAGCCACGCCGCAGCGCAGGCTGATCTCAACAACGCTGGCGCCGAGCAGATCGGCGAAGGCGTTCAGTTCATCGGCGCTGGGCGCGCGTTCATGGATAAAGAGTTGATGCAGCGCGCTGCGCTCAAGCCCGGCGGCGGCGGCCATGGCGGCGCGGTCGAGCCCTTTTTCACTCAGGCGCGCGTCAAACCACGCTGCGTCAAAGAACAGGCCCATAACCACCCTCCGGCGCCGAACCTGCAGATCCGCCGCCATGAGCACCATCTTCCCCCGATTCGGCCGCTGGCTCGACTTCGCCATCGCCCTCATGCTGGGGATGTGGTGTCTTTGACGGCAGTCGGCAGTCGGCAGTCGGCAGTCGGCAGTCGTTACGTAGACCAAACAAAACAAATCGGCAGCCGAGCTTCCCCGACTGCCGATTGCCGACTTGCGATTGCCGCCCCTACTGGCCGGCGAATTCCACATCGCGGCGCGCCGCGATAATGGTGACGACAACGCCGGCGAGCACATCCAGCAGCGCCATCACCATGATGATGAAGAACGCGCTGGTGGCGAACGCGGGGTGCAGCAAAAACTCCACCAAACATATGATGAAGACGAGCATCGAAAGCGCGTGATTGAAAATCGCCGCGCTGCCGGTTGAGGTGGATTTCAAAAGCTCGATAAACAGCAGCATCAGCGACAGCAAAATCAGCAGATCGCCAAACGACACCACCCAATGCACCGTCGCATCCGGCGCTGCCGCAGCGCCTGGCGCTGCCTGCACGCTGGGGCTCGTCACGGCTGCGCTCTGCGCGCCTTCGCGGCAAGGATTGAGCGCGCCAGGCTCTTGGCTGGCCATCGGCACGCAGATCATCGGCGTTTCAAGGTGGCGGCGCACATCGACAGGATCAGTGCCGGCCGCCGTCGAGCCGAACGCCCAGATGTTGTAGATCAACACCGGGATCAGGATCAGCGGAAAGACGTTGAAAATCGCGCCCATGAAACTCCCCTAGCTCAAAGCGCGCGGGCCGTGCCCCGCTTGCCCGAAACGAAACGCGCAACGAAAAAGCCTAAAGCTCGTCCGTTCCCCCTGGGAGGCGGGCCCGGCTTCTTAGCCACATCACGCCGAACAGATCGGACATGTTCGCAGCCAAGCGTCCCAGGTTCGTGTACTTGGAGCGGCCCGCGCCCCGCGCACGATGATTAACCTCCAAAAACTCAACTGCATAGCCTTCACGCAGCATCAGCGCCGGCATGAAGCGATGCATGTGATCAAAGTACGGAAGGCGCAAAAACGCCTCCCTTTTGAACACCTTGACGCCTGAACCGCTGTCATCGGCGCCATCTTTCAACGCCGCTTTGCGGATGGTGTTAGCGATGCGCGAGGCCCAGCGCTTGCTCCAATTGTCCTGCCGCTTGCCGCGTTTGCCCGCCACCATGCCAAGTTCCGGGGCCGCATCCGCGCGCGTGAGCCGCGCATAAAGCCGCGGCAGATCAGCGGGATCGTTTTGTCCGTCGCCATCCAGCGTGCCCACAACCGGGGCGCGCGCCGCGAGCACGCCAGTGCGCACCGCCCGGCTTTGCCCGGCATTGCTGCGATGGCCGATCAGGCGCAGCATCGGCAATTCGCCCTTCAGCGCCGCCAGTTCCGCGCGCGTCTCATCGCGCGAGCAATCGTCCACGAAAATGATCTCGAAGGAGCGGCCATCGAGCGCCTGGGCGATCTCGCGCGCCAGGGCGCCGGCGTTGCCCTCCTCGTCGCGGACAGGAACCACAACGCTGAATTCGATGCTCTCGGCCAAGATTTGTTCTCTTTGCACCCCGGTTCCGCCGGGTTGGGCGGCTCTCTTAGCCGCTCCGCCGCTTTGAGGCGAGAGCGGCGCCCATCTGGCATGGCGCGCCCCGCCCGCTCAAGGCTATCACCGGATCAGCATGCCCGCCGCGCCCCCTTCCCTCTATGACCAATTCGCCGCCGGCTGGCGCGGCTACCTCCTGGTGGCGCTGATCGCCTTGTTCTCGGCCCAGCTCGGCGCGGGCCGCATGCCGGTGACGGATCTGGACGAAGCCCGCTACGCCCAGGCGGCGCGGCAAATGGTGGAAACCGGCGATTACGGCCGCATCCGCCTCGGCGAAGACGAGCGCACGCTGAAGCCGATCGGCGCCTATTGGCTGCAGGCGGCTTCGGTAGAGGCCTTCGGCGGCGAACGCCTCAACGCGTCGATGTGGGCCTACAGGCTGCCGTCCACGCTCGGGCTTATGCTTGCGGCGATCGCCACGCTTTGGGCGGGGGCGGCGCTGTTTGGCCAACGGCTCGCGCTGCTGGGCGCCGCCATGTTCGCCGCGAGCATGATGGCTGGCTTTGAAGGCATGCTGGCGAAAACCGATGCGCTGCTTGCCGGCTTCATAACGCTAGCGATGGCGGCGCTGGCGCATCTGCGCATGCGCGGCGCGGCGCGCCTGCGGCTCTATGCGCTGATCTTCTGGGCCGCGCTGGCGTGCGGGGTGTTGATCAAAGGCCCGGTGGCGCCGCTTGTTGTTGCGCTCACGCTTGGCGCGCTGATCGCGTGGGAGCGCCGCGCCGCTTGGCTCAAGCCGCTCTTGTGGCCGCCGGCGCCTTTGCTCGCTGTGCTGATCGCTGCGCCTTGGTTCATCTCCGCCAATCTCGCCACCGGCGGCGCCTACCTTGCCGGCATGGCGGGCGATGTGATCCCCAAGCTCACCAGCGGCGAAGCGCTGCCCGGCTATCACCTCTTCCTGCTGCCCTTCCTGATTTTCCCCGCCACTTATGCGCTACCCGCGGCCGCGCGGCTCGCCTTTGGCGCGGTGCGCAGCCCGCGCACTGAAGATGAGGGCGCGCCGTATCGCTTCCTCATTGCTTGGGCGGGGGCGAGCTTTGCGTTCTTTGAACTCACCCCGTTCAAGCTGCCGCATTACGTGCTGCCGATGTATCCGGCGATCTGCCTGCTGTGCGGAGCCGGGCTTGAGGCGATGGCCAAGCGCGGCTGGCGCACCGCCCACCCTGCGGGGCTTGTACTGTTTGGCGTCTCGGGCGCAGCGATCGTGGCGCTCACCGCCGCCAGCGCCACGTTGATGCCCGGCGATGCCGGCAGCGACATTCGCCGCGCCGTTTCTGCAGCGCTGATCGGCTGCGGCGTGCTGGGCCTTGCGCTCGCCGCGCTGCTGAGCTTGCG
>DAORMO010000194.1:0-313 GCA_035440585.1 Terricaulis sp.
GCCAGCCACGCCGCGCATGAAAGCATCGCGCGGATAGAAGCGTTCCGGATGGCGCGGCCGCTCGATCCAAGTGGGCGACGTAATCACCACCGGCTCACTCGGCGGCGCAGCCGTTGGAGCGGACGGTGGCGCAGCCTGCTCTTGCGGCTCGGCTTCGCGACGCGGCGTGCTGGGCGGCGGCCGCGGCGGTCGCGGTGGCGTAGGCGGCGGACTGGGCGGCCCGTCATCGCTTGGCGGCGGCGATCCGCCACCGCCACCGCTTCCGCCAAACGCGCCTTTGAGATCGTCGACGAACATGGCGGCGATCGCCTCC
>DAORMO010000194.1:486-5078 GCA_035440585.1 Terricaulis sp.
ATGTTCGGAAGCCCGGCGAGGCCGTCGAGGATTTCGTTCCAGATCGAGCCCATCAGCGTGCCGGTGTCGCTCGCTGGATATTCGCCGGGCGCCGACGCCTGGTGCGGGGGGCGCGAGCCATAGGCGAAAATGTAGCCGTGCTTGTTGACGGCAAAACGCTGCGTGTAGACCCGGCCCGTTTTCGGGCCTTCAGCGATGCCGCGCACGGCGGTTTCCTGCACCAGGTCGAGCGCCTTTTGCAGCGGCCGCTCGACGATCGCGCGCGAGCCGTCGGCGAGCTCGCGCAGCTTGTCGAGCAAGCGCTCATCACCCTGCAGTGAAACGGAGATCATCGGCTTCGTCATCGGGGGCCGCCCTCGATCGCCTGGATGACGAGCCGCCGCCCCTTCTCATCGGGATCCATGGCGCTTTCGATGCGCACCTCTCGCACGCGCCCCGATTGATCCGTCCAGCGTGCGCGGGCGCCCTTGCCGATTTTTTCCGCAAGATCCGGATCAAACCGGATTTCGATCATGTGGCTGATGCGAACCTCGTTTCGCATCGCGCGGTATTGCTCGCTGGCGTTGGCTGGGCGGATGTACGCAAACACCATCGCCTCGACCTGGTCGGTGCGCGTCCAGCCCCCGTCTGCGGTTTCGGTGCGCGTCAGGCCGATGAGCTCGAGCGGGGTGTTAAGGGCGCCGATTGAGGCCATTTGCTCACACCTCGAGCCAGCGCAGTGGCGTGATCAGCGCGTCAACGCCAAACGTCGAAATTGCCGGCCAGGCGCCGTCATTGCGCGCCGCCTCGGGGTTTTCGATCCAGAACGCCACCAGCAGCTTGAGGGCCAGGCGGAAGACCTCAAGCTGCGCGTCGCTGGCCTTGGCGGTGTAAGTGATGACGATGCCGTTTCCGAGCGAGGCCTCAGATTGGGCGACATCGCCGGAAACGACGAGCTCCGAGCCGTCGAGCATGTAGAGCGAGGGATCGATCGTCACCCCGTCCACCGTGACTGACACAACGGCTTCAGGGTTTCGGGGATTGAGCAAAACCCGGCGCGTGCGCTCGCCCGGCTCGATCGACGGCCACTTGTCGAGGGTCGCGGTCCAGGTTTGCTCCATGATGGCGCGGCTCGTCTCGCTTTCCAGCCACACGCGCCCGGCCTTGATGAACACGGGGATCTGGCTGTCGAGGTAGATGTGCTGCACCCGCGCGTGCGCCTTGGCCTGATCAAGCGTGATCGGCTCTTCAGTGGGCGCAACGGTGAGCGCGTAACGGGTCAAGAGCAAACCTCACAAACAAAACGGGCGGCGACTTACGCCGCCGCCCGCAAGGGTTTCCAGGGCTAAGAAACTTAAGCCGGCGGGTTGAGGCGGCCACGGCTGCGACGAGCCTTGGCGGCGATCGACGTGCCAGTGTTGTGCGTGCCGCCGAACGTCGGCTGGATCGACACATTCGCCTTGCCGCCAACATACTCAATCGTGTGCATCGCCGCGGCCGCATGCTCGGCCACGAGCGCCCAAACAATGCCGCCGGCGGCCAGGGTGAGGCCTGCCGGCAAGATCAGGTCGGCCGCTTCGACAGCCGTGTGCTCGGCGGGGTTGGTGGTGTCGCCATGCTTCACGATCCACTCGAGCTTGTTGGTGATGCCGCCAACGCCGGTGTAGAGGTCAAACTCAACGCAGGCGAAGTCGGCGACTGGCGTGTTCACCAGGGCCGGCGTCGCGGTGCGCACCAGCGGCGGAAAGATCATGACGTTAGAGGCGCCATCGGGATTTTGATACTTGTTCACGCGGCTCTCCTGGCCAAAGCGGGTTTCGTGTCAGCGGGCTCGGGGCGCGCCTTACGACGTGCCGAACTTGAGGAACTTGATGGCTTGGAAGTCGCGCGCGCCCCCGCCGGTGCGACGGCGGAAGTGGAAGCGCACGAAGCCCGGCGCCGTGAGGTCGTCGCGCTTCACGGTCAGGCCGATGCGATCGACGATCATGTAGCCTTGCTCGAAGTCGCCCAGCGCGATCGAGAAGGAATCCGCGCCGATGTTGTCCATGTCCTCGAACTCTTGGACCGGATAGCCGAGCAGCATCGTGAGGAAGCCGTTCTGCGTGATCGGATCGCGGACGACATAGCGGCCGTCGCCATCCTTCAGCTTGCGCACGGTGCCAAGCGTCTGGCGGTTCATGGTCCAATCGAGGTTGCCGCGCAGGGCTTGCGGGAAGGCATAGATCAGATCGTAGAGGCAGTCGGCGCCGTTCACCGAAGCGGTTGAGGGCGAAGCGCCAGGCACCGAGGCCTTGAAGCCAGCCGACAGCCCGGTCACGACATAGCCGTGCTTGCCCCAAACCCAGTTGGCGTTCGCAACCTTGTCGTAGGAGCAAAAGCCCTTGGGCTTCTGGTTGCCGTCGCCCTTCACGAAGGCGAGGTTTTCGGCCATCACGATCGCCTGCACCGCTTCTTCCTGCAGCCAGGCCTCGACGTCGAACTCGGCGTCTTCGAGGATGGATTGGGTGACGAGCGGCAGCGCGTAAATTTCAGACGCGCCGATCTTGATGCGGCTGATTTCGCTGGTGTCGGTTTTCAGGCGCGTGGCGAGTTCCGTCACCCACGCGGCGTTCGTGCCGCGCGTGTTCACCGGAATTTCGATTTCCTTGGTGCCGATTTCGATCACACGGGCGATCTCGCGCATGGGCGAGGTTTCCTGAATGATGTCGATCATGTCGGCTTCGCGCTCGGGGTGCACCATGGCGCCGCCATCCGCGAAAACGATGGTCGAGAGATCCTTCAGCTCGAACTTCTTTTCGATTTCCGCCGCAAGCTTCTTGACGCCGTTCATGGCCTCAACCTCGCCGGTGCGCATATAGTCGTCGAACGCATCAGCTTCCGCGGCGCGCAGGTCCGCAACCGCAGACTTGATCTCGGCATTGCGGCCGCCTTCGCCGCCACCACTGCGCTGCAGCTCGGCCGCCTTCTTGTTGATCTCGGCGATCGCGTCGTTCACGGCCTTTTTGGAGGCCTCGACATCGGCCAGAGCCTTTTCGAGCGAGCCCTTATCGACCACGTCGGCGCTGTTGGCCTTCTTGTCGAGCTCGCCCTGCAGCGCGTCGAGCTTCTTGAGGACAGGAGCGACAAGCGCCTTCGATTCCGCCGGCAAGTCCTCGAACTTGGCTTCTTTGACTTCGAGCGCGGTCTTCGACATTCGTGCTTCCCTTCAGCGGTTCAAAGCGCGCGCGAGAAAACGCATCGCGGCGGAATTGGAGAGATACTGGTCCACGGATTTGAGGGCGTGGATTGCGCCATCCTCGGAATTGAACTTCGCGCTCGTCACCTGCGCGCCCCGGCACATCGGCATGGCCGTGAGGCTGCATTCGTGCAGGTCCACTTCCTCGAGGTGGCGGGCGGCGCCATTGCGCCAATCGTCGGTGCGCACGCCGTCGGGCGTCACGTAGCTGCGCTTGATGGTTTTGTAGCCGATCGAGACGCCCATCCCGCCGCCGGCGAGGATCACGGCCCGCACCTGCTTGGCCTCTGGCACCTCAAAGATCAGCCGGCCCTTGCACTTGAGGCCCTTGGAATCCTCGCGGAAATCGGTCCACACGCCGATCGGCACGCTGGCGTGCGCGTGGCCGAAGAACATCGGAATGTCCCAGCGGTCCTGCTTGCGGCGCTCGATCAGCGATTTCTTGAACGCGCCCTTGACGACGATGTCGCCGCCCTGGTCCAGCTCGCCAAAGATCGAGGCATAGGCTTCGATCTCGCCGGCCTGGTCGCCCTCAGCGGTGAATTTCAGTTCCGGCGCGTCGAGCTGCAGCGTTTCCAGTTTCATGCCCGCCAGCTTCGCGCCAGCGGGCATGCGGGGGATTAGATGGCGGTGCCGCCGTATCGCCGTTCCATGCGTCGCCGGCGGCGTTCCGCGGCCCGGATACGCGGCTCGCGGGCAAGGATTTGCTGCTGCGTCAGGCCATGGTGGATGACACTCGTCCGCGCCGGTGCATCGCGATCAACGCGCTCAAGGATACGCTTCCGCACATCGCGCCCGGGGCGCGGGACTACGCCAACCCGATCGCGACGCGCCCATCGCGGGCGATCGGGGTTCGCAACATCAGTGCGACGGGTCAGCCGAAGCCCGCGCACAGCCGCGCCTCGCCGGCGGCGCGCAATGCGGCGGTCGATACGCACCTGAACATCCGTTCGCGATTCCGGGTCGTAGTCCGGTTGCGTGCGTGTGTAGGGCTGCCGGTAGGTTTGCGGCTGCGCGTCCATCTCTTCGAAAGTCGCGCGCGCCGAGCGCAAGCCCGCTTGCCGGCGTTGCTGGTCGCGCGTGAGGCGCTTTTCCTCGAGGGCGCCCCGCACAAGAGCGGCTCTGGTTTTCAGGTCCATTAGCGCGCTCTCCAACGCCGTCCGTTATCGATCAAATTACGGCTTTGCCTGTAGCTGGAGATGCGCTCACGAAAACGCGGCCCGCGCCGACCCAGCTTGTTTGTGATTGTGGCGTCAATGTCTACATTGACACCGTAATCCTCAAAGAACTCGCGCCCACGATCCGAAGGTTTGCGGAATCGCGCAGCCCAGAAAGGCCGCCGCTTGCGCTCGAGCTGCTGGCGCACCAGCGCGTTGCG
>DAORMO010000194.1:5088-5723 GCA_035440585.1 Terricaulis sp.
AAGTCCATTGCGCTTACTAGTCCCTCAGAACTTGTCGCGAATGATCCGGCGCGTGCGGCTGGGGCGCGTTTGCCGGCCAGCGGCGGCAGAATAGCGCCGACCGGTGTTGCCTTCGTAGTACGCATCAGCGTCAGAGCGATCGTCTGCGCCAATCACGTCGCCAGGTTTGCGGAAGCCACGAAGCCGACGCGGAAACTTGCCCCGGAGCGTGCGCGGTGTCGCTGATCGGCGGGATTGGCGGCCCGCGGCTGCGGAATATTGTCGGCCGGTGTTGCCCTCATAATAGGCGTCCGCATCAGACCGGTCGTCGCCGCTCACATCGCCCGGCTTGCGGAAACCACGCAGGCGGCGATAGCGCTTCTCTTCAAGGGCGCCCCGCACCAGTTCCGCGCGATCCTTCAAGTCCATTTGCCAGCTCCTTCGTTGGGCTCATCCTCACGGCGCTGGCGCAGGTGCGGATTGGCTGGGGGTGTAGCGCAGGCCGCGCGAGGCCAGCAGCACGCCGCACCGGCAATTGACGATTTCGCCCAGCGGCGCGCTCGGGTCGCCGGGATGGGCCATCATCGTCGTGCGCTGCGTGTCCGGATCGGTGATGGCGAACTGTTGATCGATCGCCACGCGCTGGCCATGGGCTG
>DAORMO010000194.1:5733-5986 GCA_035440585.1 Terricaulis sp.
CGTGGCTGGGGCGACGGCGATCGTCCTCGGTGGTGATCCAGATCTTGTCGATCGCCTCCCCGCGCTCGGCGCGCGCCTCGCCAAGCGCCAGCGTGGCGGCGCTCTGAGCTGAGCCGATCTCAGTGCGAGCGATGGTGCGCGCGCGGGCGAGCGTCAGGCCGTGCTCGGCGGCGATGTCGGCAAGCACCTGCTGGCGGTCCGCAAAGGGCAGCGGGCCGGGATCGGCGCCGAAAGCTCCCATAATGGCGCGGGC
>DAORMO010000195.1:0-2801 GCA_035440585.1 Terricaulis sp.
CATGCGCGCTAGCGGCAAAGGGGGCGCTGTTAAACAATCGCCGCCATGGTTCGCCGATGCTTGTGATTGCGCTTTTGATTGTCGCGCTCGTGTTCGGGCTGCTGTTTTTTGGGCGCCTTGCGGGCGCGCGCCGGGCGCTGATCCTGGAGCGCTGGCCGGCTTTTATGCTGGGGGCGCTGGCGCTGTTCACGCTGGCGCGCGGGGGCTTTTGGCTGGCGATCGCGCTCCTGGCGGCGGCCTGGATCGCGTTCTGGCTCACCGCCCCGCGCGCGCCCATCGCGCCCGATGACGTCGCCGATGCGGAGGCGCAGCAGATTTTGGGCGTGCCTTCGGGCGCCTCAGAAGAAGAGATCCGCGCTGCGTACCGCTCCAAAATGGCCCGCGCCCACCCCGATCGCGGCGGCGCCCATCACGAAGCGGCGCGGCTCACAGCCGCGCGGGATCGTTTGCTCAAACGCTGGAAGCGCTGATTATTCGCCGCCTTCTTCGCTGATCTCTTCAGTCTGATCGCCTTGGCCGATCAATTCCTGGCTGAGCGGGGCGATGGTTTCCACCACCATGCCGCCATAGGTGGCGTAGGGCGCAGGCGCAGCAGCCTGGGTCGTGGCGGGCGCGAGGCGCATGTCGAGGCGGCGCGTCGGCATGTTGGCGTAGGTCACGGCGTTGGCGTCGTCGCGGCGGGCGTATTCTTCAAACCCTCCACCAAATAGGCCACCTGCGCGTTGCGGGAGGCGGAGGTTTCCCCGCCCAGCACCACCACGATCACGCGGCGGCCGTTTCGCTCGGCCATGGTGGCCAAGTTGAAGCCCGAAGCGCGGGTGTAGCCGGTTTTGATGCCGTCAACGCCGGTGACTTCGCCGAGCAAACGGTTGTGGTTGCGGCCATGATTGCGGCGCCAGCTGAAGGTGGGCGTCTGAAAGTAATGATAATATTGCGGAAAATCGCGCCAGAGGGCTTGGCTGAGGATCGCCATGTCGCGCGCGGTGGTGCGGTGGCGCTCATCGGGGAGGCCGCTGGCGTTGGCGAAGCGGGTCTCGGCCAGGCCCAGTTCGCGGGCGCGGGCTGTCATGTTGGCGGCGAAGCGGGCTTCGGAGCCGCCGAGGCGCTCGGCCGTGAGCGTGGCGACATCATTGGCCGATTGCACCGCGAGGGCGCGAATGGCCTGATCCACGGTAATCGTATCGCACACGCCGCGCCGGTTGCAGGCGAGCCCAAGCCGCGAGGGGGGCTGGCGCGAGACGTTGCGCGAGGCGGTCCAGCGCGTGTCGAGCGTGATCTCGCCGCGCTCAAGCGCCTCGAAGATCATGTAAAGCGTCATCATTTTGGTGAGGGAGGCGGGGAAGCGGCGGGCGTCCGCCTGCTCCTCGAGCAACACCTCATTGGTGTTCGCGTCCATCACGATCGAGGCGTAGCGATCCTGCTGCGCTGCGGCAGGGGCCGCGGCTGCGAAAGCCGCCGCAGCGGCCAAAATCGGGAGAAAGAAACGTCCGGCTGCCGTCATGAGCGCACAAACCCTATAGAAAGCGGACTATTCCAGGCAAATCGCGTGCCGCGCAGCTTACAGATTCCTTAGTGTCGGTTAATCGACCGTTTCGAGGCAATCTGCGCCACTGCTTTGATTTGCCGCTGCTTTAAGCAAGGTGGGGCAGATTCGGTGAATCTTGGCTGAACGGCAAGCCATCCAGCTGCGCAAAGCGGCCCCGCAGCTGCATGGTGCAGTGCAGCAAAAACTTGGTTGACTTCGCAGGTGCAGCATAACATATTGTTCTCAGATTCGCCCTCGGCGGATGAATGAGACACAAGGTTGACGCTCCGGAAGGAGCCGTTCAGGAGAGACGCAAATGGCCGCCCCTAAGACTGCCCGCGCCACCAAAGCCACCACCGAAGCTTTCGAGCAAGTGACCGCCGCCTCGACCGACGCGGTCCGTGAAAATATCGACCGCAGCCTGGCTGCGCTTTCGGAAGCCTCGGCTTTCGGCAAACAAAACATGGAAGCTTGGCTGGCTTCGGCCACGGCCGCGCAGAAGGGCTTTGAAGCCATTTCCGCCCGCACCGTCGCCTTCCAAAAGAGCGCGCTGGAAAATCACGTCGCGGCCGCCAAGTCGCTGATGACCTCCAAGAGCGTTCAGGAATTCGTGGAAAAGCAAAACGACTACGCCAAGACCTCGTTTGAGGCTTATGTGGCCGAATTGACGGAAGTTTCCGAACTCGTCGCCGGCGTGACGAAGGAAACGTTCCAGCCGCTGAACGAGCGCGTCACCGCCGTTGGCCAGCTGATCCAAACCGCCGGCCGCTAAGCGCGCCGGATCGATCTTCGGAGCCGCCTACGAACGGCTCTGAGGGGCTAAATAGGGACGGGCCCAGTGCATCGCGCTGGGCCCGTTTTTTTTGTGCACGCGGCGCGCGCGCGGCTTTGATGCAGGCGGGCGCCCTTCCATCGGCGCGATCAATCCATAAATTGTTGACCAAGCAGCCCGCACGCTTTCGCATAAGCGCGAGTCACGCGGGGTGTTGCGGAGTAACGGCGGTCAATGAGCGGCGGATCTGAGGAAGAGGGTGGCGGAAACGGCGCGGGCGGCCCCCGTGACGGTACGCAAACGCTCACCCGAACCAAGAAGCCCTCGCTCTACAGGGTTCTCCTGTTGAACGACGATTACACGCCGATGGAGTTTGTCGTGTTCGTGCTGGAGCGTTTTTTCAGCAAGTCCCGCGAGCAAGCGACAGAAATCATGCTGCATGTCCATAATCATGGCGTGGGGCTGTGCGGCGTGTTTACCTATGAGGTGGCCGAAACCAAGGTC
>DAORMO010000195.1:2818-4628 GCA_035440585.1 Terricaulis sp.
CTCGCGCGGCGGCACGAACACCCGCTGCAATGCACGATGGAAAAGGAATAAGCTCTTGGCGACTTTCTCCCGCACGTTGGAAAACACCCTGCGCCGCGCGCTGGCGTTCGCCAACGACCATCGCCACGAATACGTGACGCTTGAGCATCTGTTGCTCTCGCTGATCGACGATGACGATGCGGCCCAGGTGATGAGCGCGTGCAAGGTCGATCTCGACAAGCTGCGCCTTAATTTGGATTCTTATCTTCAAAACGAACTCGACAGCCTGGTCGTGACGGATCGTGAGCAGGAAGAGCCGCGCCCGACAGCCGGCTTCCAGCGCGTGCTGCAGCGCGCGATGCTGCATGTGGATTCAAGCGGCGGGCGCGAAGTCACCGGCGCGAACGTGCTCGTTGCGCTGTTCTCCGAGCGTGAAAGCCATGCCGCGTACTTCCTGCAAGAGCAGGATATGACGCGCTATGACGCGGTGAATTTCATCAGCCATGGCCTGCCCAAGCGCGCCGGCGCTGCCCAATCGCGCCCGGTGCGCGGCGCCCAGGAAGAAGAGGGCGAGCGCGTGGTCAAGCAGGGCTCAGAAGCCCTTGCCGCCTATTGCGTGAACCTCAACAAGAAAGCCCGCGAAGGCAAAATCGATCCGCTGATCGGGCGTGAGGCCGAGGTGCTGCGCGCGATCCAGATCCTCTGCCGCCGGCAGAAGAACAACCCGCTGCTCGTGGGCGATCCCGGCGTTGGCAAAACCGCGATCGCCGAAGGGCTGGCGCGCAAGATCAATGAAAAGCAGGTGCCGGAAATTCTGGCTGACGCCACCATCTTCTCGCTCGACATGGGCGCGCTGCTGGCCGGCACGCGCTATCGCGGCGATTTTGAAGAGCGCCTGAAAAGCGTGATGAAGGAATTGGAGAACCACCCCAAGGCGGTGCTGTTCATCGACGAGATCCACACCGTGATCGGCGCCGGCGCCACCAGCGGCGGGGCGATGGATGCCTCCAACCTTTTGAAGCCGGCGCTGCAAAACGGCGGCCTGCGCTGCATGGGCTCGACCACGTACAAAGAATATCGCCAGCATTTCGAGAAGGATCGCGCCCTGGCGCGGCGCTTCCAGAAGATCGATGTGAACGAGCCTTCGATCCCGGATGCGATCAAAATCCTGATGGGGCTGCGCTCCTATTTCGAGGATTTCCACAAGGTCAAATATACCGACGAAGCCATCAAGATCGCGGTGGAGCTTTCGGCCCGCCATATGGGCGATCGCAAGCTGCCGGATAAGGCCATCGATGTGATTGATGAGGCGGGCGCATCCATGATGCTGTTGCCGCCTGATCAGCGCAAAGAGGTGGTGGACGTTACCGAGGTTGAGGATGTCGTCTCGCGCATGGCGCGCATTCCGGCCAAATCGGTGTCCAAGAACGACAGCGAAATGCTGGCGTCCTTGCCGGAAGATCTCAAGCGCGTGGTGTTCGGCCAAAACGATGCGATCGATCAGCTCGCCTCCGCCATCAAGATGGCGCGCGCTGGGCTGCGCGAACCGCAAAAGCCGATCGGCTCTTACCTCTTCGCCGGCCCCACCGGCGTCGGCAAAACCGAGGTGGCGCGGTCGCTCGCCAACATCATGGGCATTGAGCTGCTGCGCTTTGACATGTCCGAATACATGGAGCGCCATACTGTGAGCCGCCTGATCGGCGCGCCTCCCGGCTATGTCGGCTACGATCAGGGCGGGCTGCTCACCGATGGCGTCGATCAGCATCCGCATTGCGTGCTGCTGCTCGACGAAATCGAGAAGGCGCATCCGGACCTGTTCAACATCCTGCTG
>DAORMO010000195.1:4734-5974 GCA_035440585.1 Terricaulis sp.
CCAAGCAGGGCATCGGCTTTGGCCGCGGCAAAAAGAACGAGGAAAATGAAGAGGCGATCAAGCGGCTCTTCACGCCCGAGTTCCGCAACCGGCTTGACGCCACCATCCACTTCAACGGCCTCCCGCCCGAAGTGGTGCGCAACGTCGTGCAGAAATTCGTCATCCAGCTTGAGGCGCAATTGGCTGAGCGCAACGTGCAGATCGAGCTCAGCGACGCGGCGGCCGATTGGCTGGCGATCAAAGGCTATGACGAAAGCTTCGGCGCGCGCCCGCTTGGCCGCGTCATCCAAGAGCAGATCAAAAAGCCGATGGCTGATGAGCTGTTGTTTGGCAAACTCAAGAATGGCGGCATCGTCAAAATCGATCTCGATGTCGAGAAGGACGAACTGAAATTCACTTATCTGCCCGAGCAGCGCGGCTTGCTCAGCTTCGATAAGAAGCCTGAGAAGGCGTAAGGCTAAATCTGATAAATCAAACGGCGGCCGTGAAAGCGGCCGCCGTTTTTGTTTGAGGCGCGCCGCGCTACTCGATCGCCGCCGCGATGCTCTCAGCGATCGCGTGCAGTTCTGCGATGTCAGACTGCTTGCCGCCGCCGTGCCCGGCCAGCGCCACGCCCGCATAACGCGGGATGATGTGGAAGTGCAGGTGGAAGATGGTTTGCCCCGCCGGCGCGCCGTTAAATTGCGTCACCACGATGCCATCGGGCTTGAGGGCTTTATCGGCCGCCTTCGTCAGCTTGTGCACGGCGCTCAGAAGGGACGCCACGCGCGCAGCCGGCAATTCCAGAAAATTCCGCGCCTTCACATCCTTGGGCACAACCAGAACATGCCCGCGCGATTGCGGGAAGATGTCCATGAAGGCCAGCACGTCGGCGTCTTCGTAAACTTTTACCGCAGGCACCTCGCCGCGCAGAATTTTGGCGAAGAGGTTGTTGTCGTCGTAGCTTCCGTGAAGGCTCATACATTGGGCTCCTTGGCGTCAGCCTAGCGGCGTGCGCTGGCGGGGGCTACATTGAGGGCATGAGTAAGTCAGAGCCGTTTGCGCTCAATCCCGATGAAAAGATCTTCGATGCGCCGGGGGCCGAAAAGCCCAAGGTGGTGAAGCCGCGCGATGCGGCGACTTTGATCCTGGTGCGCGGCGGGCGCGAGTTGATGCTGGGGCAGCGCTCCAAGGGGCATGTGTTCATGCCCGATAAGTGGGTGTTCCCGGGCGGGCGGGTCGATCCGGGCGATGCGCGGCT
>DAORMO010000196.1:0-352 GCA_035440585.1 Terricaulis sp.
TTCGAGTTGCATCCGTCCGACCACCGACTCCTGGCGCGCGCCATGCGCGGCCGGCCGCTCGAGGAAATCGCCGCCGCCCCCTCGCGCGCGGGCGCGATGGAGGCTATCGGCATTGATGCGGTGGAGGCGGCCGCGCTTGATCTCTTGCACGCCGGAGGCCTGCGATGAGCACGTTTGATCTGATCCTGCGCGGCGGAACCATCGTTTCTCACGCTGGCGAGGGCGTGGGCGATATTGGCGTGCGCGATGGCAAAATCGTCGCCATCGGCGATTTGGCGACGGCGTCGGCGGGAAAGCGCTGATCGGCGTGGAGGACGCTGCCGTCCCAGCCGTCGAGCGTGTGCGTGCAGCC
>DAORMO010000196.1:410-5611 GCA_035440585.1 Terricaulis sp.
CGCGCCGCCGCGCTTGGCGGGGTGACGGGCGTGTTTGAAATGCCCAACACCAATCCTTCCACCACCACGGAAGCTGCGATCGCAGACAAGCTCGCGCGCGCGAAGGGGCGGGCGCATGTGGAGCACGCGTTTTACGTGGGCGCCACGGTGGAGAATGCAGAGCATCTGGGCGAGCTGGAAATGCTGCCCGGGGTGTGCGGTGTCAAAACCTTCATGGGCTCATCCACCGGCTCGCTGCTGGTAAGCGATGATGAAGGGCTTGATCTTGTACTGCGCAACATGAAGCGGCGCGGCGCATTTCATGCCGAGGATGAAGCGCGGCTGATCGAACGCAAGGGCCTTGCCCGCGAAGGCGATTGGACCTCGCACGCGGAGGTGCGGGATGACATCGTGGGCCTGAAAGCGGTGCAGCGCCTCGTGGCCGCCGCGCGCCGGCATGGCAAGCGCGTGCATGTGCTGCACATCTCTTCGGCCATCGAGATGGAATTTCTGGCCACCGCGAAAGACGTGGCGACGGTGGAAACGCTGCCGCAATTTCTGACCTTTGAAGGCCCCGAGGTGTATGAGCGCCTCAAGGGTTTTGCGCAGATGAACCCACCGATCCGCTACGCCAAGGATCGCGCGGCGGTGTGGAGCCTTGGCATCGATCAAGGCGTGGTGGACGTGCTCGGCACCGATCACGCGCCGCACACGCGCGAGGAAAAGGCGCAACCCTATCCGAAAAGCCCGTCCGGCATGCCGGGCGTGCAAACGCTGGTGCCGGTGATGCTCACGCATGTGCGCCACAGGCGCTTGAGCATGCAGCGCTTGCTTGATCTGGTGTGCGCAGGCCCGCAGCGCGTGTTCGGGCTTGAGGGCAAGGGGCGCATCGCGCTGGGCTATGATGCGGATTTCACGGTGGTGGATCTTTCCGCGCGCCGCACCATCCGCCACGAGGATCAAGCTACGCGCAGCGGCTGGACGCCGTTTGACGGCTTTGAAGCCGAAGGCTGGCCGATGGCCACGATCATTCGCGGGCAGATCGTGATGCGCGATGGGGAGGTCACCACCCCGGGCGCCGGCGCGCCGTTGCGCTTTCTGGAAACGCTGACCGCCGCAGGGTGACCCACATTCATGCCAGTATCGCATGCCAAGCACGCGGATATGGCTATGAAACGCATGCGCACCGGCGCGCGCCGCGCGCTCACGGAAGGCGAGATCGCACTGGGGCGAATTCTGTTTGGCGATGAGATCGCTTGGGAGCGCGTGCGCATCGCCCAGGCGCCTAAGCTGGGCTTTGGCGCCATGGCGCCGCTTGGCGGGCTGATCCTCTTTTCAAACTGGCGCGCCCCGGAAGATTTCAGCGCCGCGGGCGTGCATGAGCAGGGCTGGTTCGTGCATGAGCTGGCGCATATTTGGCAAAGCGCGCACGGCATGTTTCTGCCGCTGCTGAAGCTCAAAGCGCTGGGCAAACGCGCTTACAAATATGAGCCCAAAGCCGCTGCGCTGGCCGAATACAATATTGAGCGCCAGGCCGAGATCGCGCGCCACCTTTGGCTCGCGCGGGTTGACGCGGCAGAGCCTGGCGCGCCAAGCCGCGCGTGGCTTGAAGATGTGTGGGCGTCGCGGTTTACGGGTCGTTGGCGCGCAGCGTGAACTCGCCGGCGCGCACGCGCGCGGGCAGGGTCGCGGAAAATTCGGCCACCGCTTCTTCGCCATAGCGATCGATCATGTCCGCCAGCGCCGCATAGATGGCGACGGAGGCCACCATCTCTGGATCTGCCCCTTCGCTCAGCGCCTCTTCCCAGGCGGTGACGATGAGCTCGAGCGCGCGGGTTTTGGCGCGGGTTTCTTCTTCGGTCATGTCAGTCCGCGTGGCGGGCGCGCAGCGCTTGGGAAACGCGCAGGCCTTGGGCGCGCAGCTCGGCTTCCATTTGTTGGGCTTGGTTGTCGCAGGTGTGAAAGCGCGCTTCTTCGTTGCGGTAGCCGCGATTGAAGCCTTCCACCAGCAGTGCGTTGTAGTTCGGCTCACGCTCGATCACGCCGCGCATGAAATCGCGCCAGCGCTGGCTGCGTTGGCCGTCGCACAGGGTGCGCAGATAATGCGCCCCGCCCAGCACCTCGGAGAGTTCGACCAATTGCCCGCGATACCAGGCCTCGCCCCGGAGCGGCTGGTTGGCCTCATTCTCCTGGGCGAGCGCGAGCCCCGCCAAGGCGGCGAAGGCGAGCGTGAAGGCGGCGGCGCGAAGCATCAAATGACTCAATCCCCTAAAGGCGGCGGGAGTATGGAGCACATTTTCAGGCTGCGTTCACCCCCGGAACGCGCTCGGCCCAGGGCTGGGCCTGTTCCAGCTCATAAGCCAGTTCCAGCAGCGTGCGCTCATCGCCGGCCTTGGCGCTGAACTGCACCCCGATCGGCAACCCGCCCGATGACCAGCCCAGCGGCAGGCTGATGCCCGGCGCGCCGGCGACATTCTGCAGCGGGGTGTAGCTGGCGTAGGTTTCCAGCGTTTCAAACGTGGCGAAGCCGCGTTCGGGATTGATCACGCCCAGCGGCACCGGCGGCTTACCGAGCACCGGCGTGAGGTAAACATCGGCGTCGTCAAAGATGGCGGCGTATTGGGGAATGACGGCGTTGAGGCGCTGGATCGCCGCGCCAATCGCCTCCTGCCCGCGCGCCTGCGCGTGCGCGGCAAGCTCAAGCGTCAGTGGCTCCAGCAATTGATCGAGCGGCGCATCGGGGCCTGCCGCTTGGCGCACATCGCGCACCACGCCTGCTGCCCCCGCCGCCCAAAGCAGGATGAAATCATCAGAAAACTCGCGGCCATTGATTGGCGCGCGCGCATCAACCACTGTGTGGCCAAGCCTGCGGCACAGCTCCGCCGCTTCATTCACTGCACGCGCAACTTCAGGATCGGGGGCCGCGCCAAGGGCGGTGTTGATCTCGAGCTTGATGCGCAGGCGGCGGCGATTGGGGCCAGTGACGAGGCCGATCGGAACATAGGCGCGGCCTTCGCCGGTTTGCTCGGTGGCCGCTTGCCAAGCGGCGGTATCGCGCACGCTGATGCTGACGCAGCCATTCACGCCGATATCGCTGGCGTCCCCATTTGGGCGGCTGCCGATATTGCGCCCGCGCGAGGGCTTAAGGCCCACAAGGCCGTTGCACGATGCAGGGATGCGGATCGAGCCGCCGCCGTCGCTGGCGTGCGCAACCGGGATCACGCGCGCCGCCACCGCAACTGCTGCGCCGCCCGATGAGCCGCCGCTGGAATGGTTGGGATTCCACGGATTGCGCGTAACCCCGCCAAACACCGGCTCGGTGGTGGCGGTGAAGCCAAATTCCGGCGTGGTGGATTTGCCGTACGGGTTAAGGCCCGACGCCAGCAGCGCCGCCATATAAGGCGCCTGCCGGCTGGCCACGTTTTGCGCGAAGGCGCGGCTGCCATAGGCGATCGGCTGGCCTTCCCATTCCAGCAGATCCTTGATCAGCGTCGGCACGCCCGCGAACGGCCCGGATTGCGGCGCGGCGGCTTTCGTGCGCGCCTCGTCATAAGCAGTGGAGGTGATGAAATTCAGCTGACCATCCACGCGCTCTGAGCGGGCGATGGCCGCTTCCAGCGCCTCGCTTGCGGTGATCTCTCCGGCGCGGATGCGGGCAGCGACGCCGACGCCATCGGCATTGCCCAGCGCATCGCTGCTCACGGTCGTGCTGGCGGGCGTGGCGCAGCCGGCGGCGAGCGCGCCCAGCGCGGCGGTGTTGGCGATCAGCGCGCGGCGCGAAAATATGAACGACATCGTTTCCCCCGTTTTGTGGGCGCAGCCTCGCCCGCGCGCGCCGCGCAATCAAGGCCTTGCCTTGAGGGCATTCGCCGGGGAAGGAGGGGCATGGCCCGCATCCGCGCCGATCTCCTGCTCGTTTCCCGCGCTTTGGTGGAAAGCCGCGCCAAGGCGCGCGCCGCGATTGAGGCGGGCGGGGGGAAGGCTGACGGCGCGCGTGTGGAAAAGCCGTCTGACCTGATCGACGAAGGCGCTGTGCTTGAGGTTGAGCCGGCGTTCCCCTGGGTGTCGCGCGCGGGGGTGAAGCTGGCGCATGCGCTCGAGATATTTGGCGTTGATCCGGCTGGGCGCGTGTGTTTGGACGTCGGCGCCTCAACTGGGGGCTTTACCGATGTGCTGCTGAAACGCGGCGCGGCGCGCGTTTACGCCGTGGATGTCGGCCAGGGCCAATTGCATCCCAAAATCGCCGCCGATCCGCGCGTGCTCAGCCTTGAGCGCACTGACGCGCGCAGCCTCACAGCCGCGCTGATTCCTGAGCCTCCATCGTTGATCGTGTGTGATGTGAGCTTCATCGGCGCGGCCAAAGCGCTTGCGCCGCCGCTTGCGCTGGCTGCGCCAAACGCCGATCTCATCACGCTGATCAAGCCGCAATTTGAGGCCGGGCCGCATAAGAACGCGATCCTGCCGGAAGCCGAAGCGCGCGCCGCTGCACAAAACGCGATCGCAACGCTGGAGGGCCTCGCCGGCTTTCGTTGCGTGGCGACGGCGGATTCGCCCATCCGCGGCGGCGATGGGAATCTTGAGCTTTTGCTGCACGCAAAAAAGTGACCCCGGCGTTTCCGCCGGGGCCTTCGCGTCTCGGGGGTAGTGGACGACGAAACTTGGACTAGCGCTGGCGCCATTGGCCGTCGCGATCGCGGCAGACGGTGATCTGCTCAACCCGCTCCCGGCCGCGGCGGTCATAGGTCACGCGCTCGCTCGGGCGGCATTCTTGGCGGTAGCCAGACTGCCTGTAGCCGGGGCCGCCATAGAGGCCGGAATTGTCGCCGTAGCGATCATCGCGATAGCCCGGATCGTAGGGCTGGCCGCGATAGACGGGCTCGCCATACATCGGCTCGTACTCGCCTTGAACGCGCGTATCGCAATCGGCCGTGGCTTGGCCAACGCCCGCGCCGGCCACTGCGCCGACCACTGCGCCCAGCGCCGCACCTTCGCCGCGGACGCCGCGATCGGCCACTTCTCGGCCCAAAAGCGCGCCGGCGATGCCGCCGATAATGGCGCCGCCGATGCGGCGATTATTTTCCGAGCGCTGGCATTGCTCGTGACGGGACACTGTCTCGTCATGGTAGGAGCGGTATTGCTGCGCCGACGCCGGCTGGGCCACAACCATGGCCGCCATCAGGGCCGAAGCAGCGATGAAAACTTGACCACGCATAGGGGCCTCC
>DAORMO010000196.1:5631-5879 GCA_035440585.1 Terricaulis sp.
AAATCTTCTTCCGCCTCGCCCGCGCCCGCCCGGAAAAAACCCGCACGCGCCTGCCGCAACGGCCGAAAAGAGCCGCCGAGGCCCCGGTTGAGCGGGAGCTGACGATTACCGCTGTCGGGGCGCGCGGCGATGGCTTGGCCGACGCCGATGGCCGCCTGTTCGCGCCGTTCACCCTGGCCGGTGAGCGCGTGCGCGCGCGCGTGACGGGCGATCGCGCCGAGGTGCTGGAGCGCCTGGTTGAGAGCCCG
>DAORMO010000197.1:0-5825 GCA_035440585.1 Terricaulis sp.
AAGCGAACGGCTTTGCCTGCGAAGATGGCGGCCGGCTCGATTGCCGCATCGAGATCATGGAGCGCCAATGCGCGCATGATTGGTATGTGGTGGTTGAGGCCGGGCGCGAACCTGTGGCCGGATTTGATCTGATGTGCCTCGGCGCGCGATAGGGAGAGATGAGAAACGCCATGAAAGCGCCAGTCTGGATCGCCGCCGCCCTTTTGCTGTTAAGCGCCTGCGCCACCACGCCAACCGGCGTTTCAACGCCCTCTGGCCCCGCGAGTATTCCCTCGGGCGCGATTGAACTTGGCGATTGGCGCCGCGCCAGCGAGCAGGCCACGCTGCAGAGCTTTGAGCGCACCATCGCCAGCCGCTACGGCGCGGGGTTGCAGCTCTCGGCTGTCACCGCCGATCTGCGCCGCAATGATTTCACCTGCAGCGCGCCCGGTGCCGGGCGCGGGGATCCGCCTGCGCAAGTGTGCCGCCGCACCACAACGGCCGAAGGCTGCACCCATACTTGGCAAGCGCACCTGTTTGACGCCGGAGGCGATGGCCAACTCGCACGCACGCGCGGCCTGTATGATCGCCGCTGCGGCGGCGACGGGCTGCTGGGCGGGCCGGGCAGATAGGGACGGCAATAGGCAATCGGCAATAGGGATACCGAGGGTGAGGCGGGCGCAGTCGCCCCCTTACCGACTGCCGATTGCCGACTGCCCCACTTATTGCCTCAAATATTCCGCCACATCCTCCGGCTCCAGCGTCAGCATCGGCGTGTGCATCATGTTGAGCACCACGTTTTTGCCGCGCAGGCGGGTCAGTGCTTGGCGGCCCGTCAGCCTGCGGCGCGGGGCCGCGGGGCCAAGCACGGCGTTCATGCGCGTTTCGCTGGTGAAGATGGGCGTGAGTTGCAAGTCGCCGAAGGTCAGCTCCAGCGGCGCGGACTCCGGACTTGAATTGGCCATGGCGAGCACGACTTGGCTGGTCAGCAGCAGGCTGCGAAATTCTGGGCGCTCATCTGGATCATTCAGCGCGGCGATGAAGGCGCGCTCCAGCGCATTCTCCGGCGTGATCGGCGGCGGCGGGGTGCGCCGGTTTTGCTGGGCCTCGCCCTCCTGTGCGGCGGCGAGGCCCGGCAGGGCGGCGGCGATGGCGGCGGTCAGCAGCGTGCGTCTCAGCATGTGTGGCCCTCAAGCTTTGCCGTTGCATCGCCCCGGCCGAAGGCCACATTAGGGCAATGGACGATCTCTATCACGGCCGCGTTTTGGAACTGGCGGCCGATATTCCTCATGTCGGCCGGCTCGATGCAGCCGATGGCGCGGCCACCAAGGTGAGCCGGGTGTGCGGCTCGGTGGTGACGGTGGAGCTGAGCCTTAAGGATGGGCTTGTCAGCGCCATCGCCGTGCACCCCAAGGCCTGCGCGCTGGGGCAGGCGGCGACGGCGGTGCTGGCCATGCACGCGATCGGGGCCACGCCAGCTGAAATCCGCGCCGCGCGCGATGGGCTTTACGCCATGCTCAAAGGCGAAGGGCCGCCCCCGCAGGGCCGCTTTTGGGAGCTGCGCCATCTTGAAGGCGTGCGCGAATACCCGGCCCGCCACGCCAGCACCATGCTGGCCTTTGACGCTGCGGTGGAAGCGCTGGATAAGGCCGAACGCGCCAAGGTCTGATCCGTTTTCGGCGCGCGCTGCGCTTACGGGTTTAAGATGGATATCTTTGTAAACCCGCGCGCCTGGCGCGTGCGCATCGCCCAGGCGGCGATCTACGTTTTCGGCGCGCTCATCATCTGGCTCGCATTCTTTTCCAATGGCCGCGTCGAGAGCTTCGGCGAGCAAATTTTTGTGTGGGTGATGGGCGCACTGTGCGTGCCCGTGATGCTGTTTATGTCGGCCTACACGTATTATTACGTGACGCGCCTGCGCCTGCTGCGCGAAGGGCTTGAGGTCAGCACGCTCACCTTGTTTGGCCAGCGCACGTTTGTGATCGATCCGGCGCGCGTACAATTGGGGCGCGAGCGGCACGATTTTTTTGTGGGCCGCAGCATCGTCAACAATTTCTGGCATGGGCTCTGGATCGAAGGCCGCGCCTTGCCTCTGATCGTGGACGTCACGGCGTCTTCGCTCAATGCGCGAGAATTGGAGCGTGCGGTGCGGCAAGCGCAAAGCCCGCGCGGAACCTGACGCATAAGGCTTTGCCGCGCGGCGTTGATGGGCTAGCCTCCGTTTCCAAGGGGACAAAGGGAGGCGCCTATGCTGCGCATTATCATTCTGCTTCTGATTATTGCCGGCGTTGCGGGCTATTTCACGCGGCCCGAAGAGCCGGCCATGCGTGAAGCGGCCAATGCGGTGTTGCGCGATCCGGGCAACCTCACCGAAGGGCTTGAAAGCATCGGCGCAACTGTCGCCGGCGATCGGGTGTATTCAAACTATTACGTCGCCTCGAAATATTCGGTCTCGCTCGATGGGCGCGCGCTGGTCGATTGCTGGGGCGCGTTCACGCAGGTGAAATGCGATCGCGCGGCGCAAAGCTAAGTCATGCGCTTATTGCTGCTGCTGATCATTGCGGGCGTGGCCGCGTATTTCACTGTGCCGGAGCGGGCCGCGCATGAGGAAGCGGCCGCCGCCTTCCTTGAAGGGCGCGAGCCCGGCGAGGCGCGCGGGTCGGGCGGCGTCACGCTCGATAGCGTGATCGGCTATGTGAAGGGCATGCTGGCGGGCGAGGGGCGGTATGAGAATTACATCCTCGCTTCCAAATTCACGCTGGATACGCCGGGGGCGGCTTATGTGGAGTGCTGGGGCGCCTTCACCCAGGTCCAGTGCCAGGAAGTGACGCCCGGTGGTTGAGCCGGCGCGCTTCCGGCGCTACATTGGCTCCATGTTCAACCGGCGCTTGACCACGACAACTACCTGCTAAAGCCGGCGGCGCGGGATCGGGCGCGCCGCAGCGGCTGCGCTGCGCCCCGGTCAGTTCAACTGAAAACCGCATCGTTTCATGTCGCCGAGCCTGCCAGCCCATCGTTGGCCCTCCTTGGGCCTTTTGGGCCTCATCCAGCTTTATAAATGGACGCTCTCGCCCCTGATCGGGCGCGATTGCCGCTATTTGCCCACATGCTCCTCCTATGCGGCGGACGCGATCCGCCGCCACGGCGCGTGGGCGGGCAGCTGGATGGCGGGGGCGCGGATCTGCCGTTGCGCCCCTTGGGGCGGCCATGGCTGGGATCCCGCGCCCGAGGCGCTGAAACGCAATTCCTGGTGGCGCCCCTGGCGCTACGGCGATTGGAAAGGCGGCTATCGCGCGCCGCCTGAACCCATCGAATCCGATAAGAGCACTCCATGAGCATCTCTCTCAAATTTCCCGATGGCGCTGAGCGCAGCTATGACGATGGCGTCACGCCGCTCGCCATCGCTGAAGGCATTTCCAAAGGGCTCGCCAAGAAGGTGGTCGCCGCGAAGGTGGATGGCCAATGGTGGGATCTCACGCGCCCGCTGGAAAACGGCGGCAAGTTTGAACTCGTCACGCGCGATAGCGCTGATGGGCTTGAGGTGCTGCGCCACGATGCGGCGCACGTGCTGGCGCAAGCGGTGCAGGAACTTTTCCCTGGCACGCAAGTCACGTTCGGCCCGGTGACGGAAGATGGCTTCTATTACGATTTCGCGCGCGATGAGCCGTTCTCAACGGACGATTTCGAGAAGATCGAAAAGCGTATGAAAGAGATCGTGGACGCCGATCTGCCGATCATCCGCACGGTCTGGAAAAAAGAAGATGCGATCGCGCATTTCAAATCGATCGGCGAAATCTACAAGGCCGAGACGATCGACGAAGTGATCAAGCCGGGCGAGCCGATCACGGTGTATAGCCACGGCGATAAATGGGGCGATCTCTGCCGCGGGCCGCATCTGCCCTCAACCGGCAAGCTGGGCAAAGCCTTCAAGCTTATGAAGCTGGCCGGCGCCTATTGGCGCGGGGATCAGAATAACCAGCAGCTGCAACGCATCTACGGAACGGCCTGGGCCGATGAAAAGCAGCTGGCCGATCACCTGCATCGGCTTGAAGAAGCCGAGAAGCGCGATCACCGCAAGCTCGGCCGGCAGATGGATCTCTTCCACATGCAGGAAGAGGGGCGCGGCATGGTGTTCTGGCACGAAAAGGGCCTGATGTTGTGGCGCACGATCGAAGCGTATATGCGCCGGCGCTTGGACGCCGCCGGCTACGTTGAGGTGCGCACGCCGCAAGTGCTGGACCGCGTGTTCTGGGAAAAGAGCGGCCATTGGGATAAGTACCGCGCGAATATGTTCGTCTGCGAGACGGTGGAAGAAGAAACGCTTTCGCTGAAGCCGATGAATTGCCCCGGCCACGTGCAGATTTTCAAGTTCGGACAGAAGAGCTACCGCGATCTGCCGCTGCGCATGGCTGAGTTTGGCGCATGCCACCGCTACGAGCCGTCAGGCTCGCTGCACGGCCTGATGCGCGTGCGCGCCTTCACGCAGGACGATGCGCACATTTTCTGCCGCGAAGATCAGATCGTGGAGGAAACGCGCGCGTTCATCGAACTCGCCACCTCGATCCACGAGGATTTCGGCATGACGCGCGATCACATCGCGCTCGGCACGCGGCCTGAGCTGCGCGCCGGCAGCGATGAATTCTGGGATCGCGCCGAGGCCGCGATGCTGCAAGCAGCGCGCGCGGCGGGTGTTGAGCCTGTGGTCGCGGAAGGCGACGGCGCCTTCTATGCGCCCAAGCTCGATTTCCAATTGAAGGACGCCATCGGCCGGCAATGGACCTGCGGCACGATCCAGCTCGATTACGTGCTGCCCGATCGCTTGGAAGCGGAATATGTGGCTGAGGACGGGCAGAAGCATCGCCCGGTGATGCTGCACCGCGCGATCCTTGGCTCGCTTGAGCGCTTCATCGGCATTTTGATCGAGAACGTCGCCGGGGCGTTCCCGATGTGGCTGGCGCCTGTGCAAGTGGTGGTGGCCACCATCACGCAAGAGGCCGATGGCTACGCCGAGGAGGCGGCCGCCGCGATGCGCAAGGCCGGCCTCAGGGTTGAGCTGGATCTGCGCAATGAGAAGGTCGGCTATAAAATCCGCGAGCACAGCTTGCAGAAAGTCCCGGTGATCGCCGTGGTCGGCCGCAAGGAGGCGGAGGAGCGCCAGGTCGCGCTGCGCCGCTTTGGCAGCCAGGCGCAAAGCGTCATCGCGCTCGATGAAGCTTTGGCGCAGCTGGCGGCGGAGGCGCTGCCGCCCGATCTCAAGCGCGCGCAGGGCTGAAGGCGGATCAACGTGCGGTGGTGCACGGTGCTGGCGCGCGCGATTCGCGCGCTGGCCGCACACGCCTGACGCGAATGTAATGAGACCGTGATCGACCGGCCGTGCGGCGGCTCTGGACGATTGGCCCCCAGCGTATCAGGATGTGCACAGTTAACGGCGCGGCGCGCCCGGGATGGAACGCGAAGGGTGGAAAAGAACCCGCATCGTCAACGCACAGCGGCGGCCGCGCTTGAACCGCGGGTTTCGGCTGTCGTGGTTGCGCGCCAAGTCCGCCCTAAATCGCCTGCATCTTCCGCGCTTGATCTCTGCCTGCGCAGCGCCCTGGCTGAGCCGTGGATCGATGATCTGGTCATTGTCGATCACGGCAACCCGGCCGAAATCACCGCCGCGTTTCGCCAGCTGCAGCTGGATCGCCGCGATGTGAAGCTCGTCAGCGCGCCGCCTGCTTTGAGCGCGGCGGCGGCGGCCAATCTTGGTGCGGACGCCGCGCTTGGGCGCTGGCTGCTGTTTTTAGACGCCGGCATCGTGCTGCAGCGCGGCGCGGTGGCGCGCATGGCCGCCGCCGGCGGCGGTG
>DAORMO010000198.1:0-4655 GCA_035440585.1 Terricaulis sp.
ATTCTCCAGAACCTCATCGCCGAGGCGCCAATCTTGGCGGGCTCAGCGGCGGTGGTGCTGGTCATGGTGGGGCTCGCCTGGGCGCTCGGCTTTCGCGCAAAGGCAAAGCTGGATGAGCCCGCGTTGCGCCGGCTCGCTGAGGCTGAAGGGGCCGCGCTCGAACACGGCGTCATCGCCGCAGACGGCCGCGCCGCCTTCGCGCTGCTGCGCGGCGGCAAGATCATGGTGGCGCGGGTGATGGGCGATGATGTTTCGGTGCGCATCGCCGGGGCCGAGGGCGTGCGCCTTGCGCTGACGCCGGGGCGCCTCAGCGCCGCGTTTGCGGACTTGGGCTTTCCGCCCCTACATATGGCGATAGAGGAAACGCCGCCCTGGCTGGCCAAGCTGGCTAAGGGCCAAGGATAACACCATCGTGCCGAACCCGCCGTTCGACATCCCGCCGATCATCACCTACGCGGTGCCCGCGTTCGTGCTGCTGATTATGGCCGAGATGCTCTACATCCGCGTGTTCAAACGCGGCGGCCGCTACGAAACCAAGGACGCGGCCACAAGCCTTTCCATGGGCCTCGGCAATCGGGTGATGGGGCTTCTCACCGGCGGGCTCGCGGTGGCGGCGTATTATGCGGTGTATCAATTCCGCTTGTTTGATCTTGGCTGGACATGGCCGGTGCTTGTCGCCTGCTTCTTTGCGGAAGATCTGGCTTATTACTGGTTTCACCGCATCAGCCATGAGCGCCGCTGGTTTTGGGCCAGCCACGTGATCCATCACTCATCGCAGCACTACAACCTCACCACGGCGCTCCGCCAAACTTGGACAGGCGCGCTCGGGCTCACCTTCATCTTCTGGCTGCCGCTGGTGTGGATCGGCTTTCCGCCGCTGATGGTGCTGATGTTCTCGGCTGTTAGCCTTGTCTATCAATTCTGGATTCACACCGAGGTGGTCGGCCGCATGGGCCCGCTTGAATACGTGCTCAACACGCCAAGCCACCATCGCGTGCATCACGCAACGAACCCGCGCTATCTCGATGCGAACTATGCCGGGGTGCTGATCATTTGGGATCGCCTGTTCGGCACGTTCGTGGCCGAGGATGATGCAGAGCGCCCGCGCTACGGCATCGTTTCGCAGCTCGGCACCTTCAATCCGTTTCGCGTGGCCTTCCATGAATGGATCGGCATCTGGCGGGACGTGGCGCGCGCGAAATCGCTTCGTGAAGCGTTCGGCTACATGTTCGGCCCGCCCGGCTGGAGCCCGGACGGCTCGCGCAAAACCAGCGCCTCGCTCAAAGCCGAATGGGCCGCGCGCCAGGCGGCGGAATGAGATAATTGAGATGTGGCCACAATTTGCGCTCGGCCCGGTTGGGGTGCATCGCTGGACGCGGATTTTGTGCTCAATCCTCGTTCTGACAGCGATTGTTTTGAATGTGATGGCGGCGGCTGCGTTCGTGACTTTTGCGCTGTTGATGGTTTCGCGCGACGACATTTTCCACGTCTATTTCATGAATTTCCTTTTTGCGTTGGTCGCGGTCAGTGTTGTGGTCGTGATCGTGGGCGGCGTGCTCTACCTTTGGCGCAAATGCGAGCAGTGTGCGTACCGCCTTTACAACGCATTTGATCGTCGCCTTCTTTGGCCGGAGGTGCAGCGCGGTTTTCTCGAGCCGCCGCGCGCCGCGCATCCGGCGGCGGAGCGTCTGTTTGCCTCATACGCTTACGGCGTGATTTGGAGCAAAGCGCGCCGGGGCGTCGCCCATTGCCCATGGTGCGGGCATGCAGACAAGCTGAAAGCCGAATACGATCTCGTGCAATGACCATTCACATCGTGAAACTCTGCGTCGGCGCCGAAAGCGTTGAGGATTTGGCGCTTTGGCAGATTGAGCAGATCAAGCGCGCCAAGGCGGCGAAGGCCAAGATCATCGCGCCCGTGTGCGGCACGCGCATGTGGCCCAAGCGTGTGGAAGATGTGCTTAAGGGCGGCTCGCTCTATTGGGTGATCAAAGGCGTGATCAGCGTGCGCCAATCGATCATCGCCATCGATCATGTCACTGACAATCACGGCCCGCGCTGCGGCATCTATCTCGACGCGCGCCTGCACCGCACAGCGCCCCAGCCGCGCCGCGCCTTCCAAGGCTGGCGCTATCTCGATCCGAAGGAAGCGCCGGCTGATTTAAGCGAAGCCCAAGGCGGCGGCGATTTGCCAGAGCATTTGCGCCGCCAATTGGTGGAGCTTGGGGCTTGGTGAGTTAGCGCCAAGGTGGCGGCGCTTGCGTGGGCCGCCAGCAGGGTTCGAGCGCGGCGGCGAGGTAATGCGCCCATCCACCGGGGCCGCCTTCGTCTAGGTAGCCCGAAAACCGCGTGGTTCCTCGGCCCGAATACGAGATCGTGATATCGACAATCGGATGGTGGAAGCGCGGGTGCGCCACAATTGTCGACCCCGGCGGCAGGTCGGGCCACCGCAACATTTCAGGCGCGACCCAATGCGCGGACTCAAGCTGACTGAACACGTCGATCGCGCCTGGGCAGGCGTTCAGCTCTGCTTCGCGCCACTCAAGATCATCGCTCGTCAGATCAAATTCTGATCCTATGCCTACACCGCGCGGCAGATCTGGCGCGCGAAGCATGCGAGCGAACCAGCGATGCGCGCATCCGTCGAGGTTTGCATCATCGGTTCGGCACCCACCCTGGATCGCGATTGCCCAAACTGGCCGGCCCCAGCCATCCTCACGGCGGATTGTGATGTTGCGCAGTTGCGTTCGGTCGAAAAATTCTGACGGGGTGAACCAATCGATCCATGAGGTTGGCCCGTCCACACGCGCCGCCATCACAGGGTCGGCGTGCGCCGGGCTGGACATAAGCGCCATTGCCAAAGCAAGCGCGACTGCGCGTATCATGCGAGAGCCTCCTTCACCGCAGCGCAAAACTCCGTGATATCCGCCGCATCATGATAGAGCCCAAGCCCGATGCGCAGCACGTCGTCGCGCGCGTCGGTGATGATGTTTGCGTCCATCAGCTTGGCTTTCCAGGCCGCAGCGCTCGGGTGGCGCAGGGCGAGGAAGCGCGCTTGCCAGCCGTACGCATTGGGGCGCAGCATCTCCGCTTCGCGCAGCGGGCCTGCGCCGCCTGAAGCGATCTCCGCCTCAAGCGCTGTGCGCAAGCCTGCAACGTGCGTTGCAATCGCCTGCGTATCGAGCCTATCACGCGCGAGCATTTGCTGCACGGCGTTGAAGCGATAAAGGCCGGAGGGATCGAACGTCGCGCCTAAAAAGCGCCCGCCATTTTCGGCGTAGGCCACGCCCTGTTGCTTTTGCTCAATCGCCACAAAGTCCGCGAACCAGCCGGTGTAGGCCGGGCGCGGCCCAAAGCCGGGCGGGGCGTGGATGAAGCCCGCGCCTTCGCCGGCCATCGCATATTTGTAGCCGCCGCCAAGTAGGAACACGCGATCCGCGACCGCGCTGAAATCGGCCGGCATCGCCATGAAGGCATGATAGAGATCAAGCACAATCCAAGTGCGCTCCGGGTGCGCGTAAGCAGCGAGCGCCTCTGCGCCGTCGAACCGCAACCCGCTCTTGAACATCACGTGCGAGAGGAAGGCGATGTCCGGCGCCTTCTCCGCCATCGCGGCGAGGAAGCGTTCGGTGAAGCTTTCAAACGGTTCGCACGGCACGGTGCGCAGGCGCACGCGATCCTCTTCAGCCCAGCGCGCGGCTTGACGGCGGAAGGAGTGAAACTCGCCATCGCTTGTCAGCACGTCGATCGGGCCGGGTTTGCGCGCGGAGATGAGCCGCACCAAAAGCTCATGCGTGTTCGGCGCGAAGGCGATCGTGCCCGGATCGGGCAGGGCAAGCTCGCGCGCGATATGCGCTTGCGCCTCCGGCATTATTGCGCCGAAAATTTTGTCCCACTTCTTATCCGCCAGCGCGGCCGCATCGTCCCACGCTTGCAGCTGGCCTTCATAGGAGGCGTCGGGCCAGAGATGGTGTGAGTGCGCCGCAAAATGCAGGCGCCCCGGCGCGGCCGCCAGCGCGCGCGCGAACAGCGGCTTGAAGCTTTTCAAAGCTTGGTCCTCATCGACCAGATTTCAGGGAAGGCGCGCCGGGTGAGGGTCTGCTGCAGGTAAGACACGCCGTCGGTGCCGCCCGTGCCGCGCTTACGGCCGATAATGCGTTCCACTGTGGTGACGTGCTTGTGCCGCCAGGTGAGGAAGGCGTCGTCGAGGTCGATCAGCTTTTCGGCCAATTGGTAGAACGCCCAGTGCGCCTGCGTATCGCGGTAGACCGCGAGCCACGCGGCCTCCACCGCTTCATGCGGCGCATAGCGCGCGCCGGCGGGGCGGTCGTATGCGCTTTGCGGAATGTCAAAGCCCGCGCCCGCCAATTGGCGCAGCACATCGTCATAGAGGCTCGGCGCCGCGAGCGCCGCTTCCAGCGCTGTGCGTTCATCGCTGCCTTGGGCGTGATATTGCAGGAAAAAATCGTCCTTGAGGCCGAGCGTGTATTCCAGCACGCGGAACTGCGCCGATTGAAAGCCCGAGCTTGTGCCCAGCGCCGCGCGGAAGTTGAGGTAATCGGCGGGCGTCATGGTGGCGAGGATGTCCCAAGTCTGGGTCATCACCGCCTGGATGCGTGAGACGCGCGCGAGATTTTTATAGGCCGGCACAAGAT
>DAORMO010000198.1:4665-5776 GCA_035440585.1 Terricaulis sp.
CCGCGCGCACGGCGGCTTGGGCGGCGCTGATCTCGTGGATCGCCTGTTTCATCCACAATTCCATGGTCTGGTGCAGGATGACGAACAGCAATTCGTCATGCTCGCCCGTTCGCGGCTGCTGGCAGGCAAGCAGCTCGTTTAGCTTTAGATAGCCGCCATAGGTGACGTTCTCGGTCATGCGCGCTCCAATTGCAGCTTGCTTAAACCACGGACGGACAAGCCGAAATAGCGCGTTCGGCGTTTGTCCCGGGGGCGAATTATTTTTTAGGGTTTGGCGCGCGCCGCTGACCTGCTAGGGAACGCACATTCAGGGGAAGCCAGGAGAACAGCGATGGCTGGCGTGGGACGCATCATTCTTATTGTGCTTGTGGTGTTGGTAATCGGCGTTGGCGCGGCGTTCTTCCTGCTGCCGAACGCGGCCAGCAAAACAGAAACGCTGCAAGTCGAGCGGCCGGCGGCCTCTGTGTTCGCGCGTTTGGCGAGCACGCCCACGGGCACGCAGATCGCCGATGGCGTCACCATCACCGAGGTGGTCTCGGCCGAAGACAACGTCGTTGTCGCCAATGTCGCCTTCGCCGATGGCGCGAGCGGCAAGGTCACTTACACGGTGACGCCGAACGGCGACGCCGCCTCGCAAGTGCGCGTGCGGCTTGAGCAGGATCTGGGCGGCAATCCGGTGGCGCGTTTCACCGCGATTGGCGGCGGCCCGGTTTCGCCGCTGATCGGCACGGCCGCCGCAACGGTTGCAGCTGATCTTGGCAAGCTCAGCGAAGCCAATTTCGCGGGCCTGCAATATTCTGTGGTCGAAGTGCAGCCGCAGCCTTTCTTCTACATCCAAAATTGCTCGCCCACCGATGCGGACGCGGTGAAATCGGTTGTGGCCGATAGCTTGCTGGCGCTCCGCCCGATCATGGCGCGCCACAACCTCACCATCACCGGCTCGGCGATTGCGTATGAGCCGCGGGTTGAGAGCGGGGAATATTGCTATCGCATCGGCTATCCGTATTCCGGCACGCCCCCGCGCGTGCTGGCGGTTGGCGCGGCGGGCACGATCCCCGGCGGGCAAGCGCTGCGCATGGTCTATACCGGCGCGGAAGAGCAAGTGTGGGAT
>DAORMO010000199.1:0-455 GCA_035440585.1 Terricaulis sp.
CCGCTCTCCCACTTCTCCCCGCAAGCGCCGCGCGCTGTGCGGATAAAAGCGCGGTCTACTTGGACCTCCGGCGTCTCGCCGGCTGGACTATTAGCCTCAAGCGCTTGGGCAAACGGATAAAGTCCAGCCGGCGAGACGCCGGCGGTCCAAGCACGCCGTCCAAGCCAGCGCTCCCAGCGCGCTCAGAACGTGCCGCTAATCTGCGCGATCACCCAGGGCGCTTCGGCGAATTGGCGTTCGCGCAGATCGGTGCGCACGCGCGGGCCGGTGCGGTCTGGTCCATAGAAATGGCGCACGCGGTCCACCGTGCCGTCGAACGCATTCGCCGCCCAAAGCCGGAGGCGCATATTGTTCGGCAGCGCCGTGGTTTCCCAGAAGATGTCCACCCAGGGGCCTTCCTCGTTCGTATCGATTTCATTGAAGCGATAGACTTGGAATTCGCCCTGCTTATTGAA
>DAORMO010000199.1:476-897 GCA_035440585.1 Terricaulis sp.
ACGCCATGCGCAGCGCCGGAAAATCCTGCCGAAACTCGACGTAAATTTCTGATTCCGGCTGATAAGAAATGATGCGCGCGTCGCCCGTCACCGGATCGGTGACTTCAGTATCCCACAAGGAGCCGCGCACATTGATGCGCCCGCCAGGGATTAGCGCGGTGAGCGGCGCGCTGAAATTCACGCTAAGGCTTGTGGCTTCGCCATCGCCGATATTGCCCGGCGCATCAAAGCGAATGTCTGGATCGCCCGGATTTGGGCCCGGCGCGGTGAGCATCACCACGTCCGCCACATCCTCGATCCAGTGCTGTGTCAGCGTGAGGCTCAGCGCTGCGCCCCAGAAGCGCAGATCCGCGCCAAGCTCGGCGCGCCACGCCGTCTGCGGCGAAAGATCGGGATTGCCGCCATTGATCATCTGATCCGC
>DAORMO010000199.1:907-3226 GCA_035440585.1 Terricaulis sp.
ATCGCCGCGGCGGAAACAAAATCGCCAAAATCAAGCTGCCCCACATCGCGATAGGCGCGCAGGCGCAGCTGATTATTGCCCGCAAGCGTGCGCGTGACCTGCACCGAAGGCTTCCAGAAATTGAGATCGACCACCTGATTGGCGTCGCCCTCGAACGTCAGCGTCGATGTCTCCCAGGCAAGGCGCGATTCAACTGACCATTGCGCGTTCGGCCGCCAGGTGTGCACCGCAAACAGCTCGGCGCGCTCTTCCTCCACCAGCACGTTGGAATTGGGGATCGGTATCGCCACAGGCCCCGCGCCCGTATCGCGCGCGTACGCCAGCGAAGCGTCCAGCGCGTTGAACGCGCCCTCGGCGCCAAACTCAATGCGCTGCGCCGCCCCGAGGCTGCGCGAAAGCGAAGCGCGCAGGATCGTCTCGCCTTCATCCTGCTTGCGCGCTTGCTGGATGGTCTCAAGCAGCGTGTCGCTCGCATCACGCACCGCAACGTCCTCGGTGCTCTCGTAATATTCGCGATTGATGAGGCCGATCAGCGAAAGCTGCCAGGGCCCGAACGCGCGATCATAATCGGCGCCGATTTCAAAGCCGGGCTCAGCTTCGCGGAACGCGGTGTAGAGCCCGCCCATCGGCGCGCCGGCGGGCGTTGAGGAGATGAAATCGTTGTCGGCCTGGTATCTCCACCATTCCACCGTGCCGCGCGCGCTGAGGCGCCCGCCGGCCAGCGGGAAGGCGATGTTGCCGTTGATGCTGGCGCTGCGGCTGTTGCGCGGGGAGGGGGTGTCGATGGTCTCGGTGTGATTGCCGGCGCCGTCATAGATGCGCCGCCAGCCGGGCAGGTCGCGATACTCACTGCGGAACGTCAGCCCCGCGCCGTACTCCACTTGGCCTTGGCGGCCGGAATAGGAAAGGTTGCCGCGCGGCGCCGGCACTTCGCGCGAGGTGTATTCCACGCCAAGGCCATAGACGCCCGATCCCGCGCTCTCGGTCCGCACCACGTTGAGCAGCAACGATTGGCCCGACGCATCGCCCGCCACCAGCGTCCCGCGCAGCAGCTCGATGCGCACCACCTGGTTGGCGGGGATCTGCGAGAGGATGGTGTCGAGCGATTGGTTCTTGCTGCTGGGGCGCAGGCCATCGATCAGCAGATTGCCCACCGCGCCGGAAAAGCCGCGCCGGTCATCGCCGCCATCGAGCGAAAAGCCCGGCGTTTGCCGCACCATGTCGAGCGCGGTCTGCGGATTGAACTGATTGAAGAAGGCCCGGTCATAGCCCACCCGGTCGCCGTTGGCGTCGCCGGCGCGCGCGGTGATCTCCTCGGAGGCGGGGGGCGGGGGCGTTTGCTCGGCATAGGCCGCCCCGCTCATCAGCGCCAAGGCTGACGCCATCATTCGACCGATCATTGCTCTCCCTTTCGCTCGCGCCGTTGGCTCGGCGCGCCCCTTTGCGCTGCGCTCTATGTCTGGATGATTGCAGCAGCGTGTTTGGAGGCGCCAGGGCGGGCTTTTTTCGGGCGGAATGCAAGGGCTTGCGACGAAGCGGCGGGCCAATGCGATCAGCGGCGGGGGAAATGAAAACGCCGCCGGGCGAACCCGGCGGCGTCTCATTCTTTCAGTTCAGAAGAAGCTTACTTCTTCTTCGCCGCCTTCTTAGCTTTCGCCTTCGGAGCAGCTTTAGCGACTTTCGCCGCCTTCTTCTTCGCAGCCATAGTATCAACCTCCCCAAACAAGGTGGGATGGCGCGAGCTTCTGCTGAGATTCGCTATTTTGTAAATCGGGATGTTGCGTCTAGCCGCCGCCAACCGTCAGTCCTGTGATGTACAGTGTCGGTTGACCAACACCGACAGGCACGCTCTGCCCAGCTTTGCCGCAGGTGCCCACGCCTTCATCGAGTTGGAGATCGTTGCCGATCATCTTCACCCGCGTCAGCGCGGAGGGGCCGTCGCCGATCAAGGTCGCGCCTTTGATCGGCGCTTTGATCTTCCCGTCCTCGACCAGGTACGCCTCGGTGCATTGGAAGACGAACTTGCCGGAGGTGATGTCCACCTGTCCGCCGCCGAAATTAACCGCGTAAACGCCGTGTTTCAGCGCAGCCAGGATTTCGGCCGGGTCCTTATCGCCGGCGGTCATGAACGTGTTGGTCATGCGCGGCATGGGCCGGTGGGCGTAAGACTCGCGCCGGCCGTTGCCGGTGGGCGCAACGCCCGAGAGGCGCGCGTTCATCCGATCCTGCAGATAGCCTTTGAGGATGCCGTCCTCGATCAGCACGGTGCGCTGGGTGGGCGTGCCTTCATCGTCGATATTGAGCGAGCCGCGCCGGTTC
>DAORMO010000199.1:3473-5744 GCA_035440585.1 Terricaulis sp.
CAAAGGGCTCGCGCCCGCCTGCGCCGGAAGAGCCGCTCTCGCGCCGCCCGTCGCGCTCCACCGTCACGGACACATTCACCCGCACCAGCGGGCGGTGATCGGCATAGCGCGCGCCGTCGGGCCGCAGGATCGTCAGCGCCCGGTGCGCGCCGGCCAGCGAGGCCGTCACTTGCACCACGCGCGGGTCGCGCGCCCGGCAATAGGCGTCGATCTCAGCGAGCAGGGCGGTCTTGTCGGTGAAGCCCGGCGCTTCGATCGGATCGAAATCGGCGTAGAGCTGGCGGTTGGTGCGCGCCGGGCTGATGTCGAGCGCCCCGTCATGGCCAAGCTTCACCGCGCGCGCCGCCTCCGCCGCGCGCGAGACCGCACCAGTGTCGAGGCTGCTGGAATGGCCATAGCCCGCGCGCTCACCGGCGACGATGCGCAGGCCAAAGCCTTGCGTGGCGTCGAAGCTGGCCGATTTCAGCCGACCGTCATCCCAAAGGAAGCTCTCGCTGCGGCTGTCCTCGGCGAAAATCTCACCATCGTCCGCGCCCTTGGCGGCGTCGGCCAGGATGGACGCTGCGGCGTCCCAATCCATCTCGGCGGCGGTCTCGGGCAGGCGCTGGTCATCAGCCATCAAAAATCCTCTCGTACTTGCCGCTAAATATAGGGCGCTTCGCAGCCCGCGCACGCGGCCTATTTCCCGCCGTTGGCCTCTTCCCCCAGCACCTCGGCCAGCCGCTCGCGCCGGGCGCGGGCGAAGCGGGCGAGTTCGGCGTTCGCCGGGCCCCAATCGGGCTGGATTTCGAGGGAGGTATTATAATCCTCATAGGCGCCGCGGACGTCGCCCAGCTGCTCGCGGGCGGCGCCGCGATTGAGGTAGGCCTTGTGCGGCTCGCGCACCCCAAGGCCCAGCGCTTCGGTGATGGCGGTAACCGCCTCGCCGGCGCGGTTGAGCATGACGAGCGCCGCGCCCCGGTTCAGGTGCGCCTCGGCGTGGCGGCGGTCGAACGCCAAAACAGCGTCGAAATCGGCCAGCGCCGCCTCGCCCTCGCGCCGGCGCAGGTGCAGGGCGCCGCGATTGATATGGGTGGCGATCAAGAGCTGGCGGTTGAGCCGCTCGGTGGAGAGGGCCCGGTTGCAGGCGGCCAGCGCCTCGTCGGATGAGTTCGCTTCCGCAACATATTGGCTGCAGGCATTGGCGGCCGGAACCCCGATCGTGGTGCGCGCGCCCACCGCGCGCTCGCGCCCGGAGCTGGTCTGCGCCCAGGCGTCCCCGCTGAAGGCGGCCCCGCTTACGGCCAGGCCCAGCGCCGCGAAAATCGCAATGCGCCTTGGAAGCCGCGCCCGGCTCATGCTAGCACCCCGCAGGCTGAGAAATTCGGACCAGAAACGGCAAGATGCGGTCGAAATGCCGCGCCCGGCGACTATAGGCGTGAGCACCAGCCCGCGCCATACCGCTGCTGAATCAGTAAGGAGCGATTGCGTGAAGCGAGGGGCTTTGGTCGCAAGCGCCGCATTGGCGGCAAGCATGCTGTTGGGTGGAGTGGCGCACGCGGCTGTCGGCGCGCCAGTGCCTGGCGGCTTGGATCTGCAGGAGCCGGTCACGGAAGTGATGCGGGACATCCACGATTTCCATAATTTCCTGCTGCCGATCATCGTGATCATCTCGGTGTTTGTGCTGCTGCTCTTGTTGTGGGTGATGATCCGCTACAATCGCGCAGCGAACCCAACGCCGAAGAAATTCACCCACAACATGACGGTGGAAGTGATCTGGACGGTGCTACCTGTCCTCATCCTTGTGGCGATTGCATGGAAATCCTTCCCGCTGCTCTACAAGCAAGAGCGCATCCCGGAAGCGGAGCTCACGCTGAAAGTTGTGGGCAATTCCTGGTTCTGGAACCTTGAGTATCCGGATCTGGGCGTGGCCATCACCGCCAACATGCTGCCTGAAGAAGAAGCCCGCGCGCAGGGGCGGCCTTATCTGCTGGCGGCGTCCGAGCCGTTGCTGGTGCCGGTCAACACCGTCGTGCGCGTGCTGGTGACGTCGAACGACGTGATCCACGCTTTCGCCATGCCGGCCTTCGGCGTGAAGGAAGATGCGATCCAAGGCCGCGTGAACGAGACATGGTTCAACGTGGAGCGCGAAGGCGTGTTCTACGGGCAGTGCTCTGAATTGTGCGGCGTCAATCACGCGTTCATGCCGGTGGAAATCCGCGCCGTGAGCCGTGAGGTGTTTGACGCCTGGGTGGTCGAGCAAGGCGGCACGATCGCGGCGGCGGAGGAGGC
>DAORMO010000200.1:0-5385 GCA_035440585.1 Terricaulis sp.
CTCGCCGGGCTGCGCGTGCTGCTGGCCGAGGATAATCCGGTGAACGCTATCCTGGCGCGCACGCTGCTGACGCGCGCGGGCTGCGTTGTCGCCGCTGTGCAGGACGGAGAGGAGGCGGTGGCCGCCGCCGCCGCCGGGCCGTTCGATCTCATCCTCATGGATATCCGCATGCCGCGCCTGGATGGGCTCGAGGCCGCCCAGCGCATCCGCACCGGCCACGGCCCCAATGCCGAAGCGCCGATCGTCGCGCTCACCGCCGATACCGGCGGGGAGGAGCGCGCCCAGGCGCTGAAAGCGGGCATGGATGATTTCCTGACCAAGCCGGTGGACGCAGATCGGCTCATCGCCGTCGCCGAGCGCTTGTCCCGCCGCCCGAACCCCGCCACGTTTGGCGGCGAATAAAGCGGCGGAAGGGCCGGAGTTTCCATGACCGACGCACCAGCGCCGAAGCGTTCAACCTGGGCCGCAATCGCCGTCTTCTTTGAACGACGCGCGCTTGTAATGCTGGCGCTGGGATTTGCTGCGGGGCTGCCCAATCTACTGATTTACGACACGCTCTCAGTGTGGCTGCGCCAGGCGAAGATCCCGGTTGATGTCATCACGTTGATGAGCTTGGTGACAATCACCTACGCGATCAAATTCCTTTGGGCGCCGTTGGTGGATCGCGTGAAGATCCCCGTGCTGCATCATCTGCTGGGCAGGCGGCGCGCTTGGATGCTGGTGGCGCAAGCAGGGGTCGTCCTTGGCATTTGGTTGATTGCGGTGAACGCGCCCGGCGTGTCGGCGGCGGTGGCCAGCGGCGCGGAAGGGGCGATGCAGCCCGATCCGAACATGGATATCATCGTCATCGTTGCGCTTTGCGCGGCGTTCACAGCATTGTTTGGCGCCACTCAGGACATTGCAATCGATGCTTGGCGCATCGAAGCAGCGGCCGCCGAAAAACAAGGCGTTATGGCAGCCGCGTACCAATGGGGCTATCGCATCTCCATCATCGTGTCGGGTGCTGTGCCGCTTTGGCTTGCCTCACGCATCGGCTGGACGGGCTCTTACAGCTTGATGGCGTTCGTGATGGGCATCGGCATTCTCGGTGTTCTGCTCGCGCCGCGAGAGAAGGGCATTGAGCGCGCGCCTGACACGATGGCGCCTGGCCCAGTTTGGGCTGAGGCATTAGAGTGGGTCTCCCGGCTTGCACTCATGCTTGTCGGCGCGGCGTTCATCGGTGCGGGGCTCGCCGGGCGCGCCGAGCCGCTCACCTTCCTATTCTCGATGGCCGGTTTTACGGAGTTTGCAACAGCAGCAGGGGAGGTGTGGACCTCGCGCCCATGGGGCATGATCTATCAAGGCCTCTCTGCGCTCGCTGGCCTCGCGATCGTCGGCTTCGCCACCTATCCGCTGCCCGGCGCCAAGACGCGTCCCAGCGCCTATTTCGCCGGCACTCTGAAAGAGCCGCTGGAGGATTTCTTCAAGCGCTATGCCGGTACGGGCGCGCTGATCCTCGCGATGATTTGCGTTTATCGCATCGCCGATTTCGTGCTGAATTTAATGGGCGTGTTTTACGTCGATGTCGGTTTTACGCTGGATGAGATCGCCAATGCGCGCAAACTGTTCGGCGTTGTTATGTCCGTGCTTGGCGTTGGGCTTGGCGGCTGGGCGGTGGCGCGCTTTGGGCTGATGCGCGCACTGATCGCAGGGGCGGTGCTGCAGCCCTTGTCGAACGTGGCTTTTGGGTTACTCACTTTCACCGGCCCCTCTCTGCCGGGGCTTTATCTGTGCATCGGCGTAGACAACATCTCTGCCGGCATCGCTGGCACAGCGCTGATCGCCTATATGTCGAGCCTCACAAGCCTCGGCTTTACAGCAACGCAGTACGCGCTGTTTTCATCACTCTATGCGCTGCCGGGCAAATTTCTTGCCGCGATCTCTGGCCGCATCGTCGAGAGCGCCATTGCCGCCGCGAACGCGGGCGAAACCGAGTGGTTGCGCTCCTGGTTCTCGGGCATGTCACCCACTGCGTTCGCCAAGCTTTCGGCGGATCGCGGCATTCCGGCTGAGGCATTTGCGGCCGGCTATATGACGTTCTTCATCTATTCGGGCGTGGTCGGCGTGGCCGCGCTCGTCTTGGCGGTTCTGATTGTGAGAAAACCTCCCCCGCCCGCGAAGAAAGAAGCCCCCGCTTAACCCCGCGCCTTCTCCTTCAAGCCCACGGCCTGGAATGCCGCAATCGTGGCGAACGTCACGATGTCTGACACCGTGCCGCCGAGCGGCGCGATTTGGATCGGGCGCGAGAGCCCGGTGAGGGCAGGGCCGATCACCGTGGCGCCGCCCGCGGTGGCGAGCAGGCTGGTGGAGATGGAGGCCGAATGCAGCGCCGGCATCACCAGCACGTTCGCCGGCTCCGAAAGCCGTGAGAACGGATAAAGCTCGCGCACATCCGGGTTGAGCGCGACATCCACATTCATCTCGCCCTCATACTCGAACTCGGCGTCTTCGCGCCGATCGAGAATGGAGATGGCGTCGCGGATTTTTTCCGAGCGCTCCATTTTCGGATTGCCGAAAGTGGAGTGCGAAACCAGCGCCACGCGCGGGGTCGCGCCAAACTGGCGCGCGAAGCTCGCCGATTGCAGCACGATCTGCGCCAACTCCGGCGCATCAGGGAATTCGGCCACCGCCGTATCGCTGATGAACAGCGTGCGCCCTTTGTTGAGCACGACAGACATGCCCATCACGCGCTCGCCGCGCGCGGGGTCGATCACTTTGAGCACGTCATCCAGCGCTGTTGCGTAATTGCGGGTCACGCCCGTGACCATGCCGTCGGCATGGCCTTGCGCCACCATGCAGGCGGCGAAGACGTTGCGATCCTGATTGACCAGGCGCTGCACGTCGCGCAGCAGGAAGCCGAAGCGCTGCTGCCGGCGATACAGGAAATCGGCGTAGATCTCCTTATTCTCAGAAAGCCGCGCATTGATCACTCTGATCTCGGCGCTTTCCGGCACGCCGATCGCGTTCATATTCTCGCGCACGGTTTCTTCGCGGCCCACCAGCACGGCGCGGCCAAGGCCGAGCTCCTGGAAAGCGTAAGCGGCGCGGATCACCGAGGGCTCTTCGCCTTCGGCGAACACGATGCAAGGCGGGCTGCGCCGCACCACGGTCTGCACGCGCTGCATCATCGCCGCCGTTGGGTCGAGCCGCTGGGCGAGTGCGTGCTTGTAGGCTTGCATGTCTTCGATCGGCTTGCGCGCGACGCCGGTGTCCATCGCCGCTTGCGCCACGAAGGGCGGGATCTCCGAGATCAAACGCGGATCGAAAGTGGAGGGGATGATGTATTCGGGGCCGAATTTGAGGCGCCGGCCGCGATAGGCGGCGGCCACTTCATCGGGCACGTCCTGCTTGGCCAATTGCGCGATCGCGCGCGCGGCGGCCACCTTCATTTCCTCATTGATCGTGCGCGCACGCACGTCCAGCGCGCCGCGGAAGATGTAGGGAAAGCACAGCACGTTGTTGACCTGGTTCGGATAGTCCGAACGGCCGGTCGCCACGATCGCGTCCTTGCGCACGGCGTGCACGTCTTCTGGCGTGATCTCCGGGTCGGGATTGGCCATGGCGAAAATGATCGGCTTCTTGGCCATGGATTTCACCATGTCCTGGCTCATCGCGCCGGCGGCGGAGAGCCCCATGAACACGTCCGCGCCTTCAACCGCCTCAGCGAGCGTGCGCAATTTGGTGTCCACCGCATGCACGGATTTGAACTGATCCATGCCTTTTTCGCGCCCGCGATACACTACGCCCTCGCGGTCGCAGACGATCACATTCTCATGCGGCACGCCCAGCAGCTTGATCAGGCCGATGCAGGAAAGCCCAGCCGCGCCCGCGCCGTTGACGACAACTTTAATGTCCGAAAGCTTGCGCCCCGTCAGTTCGCACGCATTGATGAGGCCTGCGGCGGCGATGATCGCGGTGCCGTGCTGATCGTCATGGAATACCGGGATGTCGAGTTCATCGCGCAGCCGGCTTTCGATCACGAAGCATTCAGGGCTCTTGATGTCCTCAAGGTTGATGCCGCCGAACGTGGGACCGATGTTGCGCACCGTGGTGATGAATTCCTCGACCTCCGTCGTCGTCACTTCGATGTCGATCGAGTCCACATCTGCAAAGCGCTTGAAGAGAACGCTCTTGCCTTCCATCACCGGCTTGGAGGCGATCGCCCCCAGATTGCCGAGCCCGAGGATAGCGGTGCCGTTGGAGATCACGGCCACCAGATTGCCCTTGGAGGTATAATCGTAGGCTTTATCCGCATCCTCTGCGATCGCCTTCACCGGCACGGCCACGCCCGGAGAATACGCCAGCGAAAGATCCCGCTGGGTGGCCATTGGCTTTGTTGGGGTGATCGAAATCTTGCCGGGGGTAGGGATGCGGTGGAAATCCAGCGCTTCGGCGTCGGTGAAACTCTTTTTGGTCGAATCAGGCATGGCTGCGGGGAGGGCTTCCGGCTCGGCTGTAATGTTGAGAGGCGCGCACCCTAAGCTTCGGCCCGCTTGCGTCAATGGAAGTCCGGCGGACAAGTGATTAAACGGGGGTGTGGCCGATTCATCCACCCCCCCGCCCGCGAAGCTCACGCCGTTCATGGCGCAATACCTTGCCGCCAAGGCTGATCACCCTGATGCGCTTTTGTTTTTCCGCATGGGTGATTTCTACGAGCTGTTTTTCGCGGACGCCGAAAAAGCCGCCGCAGCGCTCGGCATCACCCTCACCAAGCGCGGCCAACATAGCGGCGAGCCGATCCCGATGGCTGGCGTGCCCTGGCATCAGGCCGAAGGCTATCTCGCCAAGCTGATCCGCGCCGGCTTCAAGGTCGCGGTGTGTGAGCAATTGGAAGATCCTGCCGAGGCTAAGAAGCGCGGCGGAAAATCCATCGTCGCACGCGGCGTTGTGAGGGTCGTAACGCCCGGCACTTTGACGGAAGAGGGGTTGCTTGATGCGCGCGCAGCCAATCGGCTTGCCGCCATTGCTTACGGCGCCGAGGGCGCGGCGATCGCCTGGGCTGACATTTCCACTGGCGCGTTTGAAGCGCGTCCGCTGGCGGCCGCAGAGGTGGAAGAAGAACTCGCCGCGCTCGCGCCGGCCGAATTGCTGGCGACGGATGCCGATTGCGCCAAGCTGAGCGAAGCGGCGCGGCTGTCAGGCGCTGCGCTGACCCCGCGCCCGGCGGTGAAGGCCGACGCCAAGGCGGCCGAGCGGCGTCTCAAAACCGCATTCGAGGTTGCAGCGCTCGACGCTTTCGGTGATTTCACCGCGCCTGAGCTTTCGGCCATGGGCCTGCTGCTCGATTATATCGAGCTCACCCAGGCCGGCGCCGCGCCACGCTTGGCGCCGCCCAAGCGCAGCGGC
>DAORMO010000200.1:5478-5712 GCA_035440585.1 Terricaulis sp.
TGCGTGGATCGCACCATCACAGCGCCTGGCGGGCGCTTGCTGGCTGAGCGCTTGTCGCGCCCGCTGACAGATGTGCGCGCCATCGAAGCCCGGCTCGATGCGGTGCAGTTTTTCTTGAGCCACCCCGATCGCCGCAGCGCCGTGCGCCAAGAATTGCGCGCTGCCGGCGATCTCGCGCGCGCGCTGACGCGCTTGGCGCTGGGGCGTGGCGGGCCGCGCGATCTTGCGGCGCTG
>DAORMO010000201.1:0-377 GCA_035440585.1 Terricaulis sp.
TTTGCGCCCGCCCCTCCGTCTCGCGCTGCGCGCGATCCACCTCCCCCTGGCGGGGGAGGACGGGGGCGGCGGGTGTGGGAGAGCGGGGCGGGCAATCCGCGCTTTTTTGCCCGCCAGCCCCTATTGCAGCGCACACCTGCGGGCGCCAGTAAGGCGGCATGAGCACATTGATCGCCATCACCGGAGGCTCGGGCGCGGGCAAGACGACGGTTGCGCGGGCGCTGGCGCGGCGGCTGGGCGCGGGCGCGGTGGTGATCGCCGAGGACGATTATTATCGCTGCGCCTCCACCATCGCGGATTTCGATGCGGCCCTGCACAATTTCGACGAACCCGCCGCCAAAGAGCATGCGCTGCTGCACGCGCATCTCAAATTGGCC
>DAORMO010000201.1:387-5664 GCA_035440585.1 Terricaulis sp.
AAGCGGCGAGGCGTTCGACAAGCCGGTTTATGATCTTACCACGCACCGGCGCCGGCCGGATGTGGAGCGCATCGCCCATGCCGATTGGGTGATCGTGGAGGGCATCCATTTGCTGGCCGATCCGCGCCTGGCGGCGCTGTTTGATGTCAGCGTCTATATGCAATGCGATGAGGCGTTGCGGCTGGCGCGGCGCATGATCCGCGACACCGAGAGCCGTGGGCGCACGCCGCGCTCGGTTCTTGTGCAATTCTTCGCCCATGTGCGGCCGATGCACGACAAATATGTCGAACCGCAGAAGGCGTTGGCTAATCTTGTCATCCCCTGCCCCTATGATGCAGGGCCTGAGCATGCGGACGCAAGTGCGGCCCAGATCACAGCCCTGATGGAGGCGCGCGCTTGATCATTGAACGCTTCAAAACCATCGCGGACCGCTACGATGCGCTGTTCTGCGACGTGTGGGGCGTGATCCATAACGGGCGGCGCATCTATCCCGGCGCGGCTGAGGCGCTCTCGACCTTCCGCAACAATGGCGGGGTGGTGATCCTGCTCACCAACATCCCCAAGCCGCGCGGGCCGATCCCTGAACAGCTCGATCGGCTTGGCTTTCCGCGCAGCGCGTATGACGTGATCGTCACCTCCGGCGACGCGATCCGCTCAGCGCTCGGCGCGCGGGCGCCGGGGCCGATGTATAAGATCGGCCCGCCGCGTGATGCGCCGCTCTGGGAGGGGCTGGGGCTCAAGCAGGCGGGCATGGAGCATGCGCGCTTCATCGGCATTTCAGGCCTCAACGATGATGACGAAACGCCCGACGCCTATGCCGAGGTGCTGCAAGCGGCGCGGGCGCGCAATCTGGATATGCTGTGCGCTAATCCGGATATCGTGGTGCGCGTGGGCGACCAATTGATGTGGTGCGCCGGCGCGGTGGCGCGCGAATACGAGAAAATCGGCGGGCGCGTGGTGATGGCGGGCAAGCCGCACGCGCCGATTTATGAGCTGGCGTTCCGCGAATTGACGACGCTGCGCGGGCTGGTGGAGCGCTCACGCGTGCTGTGCATTGGCGACGGGCTGGGCACGGATGTGGCCGGGGCCAACAGCCAGGGCCTCGATTGCCTGTTTGTCGCCTCAGGCATGCATGGCGAAGCGCTGATGACCAATGGCGCGCTCGACGGCGCCAAAGTGCATGAAGCGATGGCGGCTGAAGGCGTCAATGCGCGCTGGGTTATGGCAGGGTTGAAATAGGGATTGGGGATTAGAGATTGGGGGCGACGCGGCCCAATCCCCAATCCCTAATCCCCATCACCGCGTCGAAACCCCGAGCTGCTCAAAGCGCTGCCCAATATGCGAACTGAACTGGCGCGCGCGGTTCATGTCGCGCGAGCCTTGGGAATCGCCGGTGCGCATGCGGGCGATGCCGTGGCCGAACAGCGCTTCGGGATTGCCCGGCTCCACCTCCAGCGCGGCGGCGAACGACGCGAGCGCGGCTTCCGCTTCACGATCGCGCAATTGCAGAATGCCGCGGCAAATCTGCGCTTCGACATTGGCCGGATCGGCCAGCACGCCGGCGGCGGCGTCATCGCGGGCTTGATCCAAGCTCTCATTGGTTTCGAGATTGAGCCGGCAGCGGCCCGCGCGCGCAACGGCCAGGGCTGAATCGATGCGGATCGCGTGCGCATACTCACGGCGCGCGCCTTCAAGATCGCCGCTTTGCTTGAGGATGCGGGCGCGCAAGGCGTGGGCTTCGGCGAGATTGGGATCGGCCGTCAGCGCGGCGTGCAGATGCGTGATCGCGCCGGGCACATCCCCGTGCGCGTCGGCGATGCGGGCAAGGCCGAGCGAGGCGCGGCCCGAGGGGCCGGCGGCGAGCGCACGCTCAAACAACGGCTGGGCGGCGTCCAACTGGCCGCTTTCAAGCAGGATTTCCCCGCGCCCGAGCGAGGCGCCGGCCTGATTGGGATCAGCGCGCAGCGCGGCTTCAAAATCGCGCAAAGCGGCGGTGGTTTCGCCCAACGCACGGCGCGCCTGCCCGCGTGAGACAAGATACGCGCCGCGTTGCGGGGCGGCGATCGCGGGATCATCGATCAGCGTGGTGCAGGCGCCGATATCGCCGCCGCCGCATTGCGCGGCGAGCGCCTGATGCTGCTCCGCCGGGCTGGGCCCCGCGCCGCCTTGGGGCTGACACGCGGCAAGCATCACCGCCAAGAACGCAACGGCAGCCTTAACGCGCATGCCCTCCTCCCACGTCAACCTAGACCCAGCGCGGGGCGCGCGCCTAAACTGCGCCCCGACATAAAGGGAGCGCGCGCCATGGGCAATCTGTTCGATCTTACCGGCAAAACCGCCATCATCACCGGCTCATCGCGCGGCATCGGCAAGGCGATCGCGCATCGCATGGCTGAGCATGGCGCCAATGTGGTGATCTCCTCGCGCAAGCTGGACGCCTGCAAGGAAGCGGCCGAGGAAATCAACGCCGCGGTGGGGCGCAATGCGGCGATTGCGGTGGCGGCCAATATCGCGGCGAAAGAGGCGCTGCAGAATCTGGTGGACGAAACCATGCGCGCGTTCGGCGCGGTGGACATCCTGGTGTGCAACGCCGCCTCCAACCCGCATTTCGGGCCGATGGAGAGCATCTCAGACGATCAATTCACCAAGGTGCTGCAAAACAATATCATCTCCAATCACTGGCTGATCCAGATGTGCGCGCCGCAGATGCGCAAGCGCAAGGATGGGGCGATCATGATCATCTCCTCCGTCGGCGGGCTTGCCGGCTCGGCGGTGATCGGCGCCTACAATATTTCCAAGGCCGCAGACATGCAGATGGCGCGCAATCTGGCGCTTGAGTTCGGCGGCGATAATGTGCGGGTGAACACCATCGCGCCGGGCCTGATCAAAACCGATTTCGCCAAAGCGCTGTGGGACAACCCTGAAATCCTCAAGCAATATGCCGGCATGTCGTGCCTGGGCCGCGTGGGCGAAGCCGATGAAATCGCCGGGATGGCGGTGTTCTTGGCCGCGCCCGCCGGGGCGTTTGCAACAGGGCAGACTTTCGTGGTCGATGGCGGGCAGATGGCGACCTGAGAAGGCCCGCTTCCCGCGCTAAAGGACTCGTCCTAAGACTCAGCCCGCAACTTTTGAGGGAGCCGAGAATGGCGCGTCGCACCACACACCGCAGCAGCAAGGGCACAAAGCTCTACGCCGTGCGCAACAAGGATGGGCAGTTCAAAGACATCCAAACCTTTAAGCGCGCCCACGCGGCCGATATGCGCCGCAAGAGCAAGTCCGAGCTTGAAGCGGCGGCGGCGAAGGCCGCGGCGGTTGAGGCCGCGCCGGCCCCTGCGCCCGCGCCGAAAAAGGCAGTGAAGAAAGCCATGCCCAAGGCTGCCGTGAAGGCCAAGCCGGCGAAGAAGGCCGCCGCCAAGAAGGCCGCGCCTGTCGCCAAGGCTGCGCCCGTGACGAAGAAAGCCCCGGCCGCGAAGAAGGCGCCTGCTGTCAAAAAAGCCGCTGCGCCGAAGAAGGCGAAGGTGAAAGCCGCGCCCGCGCCGAAGGCGCCGGTGGTGAAGGCTGCGAAAAAGAAGGCCGCGAAGAAGCGCTAGACGCTGGCGGCATGATGAACATGAAGGGCGCGCTGGCTTTGCCGGCGCGCTTTTTCTTTAGATCGCGCCCAGCACCGGCTCGAGCTTGGCGCGCAGCATTTGCGCGCTGAACGGCGCGATCAGGCAAGCCGCAGCGCCGGCGCGCGTGGCGCTTTGATCTTCATCGCCAAGGATGATGAAGGGCGTGGCGCTTGTGCGTTCGTCGGCGCGAGCGGCCGCCATCAGCTCAAGCCCGCTCATCGGCGCCATGTGCGTATCGGAAATGACGAGCGCATAATCCTTGGCCCGCATCTTGGCGAGCGCGGTGGCGCCGTCGCACGCTTCATCGATCTGGGTGAAGCCAAGCTGGCGCAGGAGATTGCGCAGCACGCGGATCATGGTGTTCACGTCATCGACGATGAGGATCGGCTTTGACTCTGAAACGCCCATGGCCTCTTCACGCTCCGCACACCCCAGGCGCTGTGTGAGGCAGGAGGCTCGCGCCGCCCGGCCGGGTGCTGCCCGGCGGCGCGAGGAACCCTGCGCTTTACGCGCCTTGTTATAGAAATATGCGTAGCAAACACTTGAGAATTTTCGGTAAAACAGCGCTTAAGCATAGGTGAACAGGGCCGGCGCGGTTCGGCCCCAGTGCAAGACTTTGGCAACAGACCCGGCTGCATTTGGGCGCATCGGGAAAGGATTTGTGAACGAACATGCGCGTGCACATGCCAGGAAGCGCCATCCCTGAAGACGCCAGAGGCTGCGCCGTGGCGCTGGGCAATTTCGACGGCGTGCATCTTGGCCACCAGGCGGTGCTGAGTGATGCGCGCGCGGCGGCGCATGGGCGCGCCAAACTTGGCGTTGTGACCTTCCGCCCTCACCCCAAGCGCTTGTTCCAGCCAGACGCTGCACCGTTTCGGCTGCAGACGCCGTTTCAACGCGCGCGTGCGCTGAAGGCGCTGGGCGTGGATGAAGTGTTCGCCATCGGCTTTGACGCAGAGATGGCGCGGCTGACGGACGCCGCATTCGCCGAGCGCGAATTGCGCGACCGGCTGGGCGTCACGCATGTGAGCGTGGGCGCCGATTTCCGCTTCGGGCGCGCGCGTATGGGCGATGTGGCGTCATTGATCGCGCTGGGCAAGCAATTTGGCTTTAGCGCGCATGCCGTGGGCGCGGTGGGCGAAGACGGCGTGCGCTATTCCTCCACCGCGATCCGCAAGGCGATTGAAGCGGGCGATATGCAGAAGGCCGCAGCGCAGCTCTCGCGGCCGTTTGCGATCGAGGGCGAGGTGGTGCGCGGGTTTCAGCGCGGGCGCGGCTTTGGCTTTCCCACCGCCAATGTCGGCCTTGCCGATTATGTGCGCCCGCGGCTTGGCGTTTATGCGGTGCGCGTGCGCGTGGGCGAGAATTGGTTTGACGGCGTGGCCAGCGTGGGCGTGAACCCAAGCGTGGGGGCGCTGGCCGAGCTGGGCGAACTGGGCGCGGTCACCGCCGAGCCGGTGCTGGAAGCGCATATCTTCGCTTTCGATGCGGAGCTTTATGGGCAAACCATCGAGGTGGAGCTGATCGCGTTCTTGCGCGATGAAGCGCACTTTTCAGATCTTGAGGCGCTTAAAGCGCAGATGGCGCGGGATGCGGAGATGGCGCGGGCGCTGCTGCAGTGATCCCCCTCGCCCCGCGCAGCGGGGGAGGGAAGCGGCGAAGCCGC
>DAORMO010000202.1:0-5291 GCA_035440585.1 Terricaulis sp.
CGATCACCAGCAGCGACCAGAAATCGCGCGCGACGAAGAAGAACGCCGCGAACGTGATCAGCGACGCTGCGGCGACAACGCGCAGCGGCGTGCGGCGATCGCCGGCGCCATCGGCCCAGAACGCGATCAAGGGGCCAGTGAGCACGCGCGCGAATTGCGCGAGCGAGAGCACAAGCCCGATCTCAGCGCCCATCAGGCCGCGCTCAACCTCGAGCCAGCGCGGCAGAAACACCATGACCACGCCCGTCGTGCCGAAGAGGCATGACATAACCAGCGTGACCCGTGCGGCGGGGGAGGAAAGCGGGCTCAAGGCGTCCTGGGCAAATGGCGGTTACGCGCCGGCTTTAACGCGGCAAATGGGGGCCCGTCGAGTGGGGCCGCCTTGCTTGCGCCGCTTGAGGCTCGTAACCAAGCGGCATGTACGGACACACCTCCCCGCCCCGGCGCGACCTTTATCCGATCCTCGAAGCGCGCGAGAGCGAGATGCTGAAGGTGAGCGACCTGCACAGCATCTATTATGAGCAAAGCGGGGCCATGCTCGGCAAGCCGGCGCTGGCGCTGCATGGAGGCCCGGGCGGCGGGCTTTCCCCGGAGATGCGGCGCTTCTTTGATCCGCGGCGTTACAGGATCGTGATGATGGATCAGCGCGGGTGCGGGCGCTCCACCCCACATGCTGAGCTGCGAGAGAACACGACTTGGGATCTGGTGGCTGACATCGAAACCGTGCGCCAAAAGCTGGGTATCGAGAAATGGCTGGTGTTTGGCGGCTCCTGGGGCTCGACGCTGGCGCTGGCGTATGCGGCCAAGCATCCTGAGCGCGTGGCGGGGCTTGTGCTGCGCGGGATTTTCCTGCTGCGCAAACAGGAGATCGATTGGTTTTATCAGAGCGGCGCGAGCCATGTGTTTCCCGATGCGTTCGCGCGCTATGTGAGCGTGATCCCGGAAGACGAACGCGGCGATCTGCTGCACGCCTTTCACAAGCGGCTCACCGCCGCTGACCGCGACACCCGCATCCGCGCCGCGCGCGCATGGGCGCGCTGGGAGGGCGAAACAATTTCGCTGGCCGGGCCGAACGCGCTGCCGACGCGCTTTACCGAGGATCGCTTCGTTGAAGCCTTCGCGCGGATCGAGAACCATTATTTTGTGAACAAGGGCTTCTTTGATCATGACGGCTGGCTGCTGGATCAGGCGCCGGTGCTGGCGCGCATCCCCTGCCGCATCGTGCATGGCCGCTATGACATGTGCACACCGCTTTCAAACGCCTGGGATCTGAAACAGCGCCTGCCGCACGCGGAATTGGAGATTATTCCAGACGCCGGCCATTCGAGCTTGGAGCCAGGGATTGTGGATGCGCTGATTAGGGCGACGGATTGGATGGTTGACAACGGGGCTTGGTGAGCCCCCTCGCCCCGCGCAGCGGGGGAGGGAAAGCGGCGAAGCCGCGAGGGAGGGGGAAATTGAAACATCCTCCGCACATCAACCGCGCAAGAGCGTTGCGGCAGACGCAAAGCATTGCGGAGAAACTGCTTTGGGAACGGCTACGCCGAAACCAGCTGAATGGCTGGGGCTTCCGCCGCCAATCACCGGTGGGCGATTTCGTTGTCGACTTCCTTTGTCACAATCCGAAATTGATCGTCGAGGTCGATGGCCCGGCGCACGATGGCGAGGAACAAAAGACGTTCGACGCAGCGCGCACGCTCGAACTGGAAGCTCATGGCTTTCTGGTGATCCGCGTGAAGGAGCGTGTCGTACGCGATGGGATCGCGCATGTGCTGCACTGGATCGGCAATGTTGGCGATCTGGTTCTGCAGCAAAGGGTCGTACCCGACGCCTTGCGGCGGATGGATACTGTCCCCCTCGCCTAGCCCCTCCCCCGCTGCGCGGGGCGAGGGGAATTGGCGTTCACCACAACCAGCCGCGCGCGCCGGTTTGATCGCGGTGCAGGTCGATAGAGAGCACGATGGCGAAGCCGACCATCAGAGTCACCATCGCGGTGCCGCCGTAAGAGAGCAGCGGGAGCGGGATGCCGACGACGGGCACGAGCCCGATCACCATGGCGGTGTTGATGAACACATAGCACGCGAGCGTGGCGGCCATGCCGGCGGCGGTGAGCTTGCCAAACAAGGAGCGCGCACGCAGCGCGACTTGCATGGCGAGCGCCATGAGCGCCGCAAAAAGCCCAAGCACCACCGCCCCGCCGATAAGGCCGAACTCCTCCACGATCATGGTGAAGATAAAATCGGTGTGCTTTTCCGGCAGAAAATCGAGCTGGCTTTGCGTGCCTTGCAGATAGCCGCGGCCGAACAGCCCCGCTGAGCCCATCGCGATTTTCGATTGCATGACGTGATAGCCGGCGCCGAGCGGATCATCGGTGATGCCGAGGAACACGTTAATGCGGTCGCGCTGATAATCATGCAGGACCCACGAATAGGCCAACACCGCCCCGCCCACCGCGACAAGCGCGCCAGCGGCGATGATGCGCCACAGCAGCCCGCCTAAAAACATCACGCAGATGCCTGCAAACAGGATCATCAGCGATGTGCCCAAATCCGGCTGGTGCATCACCAACGCGACGGGCGCTGCGATCATCAGAAACGCCGGGATGGTCCAAAGCACTGTGCCGCTCTTGCGCGGGTCGAGCTGGTGATAATAGCGCGCCAGCGCCAGCACGATGGCGATTTTCATAAACTCGGACGGCTGCAGCGACACAGGCCCAAGCGCGAGCCAGCGCTGCGCGCCCATGCGCGTTTCGCCGATGAGCTCAACACCCACCAGCAAGATGAGCGCGATGCCGTAAAGCGGATAGGCGATGGCGAGCCAAAAGCGCGCATCAAGAAACATCGCGGCGAGCACCGCCACGATCAGCAAAACGCCAAAGCGCATGCCGTGCGTGAGCGGCATATCCGTCCACGCGCCGGAAGACACCGAAAAGTGCATCAGCACGCCAACGAAGGCGATGGCGCATAAAAGCGTGATGATGCCCCAATTGAGGCGGCGGAACCGCTCAACCAACGTGTTCGGATTGGCGCCCAGGCTGATGCTCATGCCTGCCTCCGATCAGGCTCAAGCGTGGCCAGGCGCGCAGGATCGCGGCGCGCAGGATCGCGCAGCAGCGTTTCGCGCATGACGCGGCGGGCGATGGGGCCAGCGGCGACAGAGCCGCCGCCGCCATGCTCCACCACCACGGCGCAGGCGTAGCGCGGCTCATGCCAGGGGCCAAAGCAGCAGAACAGGCCATGATCGCGGAAGCGATACTCAATCTGCGAGAAATGCCGCCCGCGCGTGGCTTCAGTGAGCGCGCGCACCTGGGCGGTGCCGGTTTTGCCGGCGATCTGCACGCGCGGCCAGCCGCGATTGTGCGGCGCTTCAGCTTCGGCGATCCCGGTTTCGGGATTGCGCACAAGGCCAAGATTGCCGGCCGTGAGCGCGGTGCCGCCGCCTTCATTGCAAACCGCGAACATGCCTTCGCGGATGGCGGCGAGATGGCCTGCGTCAATCTCCGACATATCCGGCGGCGTGGGCGGATCGATGACGCCCGGCCCTTCGCGGATCAGGCGCGGCATGACGGCATGGCCGTTATTGCCGATGCGCGCGGCGACGACGGCAAGCTGCAGCGGCGTGATCTGCAGCGCGCCCTGGCCGACGCCGTAATTGAGGGTCAAACCGCCTGTCCAGCCTTCGCGGCGGTTTTCGCGCCACCAGGTGGGATCCGGCACAAGGCCCGCGACCACGCCGGGGACGTCGATGTCATAGGTTTGGCCAAAGCCAAACTGGCGCGCGACGGCGGCGATGCGCTCAGGCCCGGCGATCAAAGCGGCCTGATAGTGGAAGACGTTGCAGGACGCCTTCATCGCGTTGCGCAGATTGACGCGGCCATGCCCGCCGCGGCGCCAGCAATGGAAAGCGCGCCCGCCATAAGAGAAATAGCCGGGGCAGCTGACATGGAAATCATCGGCCATGCCAGCCTGCTTGGCGGCGATGGCGACGATCATCTTGAAGGTGGAGCCCGGCGCGTATGTGCCGGTGACGCTCTTGTGGAACAGCGGCTTTTTCTGATCTTCGTTGAGCACGCGGAACGGCTCTTGGGCGATGCCGTTGACGAAGAGGTTCGGATCAAAGCCGGGCGCGGAGGCCATCACCAGAAGATCGCCGTTATAGATATCCATCACAACGACGGAGCCGGCCTGATCTTGGCCGAAACTTTCCATCGCCGTGCGCTGCAACTCGTGATCGAGCGTGAGCACAAGGCCTGCGCCGCGCACAGGCTCACGCCGCTCAGTCACATCCTCGCCCTGCTCCACCCCGCGCGCGTTCACGATCACTTTGCGGAAGCCGGGAAGGCCGTGGAGCTCGTCCTCCATGCTCACTTCCATGCCTGAGCGGCCGATGCGAACATGCGGATTGCGCAAATAGACCGCGCGGGTGCGGCCCGTGGCTTCGTTTTCGAGCGCGCGGTCAATATCGCGCTGGGCGGGCTTTTGCACATAGCCGATCGGGTGCGCGTAGACGCTGTCGTACGGATAGGCGCGCACGTCTGCCGAATTGGCGACAACGCCGGGCAATTCCGGCAAGCGCACGTTTATTGCGTTGAACTCATTCCAGGTGAGCCCCTCGCGCACCGGCTGGGGTTCATAGCGCGAGCCGCCGCGCACGCGGATGGCGGCGCGGCGCGCCCATTCCGCATCGAGCCCTAAGATTTCGGCGACGTTGCTCAGCACGCCTTCGAGATCTTCGACCTCCGATTGGAGGATCGAGACTTGGTAATCCTTGCTGGTTTGCGCCAGCACCGCGCCGAAGCGATCATAGATGATGCCGCGCGGCGGCGGGATGATGCGCGTATCGAAGCGGTTTTCATCGGCGGCGAGCGAATATTGCCGGTTGAGCGCATCCGAAACTTGCAGCTGCCCCATGCGGAACAGGATCGAGCCGAGCACGCCCGCGCCGGCGAACGAGAGCAGCGCCGCGCGGCGGCTGAAGATCACGTTGGAGTCGCGCTTGGGCAGCGTTGAGCCGACTTTTTTGGGCTTCTTCATCGCCGCGCTCCCGGCTGGGCCGCACGCGCGCCGACGCCGCTCATGTAAAGCGGGCGCACGAGTGGGAAGATGATCGCGGTGATGAGCGCAGCTTCTGCATACGGCCCAATGCCGACTTGCCGGCCAAGCCCGATCGGCGCGAGCAGCCAAGCGATCACAATGGAGAGCAAAGCCGTGACGATAAAACCGCCCCAGAGCGAAACAAGGTTTGGCGCCGACATCGCCGCCGCCACGATACGTCCCATAAGATAGGCGCTG
>DAORMO010000202.1:5350-5627 GCA_035440585.1 Terricaulis sp.
CATGGCGGCCTGCATGGCAAAGGCGCACGTCACCGCGCGCCAGCCGGCTTCATCCTCAGCGGCCCAGCCATAGGCGGCCCAGAGCACCGCAAGCGGCAAAGGCGGCTGCGCAAACAGCGGCCCGAGCGGCAAAGCCGGAAGAATGACGCTGGCGATGGCGAGCACGAGCCCGAAAGCGCGCAGCACGCGCTGGTTCGGCGCGCGCGTCACTCTTGCGGCTCCGTAGGCGGGGGCGTTGCGGGCTGCGGCGCAGGTTGCGGCACGGCGGGTTGTGCTT
>DAORMO010000203.1:0-4734 GCA_035440585.1 Terricaulis sp.
CGGTTGCGGATGCGCTTGAAGCAAAAAGCGCTGCCGGCGAGGGCGCCGGCGGTCCAAGTGAGCAAGTGTTTCAGCGCGCGGCGCTGACGGCGGATTTTGCGTGCGAGGGGCCGGCCCTGATTTTGGAGAATGGCGCAACCAGCTATGTGGCGCCGGGCTGGCGCGCGGCGATGAACGGCGTGGGCGATATTGTGTTGACGCGCACGGAGAAAGTCGCACGCGCCGCGATCGGCACGGCGGCGGATCCGATCCTGCCGGAAGTGTTCAACAATCGCTTCATGGGCGTGGCCGAGGAGATGGGGCTGGCGCTGCAGACCACGGCCTCCTCCGTGAACATCAAGGAGCGCTTGGATTTTTCCTGCGCGGTGTTTGATGAGGGCGGCGGCCTGGTGGCCAATGCGCCGCACATTCCGGTGCATCTTGGCTCGATGAGCGATAGCGTGCGCGAGATTATTCGCCAGCGCGGCGCCGGCATGCGCGATGGCGATGTCTATATGCTCAACGCGCCGCACGCGGGCGGCACGCACCTGCCGGACATCACCCTGATCGCGCCGGTGATGCTGGAGGGGCAAACCACGCCGGCGTTCTTCACCGCCGCGCGCGGGCATCATGCGGATGTGGGCGGGATCACGCCAGGCTCGATGCCGCCGGATTCCACGCGGGTGGAAGATGAAGGCGTGCTGATCGAAAATTTCCTGCTGGTGCGCGAAGGGCGGCTGCTGGAAGCGGAAACCCGCGCGCTGTTTGCTTCCGGGCCCCACCCTGCGCGCAATGTGGACCGCAATATCGCGGATCTTAAAGCGCAGATCGCCGCCGTGGTGCGCGGCGGGGCGGAGCTGAAGCGGTTGGTGGCACATTACGGGCGCGAGGGCGTCGCCGCGTATATGCGGCATGTGCAGGATAACGCCGAAGAGCAGATCAAGCGCGTGATCGATACGCTGAAGCCAGGGCGCTTTCGCGTGGAGATGGATCATGGCGCAATGATCGCCGTGGCGGTGACGCCAGATCGCGCCGCGCGCACGGTGACGATCGATTTCACTGGCACCAGCGCGCAAGGACAAAACAATTTCAACGCGCCGCTGGCGATCACGCGCGCGGCGACGCTTTATGTGTTCCGCACCTTAGTGGCCGATCACATTCCGCTGAATGAAGGCTGCCTCAAGCCGCTCAACATCATCGTGCCGGAAGGCTCGATGCTGAACCCCGCGCGGGGCGCGGCGGTGGTGGCCGGCAATGTGGAGACAAGCCAGGCCGTGGTGGATTGCCTTTACGGCGCGCTTGGCGCGCTGGCGGCGAGCCAAGGCACGATGAACAATTTCACCTTCGGCGATGCAGCGCGCCAATATTATGAAACCATATGCGGCGGCTCAGGCGCAGGCGCCGGCTTTGCGGGCGCTGCCGTGGTGCAAACGCACATGACCAATTCGCGGCTGACTGACCCTGAGGTTTTGGAAACGCGCTTTCCTGTGCTGGTGGAAGAGTTTTCCGTGCGGCGCGGCTCGGGCGGGGACGGCGCTTTTAAAGGCGGCGACGGCGCTGTGCGGCGCGTGCGCTTTTGCGAACCGATGCAGGCGGCGATTTTATCGAACCGGCGCAGCGTGGCGCCGTTTGGGCTCGAAGGCGGCGGCGATGGCGCAAAAGGCGTCAATCGCGTGGAGCGCGCGGGCGGCGGCGTTGAAATGCTGGGCGCCACGGCGAAAACAGACATGCAGGCGGGCGATGTGTTCGTGATCGAAACGCCCGGCGGCGGGGGATTTGGGGAAGCGTAAGCTTGTATAAGCCTCGTCATTCCGGGGCATCGCGTCGCGATGAGCCCGGAACCCAGGGGCCAACAATGTTGCGTTTGCCCCTGGGTTCCGGCCCGCGCTCCGCGCGACCGGAATGACGAAGGGAAGCTCATGCTTGTGTTGTTAGGCATCGCCGTTGTGGTGTTTGGCTTTATCGTGCGCGCCAATCCGCTGCTGGTGGTGATGGGGGCGGCGCTCACCACTGGGCTTGCGGCGGCTTGGACGCCAGAGGCCGATCTTGCGGCCTACTACGCAGCGGGGCGCGAAACGCTGGCGCAATTTGGCAAGGCGTTTAACGACGCGCGCTATATCAGCCTCACCTGGATCTTGCTGGCGGCGATTGGCTTGCTGGAGCGCGCGGGCCTGCAGGAGCGCGCGCGGATTGCGATCGCCAAGGTGGAGGCGGCCACGGTGGGGCGGCTGCTTTGGGTGTATTTCGTGATCCGGCAGGCGAGCGCGGCGCTGGGGCTCACCTCGCTCGGCGGGCACGCGCAAATGGTGCGGCCGCTGGTGGCGCCGATGGCCGAGGGCGCGGCTGAAGCGCGCTTTGGCGCCCTGCCCGATAAGCAGCGCTTCCTTATTCGCAGCCACGCGGCGGCGGCGGATAATATCGGGCTGTTCTTCGGCGAAGATATTTTCATCGCCATCGCCTCGATCCTTCTGATCAAAGGCTTTTTGGAAACCTACGGCATCATCGTTGAGCCCTTGCAGCTTTCGATCTGGGCGATCCCGACGGCGATCGCGGCGCTGATTATCCATAGCGTGCGGCTTTGGCTGCTCGACCGTGCGCTAAAGCGTGCGTTGAGCGGCAAGGCGGAGGCCGGCGCATGATCACGCTGCAACACGCTTACATCGTGGCCGGGCTTTTCTTTCTGGCGCTGGTTATTCTTTCGGCGCAGGACAGCGCCAATCCGCGCCGGCTGCGCAATGCGGCGTTCTGGGGCTTGCTGGCGGCGAGCTTTCTGGGCGGGCATGCGTTTGGCGATCTGGGCAATGGCTTGCTGGCGCTTGGGCTTGTGGCGATCGCCGCTTTTGGGCTGGGGCAAGGGAAGCCGAAAACCACCAGCCAAGAAGAACGCCGCGCCAGCGCCGAGCGCAACGGCAATCTATTGTTTCTGCCGGCGCTGATCATTCCCGCGGCCGCCTTGATCGGCACGCTGCTGGTGAAAGAAACAAGCTGGGCGCCGAATTTTATAGAGGCCAAGAACGCGACGCTGATTTCGCTGACGCTGGGCGTGCTGATCGCCATTGGCGTGATCATGGTTTGGCTGAAGCCGCCGCTCTTGGCGCCGCTGCAGGAAGGGCGGCGGCTGATGGATGCGGTGGGCTGGGCAGCGCTGCTGCCGCAAATGCTGGCGGCGCTGGGCGCTGTGTTTCTGGCGGCGGGCGTGGGCGAACAGGTGGGGCTGATCTTCGCGGAATACATCCCGCTCGATACCCGCACCATGGCGGTGGCGGCCTATTGCGTGGGCATGGCGCTGTTCACCATCATCATGGGCAATGCGTTCGCGGCGTTTCCGGTGATGACGGCGGCTGTGGGCCTGCCGTTTGTGATCCATGAACTCGGCGGCGATCCTGTGCGGGTGTGCGCCATCGGCATGCTGGCCGGCTTTTGCGGCACGCTGATGACGCCGATGGCGGCGAATTTCAACGTGGTGCCGGCCAATCTGCTGGAGCTGCCCGATCGCAAACAGGCGATCAACGGCGTGATCCGCGCGCAGATCCCCACCGCGCTGCCGCTGCTGATTGCGAACATCCTGCTGATGCGATTTCTGGCTTTCCCATGACTACAGTTACCAAAGACATCGCCGAAAAGTTCGCTGCGCTCGCGCTCGCGCATGTGGAGCGGGCGTTTCCGTATAAGATGGATCACGTGATGGCGGGGCCGGCTGACGTGATCGGCCCGCGCGCGGCGCATCCGATTTTTTACGGCAGCTTTGATTGGCATTCGTGCGTGCACGGCTATTGGCTGCTGGCGCGGCTTTGGCGGCGCTATCCGGATTTGGCGCAGGGTGACGCGATCGCGGCGCTGTTTGCGCGGGCGTTCACGGCGGAGAATGTCGCGGGCGAGTGCGCGTATCTGCGCCGGCCATGGTCGCGCGGGTTTGAGCGGCCTTACGGCTGGGGCTGGCTGCTGGCGCTGGCGCATGAGCTCAACCAGCATGAGGCGCCGCATGGGCAAGCGCTGGCGCCGCTGGCGGAGATGTTCGCGCAGCGCTTCCGCGATTTTCTGCCGCTGTGCGATTATCCGGTGCGCACGGGCGTGCACACCTCCACCGCGTTCGCGCTGCGCATGGCGGCCGATTGGGCCGAGGCGCACGATCCGCTGCTTTATACGCTGATGCGCGAGAAACTGCTGCACTGGCACGCGGGCGATGCGAATGCGGCGGCGTGGGAGCCGAGCCAGGATGATTTTTTATCGCCGACTTTGATGACAGCCGAGGCGCTGCGGCGGGTGATGGATAAAGCTGCGTTCCGCACTTGGTTTGCGGCGTATCTGCCGCGCGTTGCGCAAGCTACGCCCGCTTCGCTCTTCACGCCCGCGCGGGTGAGCGATCGCAGCGACGGAAAAATCGCGCATCTGGATGGGTTGAATTTCTCCCGCGCGTGGTGCTGGCGCGCGATTGCTGCGGCGCTTGCTGTTGCCGCGCGCTGCGCGGCGCCTTCGCCGCGGCCTCGATGTCGGCCTTCACAATGCGGCCGTTAGGGCCAGAGCCTTGGAGGCCGCTCAGATCAATGCCGCCTTGTTCTGCGAGACGTCGTGCAAGCGGTGAAGCGAGGACGCGCTCGTCTCCCCTTCTCGCTTGCGGAGAAGGGGTCGGGGGATGAGGGGCGTTCCATTGATCAGGCGCCCGCGGGCTTGAACGCCCCTCACCCGCCGCGCTTTGCGCGGCGCCCTCTCCGCGAGGGAGAGGGCTTGGTTGTTCGCCTTCGCCGCTCAACACGG
>DAORMO010000203.1:4875-5131 GCA_035440585.1 Terricaulis sp.
TGTCGGTTTCGATCTCAGCGATCACCTGGCCGGGCTCGACCTTGTCGCCGGCTTTGACATGCCACTTGACGATATTGCCCTCCTCCATCGTCGGCGACAGCGCGGGCATGGTGATTTGCGTCGACATTACGAAGCGGCTTTCTTCGATTGCAGCTGAACGTTCACAACGTCCGGCTTCCAGCGATGAATGAAGGTCATGTAGGCGAGCGCGGCGAACACCGCGGTCATGCCGAGCCAGGTGAGCACCCGCACCGCG
>DAORMO010000203.1:5274-5584 GCA_035440585.1 Terricaulis sp.
GCAATGCCCCCGGTCGCAAGACCAGCGCCGAGGGCCACGAACTGCGCTTCGCCGACGAAATAGTTGAGTGCAACGATGTAGGTGGAGACCACCGTGAAGATAATCGACACGCCGAGCAGCAGGAGGCTCATGTAGCCCACGATCTGCTCCATGACTTCGCCTTCGGTCATGCGGCCTCCGTTAGCTTCATCGGCGTCCAGCGTGAGATGCGGCGCTGCAGGCGCTCTTCGGCGGCTTCACCCTCGAGTGAGGTTAGGGTCGCGGGTAGATGCTTGAGGTCGTTGATATTCAGTCCAACGACATTAATGAC
>DAORMO010000204.1:0-5562 GCA_035440585.1 Terricaulis sp.
AGGCGGTGTGCCCATCCTCGCCCATGCCGAGCAGCGCGATGTCGATCTCAAGCGGGGCGTAGAGCCCGTTTGCGCGCGCCGCCGCCGCATCAAGGCTGGCCTCATAGGCGTACATCGGCAAAAGCGTCGCGCCCTTGGCCAAAGCCGGCGCTAGCGCCGCAAGCAGCAAGCGCTCGTTGGAGGCTTCATGCTCAGGCGGCACAAAGCGCTCATCCACCAGCGCGAACGTCACGTTCGGCCAATCGAGATTTTTTTCCGCGAGCAGGGCGTAAGCCGGCGCGGGCGTCGTCCCGCCAGAAAGCGCCGCGCACGCTTGCCCGCGCGCGCCCAGGCCCGCTTCAAGCGCCGCAGCGATTGCATCGGCGGCCGCCTGCATCAGCGCATCGCGTGATGAAAACGCTTCAAGCACTTCCGCCATCAACGATGCGCCAGCAGCGCCGCCAGTGTTTCGGCGGCCTTTGCGCCGTGCTCTTTGTTTGCCAGCGCATAAGCGGCGGTGGCGCGCAAATAGCCGATTTTATCGCCGCAATCGTAGGTCACGCCGTCATATTCAAGCGCGTGGAATGGCTGCTGCTGCATCAGCCGCGCCATCGCGTCCGTCAGCTGAATTTCATTGCCGGCGCCGGGCTTCTGGTCTTCCAAAAGCTTAAAAATTTCCGGCTGCAAAATGTAGCGGCCGCTGATGAAAAGGTTGGAGGGCGCATCCTCGCGCTTGGGCTTTTCCACCATGCCCTTCATCTTGATCACGCGGCCATCGCGGCTCTCGGGATCAATCACGCCGTACATCGAAGGATCTTCGCACGGCTCCACCGCGATCACGTTGCCGCCGGTTTTTTCATACACCGCCGCCATCTGCGCCAAGCAGGAGGGCGCGGCCATCATCAGCATGTCGGGCAGCATCACCGCGAACGGCTCATCGCCCACGATGTCGCGCGCGCACCACACCGCATGCCCCAGCCCCAGCGCCGCCTGCTGGCGCACAAAGCTCATCGTGCCGGCCGCGCGCACGCTGATCGCCACCTCTTCAAGCTGCACGGTTTTGTTCTTGGCCTTGAGCGCGGCTTCGAGCTCGGAGGCGTGGTCGAAATAATCTTCGATCGCGCCTTTGTTGCGCCCGGTCACGAACACGATGTGCTCGATGCCGGCGGCCACCGCCTCATCGACCACATATTGGATCGCCGGCCGGTCAAACACCGGCAGCATCTCCTTGGGGATCGCCTTCGTCGCCGGCAGGACGCGGGTGCCGAAGCCGGCCACCGGCAGCACTGCTTTCCGTAGGGGGCGGGGGCGAGTGGAGACGCTATCCATAGTGTTCCCTTTGCTGCGCCGCACCATGGCGCTTTTGCGCCTTGTTTAGAGCGCAAGCCTAACAGAATCGCAACTCAAGCAATCGCCACGTTCGCCTTGAATTCAGCTTTGTCTGCTACGATCTAGGGTGAGCCGCAGAAGACGGCGGGGTGTGGGCCTGAGGGATGCGTGACCGCGGTCACTTCCAAATTCTCTTCGGCGCCGCAAACTAAGAATTGCCAGGCCGGAAACCTTCTGTTAACCGGCCCTTTGCCCGAGGAGTTCGCCTACCATGTCGCCCGCCCACGTCAGTCGCAAGGCCGTGATCGCTTCCAGCTTTATCGCTGGGGTTGGCTTTATGGCGCTCGTCGGGCTTGCCGCGCCGTTGGTTGAGCGGGGCGCTCTGTCGGTGCACGGCGCTGAAGCCTCGGTGCGCGAGGTCACGCCGGCTTTGATCGAGCCGTTGAATCTGGCCGCGATCGAAGCGCAAATCGCCGCGTCTGAGCGCACGCTCGCCGCCGCCCGCGCCACGACGGACGATGACATCGCCCGTCTCGCCCGCCTGACGCGGTAGGTCCGCCAGATCGCCAAATCGCGCGTGCGACTTGGCGATTTCCCGACATCCCGATTTCCCTACAAAATCGATTGCCCGGTGGCCTTCCAATCCTTGAGGAAGGCCTCGAGCCCGGAATCTGTCAGCGTGTGCTTATAGAGGCTCTTGAACACCGCCGGCGGGATCGTGGCGCAATCGGCCCCCGCCAGCGCCGCATCGCGCACATGCGCGCCGGAGCGGATCGAGGCCGCCAGGATTTGCGTGTCAAATCCGTAATTATCGTAGATCGCGCGGATTTCGCGGATGAGATCCATCCCGTCCGCGCCGATATCGTCGAGCCGCCCCAGGAACGGGGAGATATAGGTCGCGCCCGCCTTGGCGGCCAAAAGCGCCTGCACGGCCGAAAAGCAGAGTGTCACATTGGTCGGGTGGCCTTCAGCTGTCAGCGCCTTGCAGTCTTTCAGCCCCTCGGGCGTCAGCGGCAGCTTGACCACGATGTTGTCCGCCGTTTGCCGCAGCTTGCGCCCCTCGGCGATCATGCCCTCGGCGTCTTGGGCCACAACTTCAGCGCTCACCGGCCCCGGCACGGCGGCGCAAATCGCCTTGAGGGTTTCAAAGAAATCCCCGCCCGCTTTGGCCACCAGCGAGGGATTGGTCGTCACCCCGTCCACCAGCCCCGAGCCAGCCAGCGCGGCCAATTCCTTGGCGTCGGCGCTATCGATGAAAATCTGCATGAAAATCTCCGCTACGGCATATTCGTGAGCGCTTTCGGCTGATACCGAAACGCCCGAAACGGCGAAAGGCGCCGAATCGGCGCAGAACGCCGGCTCTGGCAGGGATTGTGGGCATGAGTGCGATTGAAAAGATCGAAGGCGTAGAAGCGCGCCTGATGGCGGGCGCGATCCGCGCGCTGGCGATGGATGCGGTCGAGGCGGCCAAATCGGGCCACCCAGGCATGCCGTTGGGCATGGCCGATGCGGCCACGGTGCTGTTCTCGAAATTCCTCAAGTTCGACGCTGGCAATCCCAATTGGCCTGATCGCGATCGTTTCGTGCTGTCGGCCGGCCACGGCTCGATGCTGCTCTATGGGCTGCTCTATCTCACCGGCTATGCGGACATGACGCTCGATGAGCTCAAGCATTTCCGCAAGGTGGGCTCAAAAACCCCGGGCCACCCTGAATACGGCCACGCCCAAGGTGTTGAAACCACGACCGGGCCGCTGGGGCAGGGCCTTGCCAACGCCGTGGGCATGGCGATTGCGGAAGCGCATCTCAATGCGCGCTTCGGCGATGAGCTGGTCAATCACCGCACCTGGGTGGTCGCTGGCGACGGCTGCCTGATGGAAGGCATCAGCCAGGAAGCGCTCTCGCTCGCGGGCCGGCAGAAGCTGAACAAGCTGATCGTGATCTGGGATGATAATTCGATCTCGATCGATGGTGCGGTGTCGCTTTCGGACGCCACCGATCAAAAAGCGCGTTTCGCCGCCAGCGGCTGGAACGTGCTCTCCTGCGATGGGCATGATCTCGCCGATGTCGAAAAGGCGCTGACGGCGGCGACCAAATCGGATCGCCCCACGCTGATCGCCTGCAAAACCACGATCGGCTTTGGCTCGCCGAAAAAAGCCGGCACCGCCAAAGCGCATGGCGAGCCGCTGGGCGCGGAGGAAATCACCGCGACCAAAGCCGCGCTCGGCTGGCCCTACGGCGCATTTGAAATCCCGGAACATGTGCTGAGCGCCTGGCGCGCCATCGGCGCCAAGGGCGGCACATCGCGCGAAGCGTGGGAGCGGCGCCTGAAGCAATCGGATCAGCGCGAGGCGTTCCAGGCAGCCTTTGGCGGCGCCAATCTCGATGAAGCCATCACTGCGCTTGGCCTGCACGCGGCCAAGGTCGCGGCTGAAAAGCCGGCGCTCGCCACGCGCGCCTCATCGGGGGCGGCGATCAACGCGATGTGGGCGGCGATGCCCGAACTGATCGGCGGCTCGGCCGATCTCACCCCCTCTAACAACACCCTCGCCAGCGGCGCGGCCGATTTCACGCCCGAGGATCGCGCCGGCCGCTACATCCGCTACGGCATCCGCGAGCACGGCATGGCCGCCGCCATGAACGGCATCGCCCTGCATGGCGGGCTTGTGCCCTATGGCGGCACGTTCATGTGCTTTGCCGATTATTCGCGGCCCGCGATCCGGCTTGGCGCGCTGATGGGCATCCGCGTCATCCATGTGATGACGCACGATTCCATCGGCCTCGGCGAAGATGGCCCCACCCACCAGCCGGTGGAGCATCTGGCCGCGCTGCGCGCCATCCCGAACCTCTACGTGTTCCGCCCCGCCGATGCGGTGGAAACCGCCGAATGTTGGCAAGCGGCGCTGCTGCGCGAGGATGGGCCTGCGATCATGGCGCTGTCGCGCCAGGCGACCCCGGCGCTGCGCGATAGCGCCAGCGAAAACCTTTCGATTAAAGGCGCTTACGAGCTCTTGCCGGCGGAGGGCGGGCCCTCGCAAGCGGCCATCTTCGCCACCGGCACGGAGGTCGCGCTTGCGGTCAAAGCGCGTGAGCTGCTGCAAGCGCAAGGCGTGCCCACGCGCGTTGTCTCAGCGCCGTGCTTTGAGCTCTTCTCGCTGCAAAGCGAAGATTACCAGGATGAGGTCTGCGGCCCTGATGATGAGCTCAAGGTCGGCGTGGAAGCCGCGATCGGGCAGGGCTGGTTTGAGGCCTTCGGGCTCGATGCGTTCATCGGCATGAACGAGTTTGGCGCCTCGGGCCCGGCCAAGGATGTGTACGCGCATTTCGGCATCACCGCCGAAGCTGTGGTCGAAGCGGTCAAAGCGCTGCTGGATTGAGCTGCGGGCGGCGGCGCGTGCGCCGCCGCTGCTTTCAATAAACCCAGCAAATTCGATACCTTGGCCGAAACGATTGGCGCCCGCGCCCGCGAAGCGGGCAAACTTGCAGCATCGTCATCAGATTGCGCGCCTTTGCGCTTGTCCTGGTCTGCGATTTAAGGTTTCTTACGCCTTCGCGGCTTTTAATGATGAAGCTGTATCCAAGAGCGCTTGGCGGAGCTCCCACTTCATGGCGAACGACATGGCGAACCGCGACACCGAATTCGGTCGTGAAGTCCGTGACATCATCTTCAAGTCGGGCCTCACCGGCGTGGCGGCGACGGTGGCTGCGGTCGCGGCGTTCTCGCCCGCTGGTTTCGGCGGCATGATCGGCACGTCAGTGGCGTCCGGGTTTGGCGCCGAAGGCGCGGGCGCTGTCGCCGAAGATCCGTACGCCAATCTGCCGCCGTTCCCGGCCCCGCTCACGGCCGATGAAGTTTCCGACATTCGCGGGCAGCTCGCCGCCACGGCGGCCTCGCTCGCCATCACCCGCGCCGCCACCGAAGATAAGATCGCCCACATGCGCGCGCTTACCGTGGCGCCCGCCGCCGTGCACGCGCCCATGGCGGTGCATGCGCCTGTGATCGTCGCCGCTGCGCCGCGCGCCGAAACCACTGTGCTCGCCAATGATGGCGGGGACGCCGCCTATCGTGAGCGGCATCAGGAACTCGCGTCGCTCCTGCTCGACGATTCGCTCTAAAGCCTTTCGCCTGCGTCTTGCCGGCGCGCGTCCGCGCGCTGCTTCTGCATGAGCCTCATCCTCATCACCGGCGCCTCCGGCTTTATTGGCGCGGCGCTTGCGGACGCGTTGCGCGCTGAAGGGCGCGCGGTGCGCACGGCT
>DAORMO010000205.1:0-3680 GCA_035440585.1 Terricaulis sp.
AGCGCGGGTGCCTGCAGTTCGGCCTGGCTGGCGGCGGTGGCGTCCCCCACGGTGAGCACAGGGATGGCGCGCGCGCGCTTCGCATCAGGGAAGGCGGCCACGCCGTGGGTGCTGGTGAACAGCATCGCCTGCGCGCCTTCGGTGCTGGTGTCATACCCCATCGGCACGATCTCCAGCAGCGGCGCGATGATCGGCTCAGCCCCGCGCGCGCGAATGGCGGCGGCGGTTTCCTCCGCTTCCGGCAGCGCGCGGGTGATGGCGATTTTCATCAATGGTCCGTGAGCAGCGCATCGCCCGCTTCATCGCGGATGCGCTGGCCCAGCCGCGCGCCAAGCGCACGCGCCAACGCCGCGCGATCGCCGCTCAGTGTGATGGCGTCTTGCTGGCGCCAGCGCGTCGTCCCATCCGGCGTTAGCGTTTCGCCGATGAAGGCAAGCTCAGCGCCGTTCACGCGCCCTAGCGCGCCAATCGGCGTGCGGCATGAGCCATCGAGTGCGGCGAGAAACGCGCGCTCAGCTTCGATTTCCACGCGCGCATCCGCGTTTTCAAACGCCGCGAGCTGATCGAGCACGCGCGCGTCATCGCTGCGCGCGGTGATCGCCAGCGCGCCTTGGCACGCGGCCGGCGGCATGGCGGATGGATCGATCAGGCTCGCCGCATGATGCGCAAGGCCGATGCGCGTGAGCCCGGCGATGGCGAGGAACGTCGCATCCGCAACGCCTTCACCGAGCTTCGCCAGCCGCGTCTCCACATTGCCGCGCAGCGTGACGACGCCAAGATCGGGGCGGATATAAAGCGTTTGCGCCTGCCGCCTGAGTGACGCGGTGCCGATCGTCGCGCCAGCCGGCAGATCCTCGATTGTCTTGGCGCTTAAGCACACAAACGCATCGCGCGGATCTTCCCGCTCAGGCACGCAGGCCAGCGTGATGCCATCCGGCAGCGTCGTCGGCAAATCCTTGAGCGAGTGCACGGCGAGATCGATGCGCCCGTCCAGCAGCGCCTCGTCGAGCTCTTTGGTGAAGAGCCCCTTGCCGCCGGCTTCGATCAGCCGCCGATCCTGAATGCGATCCCCGCTGGTGATGATCGGGATGATCTCCAGCGCCTCGGGCGCCGCGCCCAAGGCGGCGGCCAGCCGGTCGCGGGTTTGGCCCGTCTGCGCCAGCGAAAGCTTTGAGCCGCGCGCGCCAATGCGGAGAAGAGGGGTGCTCATGGCCGCTATATGGCGCGGCGGGGCGGCGCCGGTCCATGGCGGTTGCGCTGGAAAGCGCTTATGTCCCAGGCCGATGAAGCCTTTGACCGTCCTCGGCATCGAAACCAGCTGCGATGAAACCGCGGCCGCGGTGCTGCGCCTGGAAAACGGCCGCCCGCGCGTGATCTCCGACATCGTGCTCGGCCAGGCCGCGCATCATGCGCCCTATAAAGGCGTGGTGCCCGAGATCGCGGCGCGCGCGCACGTCGAGGGCCTGGATGGGACGATCGCGGCGGCCATGGCGGACGCCGGGCTTGGCTTTGCCGATCTCGATGGCGTGGCGGCCACCGCCGGCCCCGGCCTGATCGGCGGGGTGATGGTGGGGCTGCTCGCCGGCAAGGCCATCGCGCTGGCGCATGATAAGCCGCTGATCGCGGTGAACCATTTGGAGGGCCACGCGCTTTCCCCGCGCCTGGCCGAAGGCGGCGCGGATTTTCCGTATCTCTTGCTGCTGGTCAGCGGCGGGCATTGCCAATTCATCGCCGTGCTTGGCGTCGGCGAATATCGCCGCTTTGGCTCCACCATCGACGATGCGCTGGGGGAGGCGTTCGATAAGCTGGCCAAGCTGCTGGATCTTGGCTTTCCGGGCGGGCCGCTGGTTGAGAAGGCGGCGCAAGCTGGTGATCCGAAACGCTTTTCCTTTCCCCGCCCGCTGCTCGGCCGGGAGGGCTGCGATTTCAGCTTCGCGGGCCTCAAAACCGCCTGCGCACGCGAAGCCGCGGCGCTTGGCGTCATGAGCGATCAGGATAAGGCCGATCTCTGCGCCAGCTTCCAGGCCGCCGTGCTCGACATCATCGCCGACCGCACCACCCGGGCGATGCGTATGTTCGATCCGATGTGGGGGGCCAAAGGCCGGCTGGTGGCCGCTGGCGGGGTGGCCGCGAACACGCCGATCCGGGCAAAGTTGGAAGAATTGGCGGCGTCGAACCGCTACGATTTCATTGCCCCGCCGCTGAAATGGTGCACCGATAACGGCGCCATGATCGCCCTGGCGGGGGCGGAAAGATTAGCGCGGGGATTCAGCGATGGGCTGGATGCGCCCGCCCGGCCCCGCTGGCCGCTGGATGAAGCGGCGGCGCGCTTGCGCCCCAGCCACAAGCCGGGGCGCAAGGGCGCAAAGGCTTAAACCACGACCTTCGCGGCGGTCGCCATGAGCGGCGCCAGCGCCGTCACGACCAGCGCGATCGCGACAATAATGGACATCGCCCGGTAGGTGGCGGGCACGTCATGCGCAGACATCGAACTCATCTCCAATCAAACAACGATGTTGCAGGTGCGAACATCGGAGGCGGGTAGATGGACCCTCTAATGCCCGATGAGTAGGGAGAATTTCCCACCACAGGCATGCAAATTCGGATGGCAATCGTTAATTTCGCCCCATAATTGCAGGCAAAAAAGAGGCGCGAAGGGGGCTCCTTCGCGCCTGCACAAGACCCTGCGGCGCGCTGGGAGCCGCGCCGGCGGGCAGATTTTACGCAACCACCATGGCGGCGGTTTGCAGCAGCGGCGCGGCGGCGAGCGCCACCACCAGCGTGGCGGCGATCATAAAGCTCATCATCAACAAGGCGGACGGGCGGGCGGTCATGGCGGCGGCTCCAAAAGCGGCGATGCAGATGATCTAGCATGGCCGCCGAATGTGATCAATGAATAAAGTAGATATTATTCACGATCGGGCCAAAAATTTTTCGCCGGCTGCGCGCGCTTAGGCGGCGCTCTCGCCGGCGCGGCGGCAGAGCCCGCGGAACAGCAGATCCAGCACCCCCTCCAGCTCCCGCTCCAGCTTAGGCAGGGTGAGCTGGGAGAAAAGCTGCGGCACCGAGAACTTCATCGTCGCCACCTGCAGCATTTCGGCGGTGAGGTTGTGATCGCCGGGCGCGAACAGCCCCGCCGCCTCGCCATCCTCCAGCACGGCCGAAAGAAACACCCGCTCCAGCGCGAATTGCTCATTGGCGAAGGTGGGGCGCTCGCGGTGGATGACCTCGGCGATTTCCATCACTTTCGGCTTTTCTTCCAACAATTCATAGGAATCGCGCAGCCGCTTGAGAAAGATTTCGCGCAGGCGCTTATCGGCTGGGATGTCCTTCTTGCGGGCGATGGCTGAAAGTTCGCCCTGCTCCTCGGAATAGTGCTTGCGCGCCATCGCTTCGGCGATGTCGATCTTGGCCTCGAAGAAGCGATAGATGTTGCCGGGCGACATATCGCAATCGGCCGCGATCTCGGCCATGGTTGTTTTGCTGTACCCGTAATGCTTGATGCGGGCGATGGCCGCCTGAAGAATGCGGTCGCGCGTAGCCGATTTTTCATCCATCCCTACTTCGTATCCGGTTTTCACTGAACGATCAATGAAGGATTCAGCAGAGTGACTCAGCCCTTTCCATCCGTAGCCGTGCTCGGCGCCGGCGCCTGGGGCACGGCGTTGGCGCAGGTCGCC
>DAORMO010000205.1:3697-3936 GCA_035440585.1 Terricaulis sp.
CGCCGGTCGCAAAGTCACGCTCTGGGCGCGCGAGCCGGAGGTGGTCGAGGCGGTCAATGCCGGGCGCGAGAACGCCCTGTTCCTGCCCGGCGCCCGGCTCAGCCCAGAGATCACCGCCACCAATGCGCTCGAGGCCGCCGCAGGCGCGGCGCTGATCCTGGCGGTGCCGCCCGCCCAGCACATGCGTTCGGTGCTCACAGCGCTCAAGCCGCACCTTGAGCCCGGCGCGCGCATCGTGC
>DAORMO010000205.1:4055-5138 GCA_035440585.1 Terricaulis sp.
CCCACAGCGGTCACGATCGCCAGCCCGGACGACGCCTTCGCCGCCGCCATCGTCGAAACCATCGGCTTGCCGACCTTCCGCCCTTACTGGGCTGATGATCTGATCGGGGCGGAGATTGGCGGCGCGGTGAAAAACGTGATCGCCATCGCCTGCGGCGTGGCCGAGGGGCGCAAGCTGGGCGACGGCGCGCGCGCGGCGCTGATCACGCGCGGCTTTGCCGAGCTGACGCGGCTGGGCCTGGCCATGGGCGCCAAGGCCGAGACGCTTTCAGGGCTCTGCGGGCTGGGCGATCTGGTGCTCACCTGCGCTTCGATGAATTCGCGCAACACCTCGCTCGGCGCTGCCTTGGGCGAAGGGCGCGCGCTCAAGGATATTCTCGGTGAGCGTCGCAGCGTGGCCGAAGGCACCGAGAGCGCCCCGGCTGTCGTGGCGCTGGCGCGCAAGCATGGCGTGGAGATGCCGATCTGCGAAGCCGTCGATGCGATCCTCAGTGAAGATCTGAGCATTGATGATGCGATCGAAGGATTGCTCTCGCGCCCGTTCCGCGCCGAGGGCGCGTGATAATTCCAGGCCTTGCGCTGGCGCGGGTGGAGGACATTCCAGACGCAGGCGCGCGCCTTGCCGATGCCGATGGCGTTTCGCTGATCCTCACGCGGCGCGGCGATGTGGTGCGCGCTGCACCCATGCGGATGTTCCGCTGCAGCGCGCCGATGGGCGTCTGATCGTGCAGGAAGGGCGCTATCTCGTTTGCGCCGTGCATGGCGCGAGCTATCGCTTGGATGACGGCGCCTGCGCCGGCGGGCCGTGCAATGGCGGCGCGCTCGAGCCCATCGCGATTATCGTGCGCGATGGCGTGATTTTTTCGGCGTAGCGCAGCTTTCTTGGACCGCCGGCGTCCTCGCCGGCAAAGCGTTTCCTGCAAGCGCGGTGCAAACGGAAAAGCTCATGCCGGCGAGGACGCCGGCGGTCCAAGGCTTTAAGCTTCGTCGTCGTCCTCATCGTCGCTGCGGCGGCGGCGCATCATGAGATAGCCGGCGATGCCGAGGCCAACCACGCCCGCGGCGATCCACGGAAACCAGCCCG
>DAORMO010000205.1:5251-5531 GCA_035440585.1 Terricaulis sp.
GCATAGCCGCGATCGAACAAACGGCGTTCGAGATCCCGCGCTGCCTGTCGGCGGCATGACCGATGCGCGCGGCGGCGGCGATTTCATTGAGTTGATCGGCGCTGCCGATGCTGGTCAGCGTAGCGACGCCATAACGGCCAAGCGCTTTGCTTTCGTGGCGTAGATCGGCGCCTTGCGCGCCGGGGCGGGCCGCACGCTCGGCCCAGGCAAGGCTCGGCGCGCCCGGCTCAAAGGCGGGCGCCACGATGAAGCCCTCGAACGGCCGGTTCTGCTGCGCGCG
>DAORMO010000206.1:0-3939 GCA_035440585.1 Terricaulis sp.
TCAGCGGCTTGCGGCCGGAACCACCTTCTTTTTCCTTTTGTTCAGAGCCGTCACTCATGCGATCGCGCAAACCTCAATTTCACCGCCGCCAGGGCGGGCATTTCCACTTCCAAAAATATCTCGCGCCCGGCGCGCCAGCCTTAAGAGCCGGAAGCAACGCCGCCCACATCCAGACCAATAAAGCGCCAGGGTGTGGGCCAAGAGCTTGGCACGATGGGGCGAAAACCCGAAAGGCGGCCGATTTCAGCCGCCCAAACCGAAGCCAAGCGCTCTTGAAGCAGGCAAGCGTGTATCACACGTTCCCGCCCCAGCGCCACGCCCAATTCGCCTGATTGGAAGCAAGCCACAGCAGGCGGGGGCGCGCCACAGAGCCCTATATGGAGGCTCATCAGCTTTTCGCGACCCTCCTCGGCGCCATCTTCTGCTTCAATCAGCAAAAAAAGCCGCCCGGCGCGGATCGCTTGTTCCACTTGCGTGGCCCCAGCGGCCAATGCGCCCGCGCGATTGGCCATGCCAAGCATGTCCAGGCACCGCCGCACGAGCTGCGCCTCCACCAGATTCGGCAGATCATCGGGCGCCTTGGCTTGCGCCTTAAACGCACGCGCGAAAGCGCCCTTTTTCGCTGCTTGCGCAATGGCTTTCCGGCTGGCTGTAACCCAAGCCCCGCGCCCTGGCAGCTTGGCCGCCACGTCAGGCGTAACCACCCCATCCGGGCTCAGCGCAAAGCGCACCAGCCGCGCATCGGGCCCGCTTTCGCCGGTGACGATGCAGCGCCGCTCCCGCTCCTTCTTGGAGCGCGGGGGCGCCTCCCCTGGCGGGGAAGCGCCGGGGGGCGGCGCTGGGATCGTCAGAGGCTTCAGCCTTCCTCAGCCGCTTCGCCGGCTTCTTCTTCCGGCGGGGCGTCGATCCAGCCGGCGGCGATGCGGGCGTTGAGCACGAGGGCGTCGGCTTGCTCTTGCGCGAGGCTGAAATCTTCCAGGATGCCCGGCTCGCGCACGCGCTCACCGCCCTTGGTTTCAAACCAGCCGCGCAGATCATCGCCGGTGAGGCCGGCGAAATCGTCGAGCGTTTTCACGTCCTTCTCACCGAGCGCGACCAGCATCGGCGCAGTCAGTCCCGGCACGGCTTTCAGATCATCCTCAACGCCCAGCGCCACGCGCTTGGCTTCGAGTTCGGCGGCGAACTTTTCCAGATACTCGCGCGCGCGCGCCTGGAGCTCATCGGCGATCTCGTCATTGAGGCCTTCGATCGAAGCAAGCTCGATCTGATCGATGAACGCGATTTCTTCGACCGTCTCAAAGCCTTCCGAAGCCAGCAGCTGGGCGAACATTTCGTCCACCTCAAGCGCCTTGATGAAGAGTTCGGTGCGGGCCGCGAATTCCTTCTGGCGGCGCTCGCTCTCTTCGGATTCAGTCAGAATATCGATCGACCAGCCGGTGAGCTGCGAGGCCAGGCGCACGTTCTGCCCGCGCCGGCCAATCGCCAGCGAAAGCTGCGCCTCGCCGACAACCACCTCAACCCGCGCATCTTCCGGATCGAGCACGACCTTGGAGACTTCCGCCGGCTGCAGCGCGTTGACGATGAAGGTGGCCGGATCGGGAGACCAGGGGATGATGTCGATCTTCTCGCCCTGCAATTCGCCGACAACCGCCTGCACGCGCGCGCCGCGCATGCCGACGCACGCGCCGACCGGGTCGATCGAGCCGTCATGGCTGATCACCGCGATTTTCGCGCGCGAACCCGGATCACGGGCCGCAGCCTTGATCTCGATCACGCCTTCATAAACTTCCGGCACTTCCTGCGCGAACAGACGCGCCATGAATTCCGGCTTGGCGCGCGAGAGGAAAATCTGCGGGCCTTTGGTTTCGCGGCGCACGTCATAGACATAAGCGCGGGTGCGATCGCCGACGCGCAGGTTTTCGCGCGGAATGGACTCAGATTTGCGGATCACGCCTTCGGCGCGGCCGAGATCGACGATCACGTTGTAGAATTCAACGCGCTTGACCACGCCATTGATGATCTCGCCGATGCGATCCTTGTATTCGCCATATTGGCGCTCACGCTCGGCCTCGCGCACTTCGTGATTGATCACCTGCTTGGCGGTTTGCGCGGCGACGCGGCCAAACTCGATCGGCGGCAGCAGCTCGACATATTCTTTGCCGACAAACGCCTCTTTATCGGTCTTTTGCGCGAGCTCGAGCGTCAGATCGGTCGAGGGATTGAACGGGCGGGTTTCGGGATCGAGCATGCTCTCATCCACCACCGTCATGACGCGCTTGAGCGTCATTTCCCCGGTATTGGGCTCGATTTCGGCGCGGATGTCATGCTCGGCGCCATAGCGCGAGCGCGCGGCCTTTTGCAGCGCGTGCTCCATCGCCTGGATCACGATTTCCTTTTCGATCGACTTTTCACGCGCGACCGCGTCAGCGATCTGCAGGATTTCAAGCCGGTTTGCGGAAATGCCCGTGCTCATGCTTCGTTCCCTTCGTTGAGGTTCTTCTGCTCGGCGGCCTCGGCCGCCTTCGCGCGTTTCAAATCAAGCTCGATCAGCCGATCGGTGAGCACCAGGCGCGCATCCGAAAGCTGGGAAAATTGCAGCGAAAATTCACCGCGCTCACCCGCGAGGGTGATGACATCACCGGCCACGCCCGCGATCACGCCGCGAAAGCGGCGCTGGCCCTCGATCGGGATGGCCACCTCCAATTTGGCGTCATGGCCAATAAAGCGCTCGAAATCCTCCGTCCGCATCAGCGGGCGATCGATGCCGGGCGAGGAAAGCTCAAGATCAAACTCGCCCTGGATCGGATCTTCGAGATCGAAGATCGGGGAAATGGCGCGCGACAGCCGCTCGCAATCGGCGATCCCCATCTCCCCGTCGCTGATGCGCTCGGCCATGATTTGCAGGCGTTTGCGGCGATTGCCCGAGAGGCGCACGCGCACGATGCGGTAGCCCATCTGCTCGGCCGTGGGCTCGATCAGCGCGATCACGCGCTCTTCGGCAGGGTTAACAGCGCGCAGGTGCGGCTCCTTAAGTAACAAAAAAGCGGCGGGCCGGTGACCCCGCCGCTGCGCCTCCATCGGAGGCATCAGCGATGTGTTGGAGAGGATATAGCGGGTTGAAGGGGGCTTAGCTAGCCCCCTTTCGGCGGGACTTCCTCCTGCGCTTCTTGCTCGCTTCCTCTCGCCGGAGCCGATGTTCCTCGATGTCGGCGAATGTCTTTTCTGCGTAACCCCAAGCACGCATCGCGTAGACGAACAGCGCGGCCGCCGCGAATGGAAACAGCATCCAGTCGAATGCAGGCGCTATGATTGCGCCAATCCACCCAATGTCATTTAGCACCTGTCTCAACATCGCCATCGCGCCTTCCGCCCGGCATCGTGAACGCAGCGCGAATGCGGCTTGCGTTGGGAATGCGCTGGTTCAACAGCCAGGAGCGTCGCACGATCACCAGAGGGGGGAGTCTGTGCGATTTTTCTCATTATTAACAATGCATTAAATGAGCAATTCGCTCGTCTTCGTATCACGATCTTCCAGCAAATCGACGGTGCCAAACTTGCCGTTTTGACCAGCCTGTCTCGTTGTGTATAATGAGCGCACCTGATACACATCGGCCCATCCATGCGCACGAATATCGACATCGATGACGATTTGCTGGCCGAGGCGATGGCGGCATCCGGTTTGGCGACCAAGCGCGCCACGGTCGAGGAAGCCTTGCGCCAATTGCTGCGCAATCACCGCCGGCGCAACGCGCTCGAACAAACCGCCGGCATCGGCTGGGACGGCGATCTCGATGAGATGCGGCGCGATGAGCCGCCCACGCCAAAAAATCCCTCCAAGCGTCGATGATCGTCGTCGATAGTTCGGTCTGGGTCGCGCATTTCCGAAACCAGAACGCGCCCGCTGTCGCGGCGTTGCGCGGCGGCATTGACCCGAACAAT
>DAORMO010000206.1:3949-5489 GCA_035440585.1 Terricaulis sp.
GTCGGCGACCTCATCCTGCTCGAATGCCTGCAAGGCGCGCGCGACGAAGGCCACGCAGCGCGGATTGAAGCGGCGCTTTGCGCCTTCGCGATGGAGCCAATGCTCGATGCGGGCTTAGCGGTTGCGGCGGCGCGCAATTACCGCGCGCTGCGTGCGCTCGGCGTGACGCCGCGCAAAACCGCAGATTTGATCATCGCCACGTTCTGCATTGCGCGCGGCTACGCCTTGCTGCACCAGGATCGGGACTTTGAGCCAATGATCGCGCATCTGGCGCTGCGGAGCGTGATCTAGCTAGAGGCGCAAAAACTGCAGCCAAACCGGCGCGCTATAACAAGACCTTTCCGATAACGGCGCCGATCGGAAGCATCCCCAGGTAAGCAAGTCTGCTGTCGTTGGCCTTCTCACGGTTATCGCCGAGCAGGAAAAGCCTTCCTTCGGGCACAGTCCGGCTTGGCATAGTGTTCATCCCTGCGTCGAAGTTCGTGTGAAGCTGTAAGGTCCGGTACGTTGCGCCATTCGGGAGCGTCTCCCGCGCAAATCTGGCAGTGTCGGCCCCAGCCCGCTCCCCGTAGTAAGACGGATCACGAGGCGCTGGACCCAAATCTTCTGTGCGCACCGCAGCGCCATTTATTGAGATCACCCGATCTGTGATCTCGATACGGTCGCCGGAAAATCCGATGGCTCGGAAAATCCATGTCTCATCCTCCCAGCCGGGAGGGTGGAAGATCACCAAATCTCCCCGCGCGATCGTTATCGGCGTGGAACTCGGTCTTGACGACGAAGGCGCCCCTTCCAAATCGAGGACAATTGGCCCCAAGACGCCGCGCACAAAAGTTCGCGGCTCTATTGTCGGCAGCATCGAGCGGCTGACCTGGCGATAGCGCCGAAATCGCGGCCGCACATTCGCGCTTGCTTCGGACCTTGAACACACGGCAAGCGCGCCGAATAGCCCAGCCGCAACAGCTCTTCGACTCTGCATTCGACTGACCTCACTGCAAGGTTAGAAACCTAAGCCATATTGGAATGCAATCGCCCAGCTTCTTCGCCTCATACCGCGTCGTCACATGCCCCGGCCAGGGTTTGCGCCAATCTTCCGCGCGCTCGGCGGCCCAGGCAAAGCGCGCGTCGCGCGTCACATGCTCCAGCGTCCATGCCGCATAGTTCGCCCAATCGGTGGCGAAGCGCAGCTCGGCGCCGGGCTTCATCACCCGCGCCAGTTCGCCCAGGAAATCGGGCTGGATCAGGCGGCGCTTATGATGCCGCGCTTTCGGCCAGGGATCGGGGAAAAGGATGTAAACGAGATCGAGGCAGCCATCCGGCAGCCGCGACACCACATCGCGCGCATCGCCCATATGCAGGCGCACGTTCTGGAGCCCGCCCTCCTCGATATGCCGCAAGCAGGAGCCGACGCCATTCATGAACGGCTCAACGCCGATGAAGCGCGTCTCGGGATGCGCAGCGGCCTGCGCCGCCAGATGCTCGCCCCCGCCAAAGCCGATTTCGAGGATGACTCCCCCGCCCCCTTGCGGGGCGGGGGCTG
>DAORMO010000207.1:0-4037 GCA_035440585.1 Terricaulis sp.
GAATCCATCACGGTTCAGGAATTGTCCAACCGCATGGCCGTGCGCGTCGCCGACATCATCAAGTTCATGATGCGCCAAGGCCAGATGCTCAAGCAAAGCGATGAGCTGGACGCAGACACGGCCGAGCTGATCGCCACCGAGCATGGCCACACCGTCAAGCGCGTTGCGGAATCGGATATCGAAGAAGGCCTCGCCGGCGAGATCGTCGATGACGAGAGCAATCTGCAGCCGCGCCCGCCGGTCGTCACCGTTATGGGTCACGTCGATCACGGCAAAACCTCGCTGCTGGATGCGCTGCGCCAAACTGACGTCGCCGCTGGCGAAGCCGGCGGGATCACCCAGCATATCGGCGCCTACCAAGTGCGTTTGAGCGACGGCCAGCGCGTGACCTTCCTGGATACGCCCGGCCACGCCGCGTTCTCGGCCATGCGCGCCCGCGGCGCGAAGGTGACCGACATCGTCGTGCTCGTCGTCGCCGCCGATGACGGGGTGATGCCGCAAACCATCGAGGCGATCCATCACGCGCGCGCATCCGGCGCGCCGATCATCGTGGCCATCAACAAGATCGATAAGCCCGACGCGAACCCAACGCGCGTGCTCACAGATCTGCTGCAGCACGAGATCGTCACCGAAGCGCATGGCGGCGATGTTCTGGCGGTTGAGGTTTCGGCGCTCAAGCGCACCGGCCTTGATAAGCTGGTCGAAACCATTCTGCTGCTGGCCGAAGTGCAAGAGCTGAAAGCCAATCCTGATCGCCCGGCCGAGGCCACGGTGATCGAAGCCAAGCTTGATCGCGGCCGCGGCACGGTGGCGACGGTGCTGGTGCAGAACGGCACGCTCAAGCGCGGCGATATCGTTGTCGCCGGCGGCCAATGGGGCCGCGTGCGCGCGCTCTCGAACGAGCGCGGGCAGACGCTGGGCGAAGCTGGCCCCTCTGAGCCCGTGGAAATCATGGGCCTCGAAGGCGTGCCCGATCCGGGCGACGTGCTCAACGTGGTCGAAAACGAAAACCGCGCGCGGGAAGTGGCCGATTATCGCCAGCGCGCGCGCCGCCAGAAGGGCGCGGCGGGCGCTGGCGCACAAGTGCGCACCTCGCTTGAATCCATGATGGCGAAGTTCAAGGATTCCTCCGCCAAAGAACTGCCGCTGCTGATCAAGGCGGACGTGCAGGGCTCGGCCGAAGCGATCGTGGGCTCGCTTGATAAGCTGGCGCATGAGGAAGTCCGCGCGCGCGTGGTGCTTTCCGGCGTTGGCGCGATCAACGAAAGCGACGTGCAGCTGGCGAAAACCTCGGGCGCGCCTGTCATCGGGTTCAACGTCCGCGCCTCCAAGGAAGCGCGCGATCTGGCTGAGCGTGAAGGCGTTGAGATCCGCTATTACGCGATCATCTATGACCTGATCGACGACATCAAAGGCGTCATGTCCGGCATGCTCGCGCCGCACACGCGCGAAACCTTCCTCGGCAACGCTGAGATTTTGGAGGTGTTCAACATCTCCAAGGTTGGCAAGGTCGCCGGCGTGAAAGTCACTGAAGGCGTGGTGCGCAAAGGCGCCAAGGTCCGTATCCTGCGCGATAACGTCGTGATCCAGGAAATGGGCACGCTGACGACGCTGAAGCGCTTCAAGGAAGAAGTCGATCAAGTCCTGATGGGCCAGGAATGCGGCATGAGCTTTGGCGCCTTCCAGGACATCAAGAAGGGCGACGTGATCGAGTGCTTTAACGTCGAGATCGTGCAGCGCTCGCTCTAAGGCGTGGAAATCATGAGGCGGATGATCCTGGCGGCGTTGGCCGCGCTCGCATTTGCCGGCGCAGGCTGTTCACGCGGCGATGACGCCCAGCCGGAGCCGACGGTGCGCTCGTCCACCGTGGTGGCGCCGGAAACGCGCGTCGATGCTGTGCCGCACGAGGAGCCGGCGGTGGCGCGTCAGCAATGGCGCGCGGTGGGCGATAGCGCCCGCGCCATCACTGGCAATCTGCGCGTTTCGATTGAAGAGCGCCGCGGCGGCCCGCTGATCTTCGCCTTCGCCACCGGCGTCACCATCCGCGCCCAGCTCTACAGCGTCGTGCCGGCCGAAACGCGCTCTGGCGTTGGCGGGCAAAGCTTCGCCGCGCTTTTGGGCGGGGATCCGCGCGTGGATGTCTATCTCTATCGCGTGCTGAACGAGAACGTGACCACAAGCGCCCCGCGCGGCGGGCTCTGCGAAGGCATGCGCACGCGCATCATGGCGGTAAGCGAATTTGTCGACGCCAGCGGCCGCTGGGTGTTCAAAGTCGCCGCCTTCCGCGGCGAAGGCGCGCCCGGCTCGGGCGATGACACCATCCTTTGCAACGCCTACGCCTACACCACGCAATAACATGAAACGCAAAAGCTCCGGCGGCGAACGCAGCGGCCCAAGCCAGCGCCAATTGCGCGCGGCTGAATTGGTGCGCCATGCGCTGGTGGAAATTCTCGCGCGCGAGGAGTTGCGCGATCCTGATCTGGCCGGCGTGTCCGTCACCATCGGCGAGGTGCGCGCTTCGCCTGATTTGAAGCACATGACGGCGTTTGTCTCCGCGCTTGGCCCGGGCGATCCCAGCGTGATCGCGGCGGCGCTCACGCGCTGCGGCGGCTTCTTGCGCGGGCGCCTGGCGCGCATGATCGATCTGCGCTTCACCCCCGAGCTGCATTTCCAGCCCGATATTTCCTACGAGGAAGCGCGGCACATTGATGAATTGCTCGCCAGCCCCGACGTGGCGCGAGACCTTGAAAGAAAAGACGACGAATGAGCCGCCGCAAAAAAGGTGAGGATGTCTCCGGCTGGGTCGTGCTCGATAAGCCGGAAGACATGACCTCCACGCACGCCGTTTCGGCCGTGCGGCGCGCGTTCAACGCGCAGAAGGCCGGCCATTCGGGCACGCTCGATCCGCTGGCGTCGGGCATCCTGCCGATCGCGCTGGGGGAAGCCACCAAGACCGTGCCCTGGCTGATGGAAGCGCAGAAGACCTACCTCTTCACCATCAAATGGGGCGCCTCCACCGAAACCCAGGACCGGGAAGGCAAAATCACCGCCGAGAGCGATGTCCGCCCCGGCGAGGCCGCGATCCGCGAAGCGCTCAAGGGCTTCATCGGCGAGATCGCGCAGATCCCGCCGCAATATTCGGCTGTGAAGGTTGAGGGCGAGCGCGCCTATGATCTCGCCCGTTCGGGCGAGGTGGTGGAGCTCGAGCCGCGCCAGGTCGTGGTTTACGAGGCCGGTCTGGTGGACATCGAGGGCGATGACCTCGCCCATTTCCGCATCCGTTCGGGCAAAGGATTCTACATTCGGGCGCTGGTCCGCGATTTAGCGGCAAAACTTGGCGCGGAAGGCCATGTTTGGCGGTTGCGCCGCACTGCTGTGGGCCCGTTTACCGAAGAAAACGCCGTAACCCTTGGCGCGCTCGAGGATTTGCGCCATAAGGGCGCCGCGTCAGAACGCCTGAAACCCGTTGAGACCGCGCTGGCCGACATCCCGGCGCTGGCCATAAACGGAGAGGATGCGTTCAAGCTCAAGCAAGGGCGGCCAATCGTGCTGCTCCCCCATGTGGTGGAGCAGCTCAAGCCAAACTTCAAACCCCGCACCATCGCCGGGCAGGATGCCTCCCGCGCGGCGGTCGCTCTCTTTGAGGGCAAAGCGGTGGCGCTGGGCGACGTGCGCGCCGGCCAATTCAAGCCGACGCGCGTGTTCCACATCGCAAACGAATAGAGGAGCCGATGTCGATTACCGCAGAGCGCAAACAAGCGCTGATCAAAGAACATGCCCGCACCAAGGGCGATACCGGTTCGCCGGAAGTGCAAGTGGCGATCCTCACCGATCGCATCACCACGCTGACTGAGCACTTTAAGCAGCACAAGAAAGACAACCACTCGCGCCAGGGCCTTCTCAAGATGGTCTCCCAGCGCCGCCGGTTGCTCGACTACGTGAAGAGCCGCGACGTTGCGCGGTATCAATCACTGATCGAAAAATTGGGTCTGCGCCGCTAAGCGCGCCCGACACGGCTCCCGCCCTCGGCGGGAGCC
>DAORMO010000207.1:4052-5097 GCA_035440585.1 Terricaulis sp.
CAATAGGGTGAGGGGCAAGCACAACGCTTCGGCCTCGCTTTCACCGCTCATCCCGCATGCGCATCGCGCGCATGCAAATGCACGAACCTTCGCCGATCCGCGGCGGGGGCAATCTCGCGCAACCGGAACGCTGGTTGCGCCACGAAGGCCGGCGAACAGGGGTTCCCGGCCTGGAGTATGATGATGTTTGACACCAAATCCGTTTCCATCGATTGGGCCGGCCGCCCGCTGACGCTCGAAACCGGGCGCATCGCGCGCCAGGCCGATGGCGCCGTCTACGCCACCTGGGGCGAAACCGCGCTGCTCGCCACCGTCGTCTATGCGAAGGAAGCAAAGCCTGGGCAGGATTTCTTCCCGCTCACGGTGAACTACCAAGAAAAGTATTTTGCCTCGGGCCGCATTCCCGGCGGCTTCTTCAAGCGTGAAGGCCGCCCGACAGAGCGCGAAACGCTGCTCTCGCGCCTGATCGATCGCCCGATCCGCCCGCTGTTTGTCGATGGCTTCAAGAACGAAGTGCAAGTCATCATCACGGTGCTGAGCTGGGACAACGAAAACGAATCCGATCTGCTCGCCATGGTGGCGGCGTCTGCGGCGCTGACGATCTCCGGCGTGCCGTTCATGGGCCCGATCGCGGCTTCCCGCGTGGGCTGGATCGAAGGCAAGCCGGTGCTGAACCCGACAATCGAGCAGATGAAGACCTCTGATCTTGATCTCGTCGTCGCCGGCACGGCGGGCGCGATCATGATGGTCGAATCCGAGGTGAAAGAGCTCAGCGAAGCGCAAATGCTGGAATCGCTCAGCCTCGCGCACAAGGGCATGCAGCCGGTGATCGATGCGATCATCGATCTCGCCGAAAAGGCCGGCAAAGAGCCGTTCGATTTCGCCCCGCCGGATCACTCGGCGCTGAAGCAAAAGATCTCCGGCCTCGTCGGCGCCGATCTTTCCGCCGCCTACAAGATCACCAACAAGGCCGAGCGTTACGCCGCCGTCGGCGCGCTGCGCGAGAAGGCCAAGGCCGCCCTCGCCAAGAGCGAGGCCAATCCCG
>DAORMO010000207.1:5273-5430 GCA_035440585.1 Terricaulis sp.
CGCGGTGAAACCCAATCGATCGTGGTCGCCACCTTGGGCACGGCGGAAGATGAGCAATTCATCGACGCGCTCTCGGGCACGACCAAAGAGCGCTTCATGCTGCACTACAACTTCCCGCCCTACAGCGTCGGTGAAACCGGCCGCATGGGCGGCGCCG
>DAORMO010000208.1:0-4100 GCA_035440585.1 Terricaulis sp.
GAGGGCACAGGGTCGGCAGCGCAGCAGTTGGGCGCGCTCCTGCCGCTGCTGCAAACCAGCGACGACGAGGCGCGGCCCGATCCGCTGCGCGCGCTCAGCGCCTATCGCGGGCAGGGTTAAGGCGCCGCTGTTCCTTTAGCGTAACGATTTTTATCAAGCCTTCGTTAAGCGCTCGGGTCAACGGTGGGGGCGGCTGACTCGCCGTTTCTGGAGTTTTGTTCGCATGTCCGTCGTCACCATGCGCGCCGTACTTACCGACAGCGATATTCGGACCTTGATCAAAGGGCCCGATGACGAAGAGCGCGCGCATGTCGCCCATAAGATATGCCGCTGCATCGAAGATGCGGAGCTCACGGCCGATGAGCGTGCGCATGCGGAGAGCATCTTATCGATCATGGCGCAGGATGCGGCGGTGCTCGTGCGGCGCGCGCTGGCGGTGACGCTGCAAAACTCCCCGCGGCTGCCGCGTGAGATCGCAACGAAGCTGGCGCAGGATGTGGATTCCATCGCGCTGCCGGTGATCCTCAATTCGCCGATGCTGACAGATTCCGATCTGATCGAGATCGTGCGCGCAAGCCCGCCGGCCAAGCAGGTCGCGGTGGCGAGCCGGGAGAGCGTGTCCAGCGCCGTCACTGGCGCGATCGCGCAATATGGCGCGCCCGTCGCGGTGGAGCGGGCGCTGGCCAATGATAATGCTGTGTTTGAAGAGGCGGCGTTTGACACCGTGCTGGAACGCTTTGCCGGGTTGTCTTCGGTGACGCGCGCGATGGTGCATCGTGAGGCGCTGCCGCTGGCGGTGACGGAAAAGCTGATCGCCATCGTGACCGGGGAGGTGTTTGATCACCTCGTCAACAATCACGAATTGCCGCCGCAATTGGCGATTGATCTGGCTGTCGGCGCGCGTGAGCGGGCAACGCTCGATATCGTTGAGCAGGCGGGCCGGCAAAAAGATGTGGGCCGCTTCGTGCAGCAGCTCAACCTGAATGGCCGGCTGACGCCCTCAATCATCATGCGCGGGCTGTGCCTGGGCTATATGGAATTTGTCGAACACGCGCTGGCCGAGCTTGCCGGCATGTCGCATCAGCGCATGTGGCTGCTTGTGCACGATAGCGGCCCGCTTGGGCTGAAGGCCGCGTTCGATCGCGCCGGCTTGCCGCCGCGGCTTTACAGCTCTTTCCGCGCCGCGATCGAGGTCTATCACAGTGTGGAGCGCGAGGGTCTTGAAGCTGATCGCGGGCTTTTCCGCAGGCGCATGCTTGAGCGCACGCTGACGCTGTTCCAATCGGTCCCGAAGGATGATCTCGATTATCTGTTAGAGAAATTGGATCACGCGGGCGGGCGCACGCCGCAAGCTGCGGCCGTTCACTAGAACTTTCCGCTTTAGCGTAAGCAAGCTTCCGCAAACGGGCCGCCGCCGCGATCAAAGCCGGCGATGGCGAGCGTGCGTGCTTCGCTTGCGCTGCGCACAGCCTCAGCCGTCACGATGATGCCGGCCGCGCGCGCCGCCAGCAGGCGACGGCCAAGCGGGGTGCGGTCGCCCTCTGCAAGGCCGAGGAAGGGGTCAAGATTCTCAGGCGCCTGCAGCACCACCTCGGCGTAGAGCGCGCGGGCGCGGGCGCCGAAAGGCAGCGGGCATTCTGGATCCCCGCGCAGGCACACGCTCCAGCCGCGCGCGCGCAGATCTTCCGCGAGCGCAGGGCCAGCGGACACCATCTCCCGCTCATCCAGCTCAAAACAGAGCCCATGGCGGGTGCAGCCGGCCTCAATGGCGGCTTCGCACAGGAGATCGGCTTCCAAATGGCTTTGGATTTCGGCGGGGACGGCGAGGGTGAGGTTGACGTGCGCCCGTTCGCGCCAAGCCATGCGCGCCGCGCGCAGCACGCGGGCCAGGTGGCTGAACGCAAACGCCTGCTCAGCCGGCGCACGCGGGCGCACCACGCCCGAGGCGATGGCGCCCAAACGCAGATCGACGCGCGCGCCGATCGCGAAGGCCAAGGGCGCCGGCTCTGCCGGGCGGCGGAAGGGGATCACGGTCATTTAAGGCGCGAGCATGCGCGCTCGCGGTTAAAATCACGCGGATAAACAAGGTGAAAAAGGTGTTATCCGCAGCGCGCTCAGCGCGGCGCGACACCGAGCTTTTCGACCTCGGCGGCCAGCATTTTCAGCACGGCGCGCCCGGTGGGGTGCTCGGCCGATTTGATCTGATCGCGCACGATGGCGCGCAGGCTGTCGACATGCGCGCAGGCAAGGCGCGGCTCTGCGCGCGCGGCGGCTTTGCCGGCGCTGGTTTCGATCAGGCGGCACAGGGAGGCGGCGATTTCAGTCGCCAGCGGGTAGCCGTAGCTTGCGCCCATGCCCTTGATGTCGTGCGCCACATCCATCAGTTGGGCGAGGGCTGCATCGCTCCAGCCGCTCTGCTCAGCCGCCTGACGTGCGGTTTGCAGCTTGGCGATGTCTGTTTCGAGCCAGCTCTGGAAGGAGCTGCTCATGGCTTTGAGCGTTTCATCGGCGCGGGCGATGGCGTCGGCGTCGAACACCGGCGCTGCGCCGTCAAACACGGGCAAGCCTGCGTCGCGCGCGGAGATGATTTGAACCTTGGGGCGAGTCACCGCGCTAGCTTCACCGGACTTGGTGAACGGAGCGTTGATGCTCAGACATTGAATTGTTCGCGCAGGATGCGTTCGTCAAGGGCGTGGCCCTGGTCAAACAGCAGCGTCAGCGCTGCGCCGCCATCTTCGCGCACCTCCACGCTTCTAATGTCGCGGGTTTCGAGATTATCGGCCGCCGCACTCACGCCGCGCCGCTCGGCCTCGAGCACCTCGATGCGCACATGCGCGCTTTGCGGCAAAAGCGCCCCGCGCCAGCGGCGCGGCCGAAACGCGCTGATCGGGGTCAGCGCCAAAAGCCGGGCGTTGATCGGCAGGATCGGCCCATGGGCGGAGAAATTGTAGGCGGTGGAGCCGGCCGGGGTCGCCACCATCACTCCGTCGCAATGCAGTTCCGGCATGCGCACGGCGCCATCGACGCTGATGCGCAGCCGCGCCGTCTGCGCGGTTTGCCGCAGCAAGGAGACCTCATTAAAGGCGCGCTCGGTCACGGTGCGGCCATCGAGTGTTTCGATCCGCGCCACCAGCGTGCGCACGCGCACCTGCTCGGCTTTGGCCAGCCGCTCGGCCAAGCCTTCCTCTGCGTAATCGTTCATCAGGAAGCCGACGGTGCCGCGGTGCATGCCGTACACCGGCTTTTTATCCTTGAGCCGCTGGCGCAGCGTTTCCAGCATATGCCCATCGCCGCCGAGGGCGACGATGATGTCGGCGTCCGCAGCGCCGTAATCGCCATAGGCGTGGCGCAGCCGGCGCAGGGCGTCCTGCGCTTCAGGGCGGGCGCTTGCAGTAAAAGCGAGCTTCATGGGATCGCGGCTTTGCCTTGGAGGCTCATCGGGCTAAAACCGTAGCATATAAAGGGATGGAGTGCGACCATGGCCGATGATGCAGGTGTTTCCCTAAAAGGGCGTGTGAGCGCCGAAGAATGGCAGGCGCGCGTTGATTGCGCGGCGCTTTACCGGCTCGTGGCGCTGCATGGCTGGGACGACATGATCTTCACGCACATCTCGATGCGCGTGCCGGGGCCTGAGCACCATTTCCTCATTAACCCTTACGGGTTGTTCTTCGACGAGATCACCGCCTCATCATTGGTGAAGGTGGATCTTGAGGGCAATATCGTCGCGCCGACGCCGTTTTACATCAATCCGGCGGGCTTCACGATTCACTCGGCCATTCACGGAGCGCGCGAAGATGCGCTGTGCGTGATCCATCTCCACACGGACGCGGGCGTGGGCGTTTCGGCGCAAAAGCACGGGCTTTTGCCGCTGACGCAAAACGCGCTTCTGGTGCTGCCGCAATTGGCGCAGCACGAATATGAAGGTGTGGCGCTCAATCTCGATGAGCGTGAGCGCCTGGTGCGCGATATCGGCGATAAGAACCTCATGCTGCTGCGCAATCACGGCACGCTCTCGGTGGGCCAAACGGCGGCGCAGGCGTTTGTCGGCATCTTCTTTCTTGAGCGGGCCTGCGCCCAGCAAGTGGCGGCGCTGTCGGGCG
>DAORMO010000208.1:4219-5405 GCA_035440585.1 Terricaulis sp.
CCAGCTGGACCGCAAAAATCCAGGCTATGACGCCTGAATATCGACGTACCGCTTGGCGCCCTGTTTCGGTTGTGTAACGGTAATCTCGCGTAAAGCGCGAGTGCGGGATGGGGCGATTTCTCCTCGGGGCGAGTATGGCGCTGGCGGCGGCCGGTGCGGCCGGGCGCGGCCATGCGAGCGCTTGGATCGCGCCCGAGGCCGGGCAGGAGATCCTCACCGCCGCCGCCGGCGTGCGCGCCGAGGTCATGGTGTTCGAGAACTCGGCCTATCTTGAAGCGCCGCTGGATGAGCGGTCATCGCTGATCTTTGCGCCGTGGAGCGAAACCGCCTCGGATCTGCAAAGCGGCTGGCGCGGGGAGGCGGTGGTCGGGGTTAAGCGCGCGATCTTCCGAGATGACGAAAGCGTGATGGCGGTGCAAGGCGGGCTTTATTGGCGCTCCGATCCTCCTGGCGATTGCGGCGAAGGCGGGGTCGAGGCCCGCTGGCTGGGCGGGCGCAGCTTCGGCGGCGGGCGGTTCGTGAACCTGGAACTAGGCGCACGCGCTCTGGATGAGGGGTGCCTTGGCGGCCGCGCGGAGCTCACGGCGGGCTTCAGACCCCGCGAAAATTGGCTCGCTATGGGCCAAATCTTCTACGATGCGCCGCAGGAGGGGGAAGAAAGCGTCCATCTCCAGCTGAGCTTAGTGCGCTTCGATGAGGATGATCGCGGCATACAGCTCGGTCTTCGCACGCGGCTTGACGGGGGCGGGGAGACCGCCCTTGTGCTCGGCATGTGGCGGCGGCCGTTCGGGTGAGGCCCTTGCCGGTGACAAACCTAGACACACATCCGCAAAGGTTCTCGGTTTAGAAACGCGCGATGGGCGGATTATTCAGAAAGTACGGCTTCGCCGCGATCGTGGCAGGCGCGCTGGCCGCGATGGCGCTGGTGGTCGCGGGCAAATCCGTGTCCGACGGCGTTGGGGCGCTGCTCGGCGGCCAGAGCGCGCAGGGCGCGCCAGGCGGCGCAGGCATGGTGACCGGGGTGAACGTGGCTGCGGCGACGCCGCATCTGTTTACCGACGGGGTGCAGGCGATCGGCACGGCCCAAGCGCGCGAGAGCATCATCATCACCCCGAAAGTGGCCGATACGATCCGCGTCATTCGCTTCGACAGCGGGGATCGGGTGCGCGCCGGCCAAGTTTTGGTT
>DAORMO010000209.1:0-272 GCA_035440585.1 Terricaulis sp.
CTGGCGCAGACGAGGCTTTGCTGCGACAGCGCGATGGCCGAGAGCGCGGTGAGCCACGGCGCGTGGGCGCTGGCGCGCGAGAACAGCGCCACCACGCAGGCGGCGTTTTCGGCGATGGCGGTGAAGCTGGCTTCCGAGGGGGCGCCGCCCTCGGCGTCAAAGCCCAGGCGGGTGAGCGCCTCAGCCAGAACGCGCGCCTTTTCGCCATCTTGCGGCGCGGCGGCGATATAGACCTCAGCCATGGTGCGTCCCTCGTTGCGCCAGTTGAAGCG
>DAORMO010000209.1:328-5352 GCA_035440585.1 Terricaulis sp.
CGGGCGGATGCTCAGAAATCCATCGACGCGATGTCGGGCCCGCGCGTATCGGTGCGTCCTTGGATCGAAGGAAGGCCCGCCGATGATGTACGCCATACTCTGCTATAATAATGAGGCCGAGGTGTTCGCCTGGTCCAAAGAGCATAACGACGCGGTGATGGGCCGGCTGGGCGTGATTCAACAGAAATGGGAAAACGCCGGCAAGTTGAGGCCCTCGCTGCGGCTTTTGCCCACCAGCGCGGCGACGACGCTGCGCAAGGCGGACGATACGGTGCTCGATGGGCCGTATGCCGAAACCAAGGAGCAGCTGCTCGGCTTTTATCTGCTTGAGGCGGGGGATCTCGAAGAAGCGCTTTCCTTCGTGCGCGAACTCGCGGCGGCCAATCCGGGCGGAGCGTATGAGCTGCGCCCGGTGCTGCTCTACAATCCCGGCGCGCCGGTGGCGGCGTTTCCGTAAATGAGCGAGCTTGGCTGGATTGAAGCTGCGCTTTCGGCTGCGCGGCCGCAGGCGGTGGGCGCGCTGATGCGCTATTTCCGCGATCTCGATACGGCCGAGGAGGCGTTTCAAGAGGCGTGCCTGCGCGCGTTGAAGAATTGGCCCAAGAACGGCCCGCCGCGCGATGCGGCGGCGTGGCTGATCATGGTGGGCCGCAATGCGGCGATTGACGCGGTGCGCAAGCAAAGCCGGCTGACGCCGCTGCCGGAGGAAGATCAGCTTTCCGATTTGGGCGATGCCGAAGCCGATGCGGCGCGCGCGCTGGATGACGGCGATTATCGCGACGATGTGCTCAGGCTTTTGTTTATCTGCTGCCACCCCGATTTGCCGGCGACGCAGCAGATCGCGGTGGCGCTTAGGATTGTATCTGGCCTCAGCGTGAAGCAAATCGCGCGCGCGTTCCTGGTTGGGGAAGCTGCGATGGAGCAGCGGATCACGCGCGCGAAAAACAAAATCGCCGGCGCGGGCGTGGCGTTTGAAACCCCAAGCGCAGCGGAGCGCGCCGAGCGCGTGGCCGCTGTGGCGGCGATGCTTTATCTCGTTTTCAACGAAGGCTATTCGGCGCCCGCCGAAGAAGCTGGCGCGCGGGCGCGGCTGTGCGACGAAGCAATTCGGCTGACGCGGCTTTTGCTCAGCCTTTATCCGGCTGAGCCGGAAATCATGGGCTTGCTTGCGTTGATGCTGCTGCAGCATGCGCGGCTGGGCGCGCGGTTTGACAGCGCGGGCGCGATCATTTTGCTGGAAGATCAGGATCGCACGCTTTGGCATCGTGAGCCGATCCAGGAAGGGCTGGCGCTGATCGATAAGGCGATCCGCCATCGCGTGCGCGGGCCCTATCAAGTGCAAGCGGCGATCGCGGCGTTGCATGCGCGCGCGAAAACCGCCGCTGAGACCGATTGGGTGCAGATTGATTTGCTCTATGGCGCGCTGGAGCATCTGACGCCTTCGCCGGTGGTGAGCCTCAATCGCGCGGTGGCGCATGGCAAGGCGCATGGGGCGGAAGCGGCGCTGGCGATGGCGGAGCCTTTGGGCGCGCGGCTGAACAGCTATTTTTATTTCCATGGCGTGCGCGGGCATTTGCTCATGCAGCTGGGGCGCAACCAGGAGGCGGCGGAGGCGTTTGGCCGGGCGATCGCGCTGGCCAACACGCCGGCGGAGGCGGCGCACATTCGCCAGCATCTCGATGCGCTGGCTGCGAAAAATTGAACGCGAATGTCGGCGCGGCGCAGGCTGGCGCGTCTTACAATCAGAGCAAATGAGGAAGTAGATATGGCTTACGAACTTTCGATCGATCTTATCCTCAAGGCGCCGGCGGAGAAGCTGTTCCGCTGCTTTGGGGAGCCTGCGCTGCTGCAGCAATGGTTCGCGCCCAAGCCTTGGACGATCAAAAGCACCGACATTGATTTCCGCCCCGGCGGGAAGATGAGCTTCGTGATGGCCTCACCTGAAGGGGAGGAATATCCGAACGCGGGGATTTATCTCGAGATCGTGCCGAACAAGAAAATCGTGTCCACCGATGCGGCGACGCCGGATTTCAAACCGGCCGGGCCGTTCATGGTGGCGGAAATCACGTTCGAGGATCTGGGCGACGGCACAACGCGCTATCGCGCCACAGCGCGGCATTGGACCGAAGAGACGATGAAACAGCATGAACAAATGGGCTTTGAGCCCGGCTGGACGCAAACCGCGATGCAGCTCGAAGCGCTGGCGCAAACGCTTTAGGCCGCGCCGCGCATCGGCGCGGGCGGTTTGGGTGCTTAGATTTTGGCGCGCGACTTAGCCGCTATCGAAGCGCAGCGCGATGGTGGCGCGGGCTTCGGCATCCAGCATGGCGAATTGATCGATGCGGTGGCGCGCTTCGGGCGGGGCTTTGAGCGCAGCTTCGCAGGCGAATGCGTTGCGCCAGAGCCGTTTGGCGAGGCGCGTTGCGTAAGCGCGCGGGGTGTTGAAGGCGCGGATCAGCGCTTCATAGCGCTTGGCGAGGCCAAAGGGCGAAAGCGGGCGCGAGCTTTGCGCTTTGCGCGCGTGGCGTGCGTGCTTTTGCGGCGCGGCGCCGGCGGAGAAGGGCGCGCGCCAGCTTTCGGGCGCTGCGGGGTCGAAGCTTTCGGCTGATTTTGAGCGGCATGCGCGCTGCGCCTTCGCGCGCGGCGGATGGATGATGCAGGCGGCGGCTTCAAGGATCAGCACGCGGCGCATCAACGCCTCGCCCACGCGCAGCCAGGACGCGAGCAGCTTGTGCGCTTGCCGCGTTAGCGGGCCAGCTTGCGCAATATCTTCCGGATTGCCGAACAACGCGTGCAGCGTGAGCATGAACGCCTGCGCGATGGCCCAGAAGGCGTCAGGCGCGGAGCGATGGGGGGAGGCGGGCTGCATGTGGGGCGCATGATAGGCGCGAGGCGGGAGGGGGCGGATAAGTTTCGCTCAATCCTCCCTTCTCCCGCATGGGCGGGAGAAGGTGGCCCGAAGGGCCGGATGAGGGTGGGAGGCCGAAGTCTTCGCGCGGCGTTTTATTCTGAACCCCGCCCCCTCATCCGTCCGCTGCGCGGACACCTTCTCCCCCTCGCGGGGGAGAAGGGCGGGTTAGGGGCCTTTCCTTCGGCGGCCGCGAAACCCCGGCTTCGCCTTCGCCGGCGCATCGCCCCGCGCTACGCGCACTTTCGCATCGGCCGCAGCGTTCACCTCGCTTTGCCTTGCCAGCGGGTCGTCGGCGATGAACAGCTCCGTTTCCTGCAGGCGCTTGATTTCATCGCGCAGCCTTGCCGCGGTCTCAAACTCCAAATCCGCAGCCGCTTCGCGCATTTGTTTTTCCATGTCGGCGATGACGGCTTTGAGGTTGTGGCCGACGAAGGCTTCTTTGCCGGGGAGGGCTTTGCCTTTGGCGCCGCCGGCGCCGCGTTTGAAGCTGAGCGGATCGCGCGGGTCGATGGTGAGGCTGTCTTTCTCGTACACCGAATCCAGGATGTCCTTGATGTGGCTCTTCACGCTTTGCGGGGTGATGCCGTGCTCTAAATTGTATTTCTCCTGCTTTTCGCGGCGGCGCGCGGTTTCGGCCATGGCGCGCTCCATCGAGCCGGTGACCTTATCGGCGTAGAGGATGACTTTGCCATCCACGTTGCGCGCGGCGCGGCCGATGGTTTGCACCAATGAAGTTTCGCTGCGCAGGAAGCCTTCTTTGTCTGCATCCAGAATGGCGACGAGGCCGCATTCGGGAATGTCCAAGCCTTCGCGCAGCAGGTTGATGCCGATCAGCACGTCGAAGGCGCCAAGGCGCAGATCGCGGATGATTTCGATGCGTTCGACCGTATCGATATCGGAGTGCATGTAGCGCACGCGCACGCCTTGCTCGTGCATGTATTCGGTGAGGTCCTCGGCCATGCGCTTGGTCAGCACGGTGACGAGGCTGCGATAGCCGGCTTTGGCCACCTCCTTCACCTCGGCGATCACGTCATCGACTTGGCTGTGCCCTTGCGCTTGCACGGGACGGACTTCGACCGGCGGATCGATGAGGCCGGTGGGGCGGATGACTTGTTCGGCGAAGACCCCGCCCGTGCGCTCCATCTCCCATGAGCCGGGGGTGGCGGAGACGTGAATGGTGCTCGGGCGCATGGCGTCCCATTCTTCAAATTTGAGCGGGCGGTTATCCATGCAGGAGGGCAGGCGGAAGCCGTATTCGCTGAGCGTGCGTTTGCGCGCGAAGTCGCCCTTATACATCGCGCCGATTTGCGGAATGGTGACGTGGCTCTCGTCGGTGAAGACGAGCGCGTTGTCGGGGATGTATTCAAACATGGTGGGCGGGGGCTCGCCCGGTTGGCGGCCGGTGAGGTAGCGCGAATAATTTTCGATGCCGGCGCAGGAGCCGGTGGCGAGCATCATCTCCATGTCGAAATTCACGCGCTGCTCGAGCCGCTGGGCTTCGAGCAATTTGCCTTCGGCCTTGAATTGCACGAGGCGGCTGTCGAGTTCGACTTTGATCTGCTCGACGGCTTGCTGCAGCGTCATGCGCGGGGTGACGTAGTGCGAGTTGGAATAGACCTTCACGGCCTCCATCTCGCTCACCTTCTTGCCGGTGAGGGGATCGAACTCGCTGATGGCTTCGAGCTCATCGCCGAAGAAAGAGAAGCGCCAGGCGCGGTCTTCCAAGTGCGCGGGCCAAAGCTCGACCGTATCGCCGCGCACGCGGAAGGCGCCGCGGGCGAAGGCGGCTTCGTTGCGCTTATAATGCAGTGCAACGAGGTTGCGGATCAGCTCTTGGCTATCAAGCTCATCGCCGGCGCGGACGGTGAACGTCATTGACGTGTAGGTTTCGACCGAGCCGATGCCGTAAATGCAGGAGACGGAAGCGACGATGATCACATCGTCCCGCTCCAGGATCGCGCGCGTGGCGGCGTGGCGCATGCGGTCGATCTGCTCGTTGATGGTGGATTCTTTTTCGATGTAGGTGTCGGTGCGCGGCACGTAGGCTTCGGGCTGGTAGTAGTCGTAATAGGAAACGAAATACTCCACCGCGTTCTCGGGGAAGAATTGCTTG
>DAORMO010000210.1:0-5322 GCA_035440585.1 Terricaulis sp.
ATGCTCGAAGACCTGATCCACGCTCTGGACGGGCAGCGCGTCAGCGTGGGCGAATTGATCGACCATCTGGACGCGCGCGCCTACGGGCTGCTGCTGCTGGTGCTGGCGCTGCCGATGTGCGTGCCGAACGTGCCAGGCATATCCACCGTGTTCGGCGTGCTGATGCTGTTCCCGGCGCTCGGCATGGTGGTGGGCGCGCGGCGGCTTTGGGCGCCGGCGCAATTGCGCGCCAAGGAGATTGACGGCGAGGTGCTGCGCCGCACGCTTAAGCTCGCCATCCCGGCGCTGCGGCGGGTGGAATATTTGGTGCGCCCGCGCTTTGCGCTGCTGACGCAGTTTCCCATGACGATCGCGGTTGGGCTGCAGACGCTGCTGATGGCGCTGATCCTGATCCTGCCGATCCCGTTCGCCAATTGGCCGCCAGGCATGACCGTGGCGATGACCGCGCTTGCGCTGCTGCAACGCGACGGGCTTTTGATGCTCATCACCATTCCGGCGGCGATCATCTCAGTCGGCTCAGTCTATTTCGGCGCGTATGTGGGCCTTGCCGCGATCAATGGCGCGGTGGACTGGCTGCAGCACTTCTGGCGCTGAAACCCTTAGCAATCGCGCGGAATCAGCCAGCCAAGGCTTACGCCGTCGCGGCCCGATACGGCCTCTGCGCACGCGCGCGGCTGGCCGCCGCCGCGCTGGAATTCAGGATCGCCCTCGCCGGGGCGGCGATCAACATCTGAAAGCGTTTCATAGACGGTGACCTCCCCGCCGCCGACAGGGGCGATGCACTCGCGCCGCGCGCCATCGGCTTCACGCACGCGCACGGCCACCACCGCATCGTCCATCGCCGTCGCGAACGTGACGCGCGCAGGCCGGGCCGAGGCGCGGGCAATGCAGGAATCGATCGCCGGGATCAGCTCGGGCAACACCGAGGCCCAGGTTGAACGCGGGCCTTCATTGACGCCGCGCCGCGCACAGCCCTGATAAGCCACGCCCTCAAACAGAACATGGGCGACATATTCCAGCTCGATACCGCTGGCGCTGCAGGCCTCGCGCCGCAGCGTGATCGTCAGCGGGCCGGCGACAACGCGCATGCCGCCTGCGCGGAAATCGCGCGCGCCGGCGACGCCGCCGTCCTCACCCAGGCCAGGCCGGGAAAATTGCGCGTAATCATCCAAGAGGCGCAGCTCCCACGCGCCTTCGGAGCCGGTGGCGTCAATCCCGCCCGAGGCTTGGAAATCGCCTTGATAGAGCGCGCGCTGCTCTGCGTTGGCGTTGCCGCCCAAAGCGGCGAGCTGCTGGGCGGCGATCTCAGCTTCGCGCTCAGCGTTGGTGGGGGCGCCTGGCGCCTCCGGCGTCACCGGCGCCTCGCGCTCGCACGCCGCCAAAGCCAGCATGCCCAGCACGAAAGCCGCCGCCCCTGCGCTGCGGAACATTGCCCGCATAGCCATCCCCCTTTCGCGGCCCCCAGCATGGAGGCCGCCCGTCATTCTATGCGAGTATAGCGGCATGCTGCGTGATTCCGGCGCCCCACTTTATGAGTTTTTCGCGGGCGGGGGCCTGGCCCGCCTCGGCCTTGCCGGGGATTTCGCCTGCGTGTTCGCCAACGACATCGACGCAGGCAAGGCCCGCGCTTACCGCACCGCCTTTGGTGGGGAAGATTTGCGCGAAGGCGATATCTGGACCCTCTCAAGCGCCGATCTGCCGGGGCAAGCGGCGCTCGCCTGGGCCTCTTTCCCTTGCCAGGATCTGTCACTGGCGGGCGCGCGGCGCGGGCTCGCGGCGCCGCGCTCGGGCGCGTTCTGGGGCTTTCATCGGCTGATTGAAAAACTGGGGCATGAGGGCCGCGCGCCGGACGTGCTGGCGCTGGAGAATGTGAGCGGACTTTTGAGTTCGCATGGCGGGGCGGATTTCACCGCGCTGGTGCATGCGCTCGATGAGCTTGGCTATCGGGTGGGCGCAATGGAGATGGATGCATCTGCATTCGTGCCGCAATCGCGGCCGCGCCTGTTCATCATCGCCGCGCGCAATGCGCCGAGCCATCTCATCGCATCCGGCCCAAGCGAACCGTTTCATACGCCTGCGCTGCGGGCCGTGGTTGCGCGCTTGCCTGAAGCCTTGCGCAAACATTTCGTGTGGTGGCGGCTCGATGCGCCGGCCAAACGCAACACGCGGCTGATCGATCTCATCGATGAGGCCAACACCGGCTGGGACGCGCCAGAAAAAACCGCAAAGCTGCTCGCGCAAATGAGCCCGCTGCAGCGCGCGCGCGTGGAGGCGTTGCGCGAAAGCGGCGAACGCGCGGTCGGCGCTGTGTTCCGGCGCATTCGCATTGAGCATGGCAAGCGGGTGCAGCGCGCCGAAGCGCGGTTTGACGGGCTGGCCGGCTGTTTGCGCACGCCTGCTGGCGGCTCAAGCCGGCAAATCCTGTTGTTTATCGAAGGAAATAGCACGCGTTCGCGCCTGATCTCTCCGCGCGAAGCTGCGCGGCTGATGGGCGCGCCAGATGATTATCCGCTGCCCGATGGGCAAACCGCGGCGCTGCATTTGTTTGGCGATGGCGTGTGCGTGCCCGCGGTGCGCTGGCTTTCCAACCATTTGCTCGCCCCGCTTGCTGGCGCGGCGGGCGAGCGTAAGCGCGCGTGATGCGCGCCGACGTGTTCAGCGCCGAGAAGCGCTCGGCCGTGATGCGCGCTGTGAAGAGCAAAGATACAAAACCCGAGCGCCTCGTGCGCGCGGCCGCGTGCGCGTGCGGCTTTGGCCGCCGCTATCGGCTCAATGGCGCGCGTCTGCCGGGCAAGCCTGATCTTGTGTTCGCCAGCTTACGCAAAGTGGTGTTCGTGCACGGCTGCTTTTGGCACGGCCATGATTGCAAGCGCGGCGCGCGCAAGCCGAAAGACAACGCCGCGTATTGGAGCGCCAAGATCGCGCGCAATTGTCAGCGAGACGGCGCGGCGATCCAGGCGCTCCAAGGCGCGGGCTGGTCCGCGCTGGTGATTTGGGAATGCGAAACCCGCGACGCCGATGCGCTCGAAGCGCGGCTGGCGGACTTTCTCAATCCCTGAAATGCCCCCTCCCCCATGGCCGTAGAGGAGGGGTTCGGAGCGAGCGCCGCACGGGAGGATTTGCCCGACGCCCGATCCGAAATCTCTCGATCCGCCGCCATCAGCGCTGCGAGCGCGTCTGCGCCGAGCATATGCACGATGCGCATGAACCCTCCGCACCACTAATTGCGACTGATTTGCATTAGCTGGCATTTCGCACGGAAGGTCAAGCGCGAAAAACGTCGATTTTTTCAGCTAAGCCGCGTCGCGGGCGGCGGCGACGGGCGCTTGCAGCGTGAAGGTGAAGACCGAGCCCTCGCCCGGCTCGCTCTTGGCGTTGAGCCGCCCGCCCATGAGGCGCGCAAGCCGCAGCGAGATCGCAAGCCCAAGGCCGGGGCCTTCGCCATCGGCCGCAGTGCGCTCACGCGCGAAGATCTGCGCCAGCTGCGCTTGCGATAAACCTTGGCCGGTGTCGGCGACGATGAAGCTCACATACACATGCCCCGGCTTTTCGCTGGGGCGCACGTTGAAGCTCACGCGCACGCCGCCATGCACGGTGAAGCGCACCGCGTTGGCGACGAGGTTGAACAGGATCTGGCGTACGCGCAGCGGATCAAGCGCAACCAGCAAATGCTCCTGTCGCGGCATGTCGAGGAATAGTTCAAGGTGCTTATCTTGCGCGGCGGGGCGGAAGGCGTTGACGACGCTGCGCGCGATCTCGCGCGGATCGGTTGGCTTGGCCTCGATGCGCACAAGCCCGTTCTCAAGCTGGTCAAGATCGGAGAGATCATCCAGCACGAGTTTCAGCACCTCGCCCGCTTGGGCCAGCATGCCGATCCGCACGCGCGCTTCGGGCGTGGCCGCAGCGCGGCGCAAATGCTCGGCGGCGCCGATCAAAGCCTGCATCGGCGTGCGCATTTCATCATTCATGCGCTTGATAACGTCGGATTTCGCAGCAGCAGCCGCAGCGGCGGCGCGGCGTTCACGCAAGGCGGCCGCCTCCGCGCGCGCTTGGGCGGCGTCCGATTCACGCAAGCTGCGCCAAAGGCTGGCGCCAAAGCCCACCAGCATCACCCCGCCAATCGCGGGCATCAGCATGAGCACATCGCGAAAGCCCGCCAACACGTATTCCGCAATCGGCAAGCCGATCAGAAAAGCGATGCTTGGCCCCATCCCCGCAATCGCCAGCGGCATTGACGAGCGCAGCGTCGCAGCCGCATTGGCCAAGCCCCCGCAGATGAAGATCACTGCAAGCGTCTCGCCCGGCACATGCGTTGAAAACCAGAGCAAGACAGCAAGCAGCGAGCCATAAATGCTCTGCACCGTCGTCCACGCCGCCAGAGGCCAAAGCGTGCGCGGGGCGAGCCCGGCCTCACACCGCGTCAGCAGCCAGCGATAGGCGGCGCGCTCGCCCAGCATCATCAGCACAAATCCGGCGTACCAATAAAGCGCCCAGGCGTTGCCGATCAGCGCCGTCGCGACGAGCGCGACAAGCGCGCAGCCGAGCAGCCGCCGCAACGCATTATCTATGCGCGTGCGCGCCAGCGCCGCGAGTGCGCGCGTAGCGTTGGGGCTGGCGTATGCGCCGGGAGCCTCGGGGGCAGCAGCATCCATCGCCGCCGAACATGCCGACGCCGGCCTGACCTTTGGTTAACGCTGCTACATAGAGGCCATATTTGCGCCGCTTGACCGTTTGCGCGGCAAGGCGCACATGCGCGCGAGCCGCTTGGAGATCTCACATGCGCGCCGCCCTTGCCGCTTTTGCTTGGTTTTTGTGCCCCGCCGCCGCCGCGGCCGAAGTGACGAGCGCAAGCGCGACCGGGTTTCATATTGAATCCGAAACCCTCCTTGCGGCGCCTGCGGCGGACGCTTGGCGCGCGCTGGCGCAGATCGAGCGCTGGTGGAGTTCGGCGCATACCTATTCGGGCGACGCCCGTAATCTTTCACTCCAGCCTCGCGCCGGCGGCTGCTGGTGCGAGCAATGGGGCGGCTCCAGCGTGGAGCATGGGCGCACCATCCTGGCGATGGAGCGCGACGGCGCCTACACCCTGCGCCTGGACGCCGCGCTTGGCCCGCTGCAGGCGGCGGGGGCGCAAGGTGTCCTAACCTTCACGATCACCCCCGAGGCCAGCGGTGCTAGACTACGCATGTCGTATCGCGTTTCCGGCGCACCGGGGCTTGGCCTGGACGCGATGTCGGCGCCGGTAAATGCGGTGATGATGGAACAATTTGGCCGGCTCAGCCGCTTAGTCAGCACAGGATCGCCAGATTAGTTTGGCGTTCA
>DAORMO010000211.1:0-5310 GCA_035440585.1 Terricaulis sp.
GCGTTGTTCCTGTGCGAGTCGCTGGGGTTGAAAGCGGTCGGCGTCGCCGCCGATATCCGCCGAAGGCGCAAGCGCCCGGACCGTTACCGGTCCGAGCGCCTCGTAGAAGCGGGGATCGATCATGGACCCGCCTTAGCCTATTTCCCGGCTTATTGCGCGGGTTGTTGGCCCTGGCATTGCGCCACAGGCCGGCGCGACACGTTGGCGACCCGCGTGGCTTGGTTCTGATCAAGCTGCTGGATCACGGTGTTGGTCACGTCGATATCGGGCTGTGAAATCAGCACGTTGGAGGCGTCGATCACCGCCGTCGCGCTGCGGCGCTCCATCTCGGCGCGGATCACCGGGCGGACCACGGCGTCAAACTCACGAAGCGTCAGCGCTTGAGTGCATTCGAGATCACCCTGCAGCGTGGCGCTGCGCACCTGAAATTGCTGCGCGCGGGTTTCCAGCGCTTGCAGCGCCGGGCCGTGCGTGGCGTGCGCGCGGACTTGCTCGCGCGTCAGGTTGCGCGTGGCGTTGATGAGGCGCTGGCGCTCCTGCTCAATCGCTTGGCCTTCCGGCTGAAGCGCAGCTGCTTCTTGCTGGATCGCAGCGGCGACGCCCTGCAATTTGGTGGACATGTCCCGCCCGATCGCGGCTTCGGCCGCGATGCGGCTGTAGTCCACGACAACGACGCCGCCGCCGGCTGCGCCGCGGCGTTGGGCCTGGGCGTCTGGCGCGATCACAAACGCCGCCGCGACGAGGGCGGCAGCGGCAATACTAATCATAACACGCATGGGTGCGCTCTCTCCTTAGAAACGGGTCCGGGTTGAGAACCGGAATTGCTCGCGCCGATCATATTCTTCGTATTCGAGCGGTTGCGAGAGGTCGAACTGAACAGGGCCAAATGGGGAATCCCAATAGATACTCACGCCCGCCGCGACGCGCAGGCTTGCTGCGTCATCGACGATGAGCCGGTTGGCGCCATTGAGATCAACCATCTGGCGGCTAGCGGTATCCACCAGCCCCAGCGTGCCGAACTCAACGAACGCGGCGGCGCCCACGCCATAGGATTCCGGCAGCGGCAAGGGAACATCCATTTGCAGCGTGCCGATGGCGTAGAGGTTGCCACCGATCGCGTCGCCGCGCTGCACCATCTCGCCCGTCACGTCATCGACAAGCAATTGGCGCGGGCCGATGCCCGCTACGTCAAAGCCGCGGAAGGAGGACCCGCCCTTGAAGAAGCGATCATTGATACGGACATCATCGCCGCCCCAGCCCATGATGTAACCTGCGGTGCCGCGCAGCATCAGGCGCCAGCCCGACCATGGCAGGCCGTAATAGACACCCGCCTCGATTTCCGAACGGAGATAATTAACTTCCCCGCCAACGCCCGCGATATCCTGGCGCAACTGCACGTCATAACCGCGCGTGGCGTTGATGATGTTGTTCCGCTGATCCCAATTGACGGTGAAGCCCAACATAGAGGTGAGGAAGTCACCTTCTTGGGCGCAGATCAGCGGCCGCTGGGTATTGGCCGGATTGCACTGATCGATCACCGGCGTCAGCGGGTTGTTGTCGTGATCGATATAGATATCGGCGATCTCGGTTTCGTCTTGGATCAACGAATAGGTGATGCCAAGGCTCGTGCGCTCCGCAACTGGGAAGCTCGTGCGCAGGCCAATGCCGGTTGAGACGTTCTCGAACGAGGATTGATCGAGGAAATCGGTGCGCAGCGAGTAGATGTCAAAGCCCGCGGCCACTTCCCGATCCATGAAGCGCGGCTCGGTGAAGCGCAGATCCACTTGCTGGCGATAAGAACTGGTTGAGGCGCGCAGGCGCAGGAATTGGCCGCGACCGCGCAAATTGCGCTCGGTGATCGAAAGATCGAACAGCAAATTCTCCGTGGAGGAAAAGCCTGCGGCGAACGCGAGCTCGCCCGTCGATTCTTCGGCCACAGAGACGGTGACGACGCCGCGATCGGGCTGGGAGCCGAGCCGATCCTCCACTTCGACCGAGCTGAAGAAGCCAAGCGCCTGAATCCGCTGACGCGAGCGATCCAGCAGCACGCGATTGAACGCATCACCTTCATTGACCCGCAGCTCACGCCGGATCACGCGATCAATCGTGCGCGTGTTGCCGACAACATCGATGCGCTCAATGTAAACACGCGCACCTTCATTGACCTCAAATGTGAGGTTGACGACGCGGTTTTCGCGGTCCCGCTCAACGATCGGCACGATATCGACGTTCGCGTAGCCAACCGTGCCGGCCACATACGTCATCGCATCAATCGCATCCTCGATTTGCGAACCGCGGAACACATCGCCTTGGCGGATCGGGATCACGCTCTGCAGCATTTCCGGCGACAGCCGATCAAGCTGGGCGACGACATTCACCTGGCCAAATTCATAACGAACGCCTTCATCGACCGTGAAGGTGATGAAGAAGTCGCGCTGATCGGGCGTGAGCTCCGCTACGGCCGAAACCACGCGGAAATCGGCAAAGCCCCGGTTGTTGTAATGCTGGCGCAGCTGCTCGCGGTCATATTCGAGCCGGTCAGGGTCGTAATTGTCGTTGCTTTGGAAGAAATTCCACCAGGAAGAACGCGTCGTCACGATTGCGTCGCGCAGCGTGCGATCGGTAAATTCGGTGTTGCCGATGAAATTGATGTCGCGCACGCCCGTCACCGGACCTTCATCCACCTCGAAAATGAGATCGACGCGGTTCTGATCGAGCTCGCGCACTTGCGGCGTCACCTGCGCGGCGAACCGGCCCGAGCGGCGATACACTTCGATGATGCGCTGCACGTCCGCTTGCGCGCGCGCGGGCGTGAAGGTCGAGCGTGGGCGCGCCTGCACTTCTTTCAGCAGGTCTTCCTGATCAAGCGTGCGCATGCCTTCAAAGATCACGCGGTTGATGATCGGATTTTCGATCACCGCAACGATGAGATCGCCGCCGCGTTGTTCGATCTGCACGTCCGCGAAAAGCCCGGTCGCGAACAGCGTCTTTAAGCTCATGTCGATGCGTTCGGGGTCGAACGTGTCGCCAGGGCGCACCAAGAGGTAGGACGAGATCGTCGCCGCCTCGATCCGCTGGTTGCCCTGCACGACGATGCGCCGGATCGCGGCGCCTTGTTCAGCCGCCGCTTCGGACGCAGCGCCCTCTTGGGCGTACGCTTCGCCCGGGGCGACAAGCGCGCCCCCGGCGCCGACGGTCACGACGCAACCGACCGCGCCCGCCACGACATCTCGCAGTACCCGCTTCATCAAGCCCTCGACGCATTCAGGCGCTTCCCCCGCGCCTGCTGATTTTTAAGACCCCATCCCGCCGATAAAGACAAGGACGAGGCGCTGCTACTGTGCGCCCGGAAGCAGGCGCGTGATATCGTTCCAGGTGGCGAACAAAAACAAACTCGCCATCACGGCGAATCCGGCGCGGTAGGCCCATTCCTGTGCAACCGCCGGCAGCGGTTTGCCCCCGCGCGCACCTTCAATGGCGTAAAACAGCAAGTGCCCGCCATCGAGGATTGGAATCGGCAAAAGATTGACGATGCCAACCGCCACAGAAAGCACAGCCGCGAGCGACAAAAGCGAAAGCGCCAAAAGCCCAAGCCGCGGCAGCAACCCGCCACCATCGGACGGCCCGCCGCTGAGCGCGCTCGACGCCACCTGGCCTGAAACATTGAAGATGCCAACCGGGCCCGCGATCTGGTCCCCCGACTCGCGGCCCGCGAAGATCGCGCCGATATACTCGCCCGTCTTGGCGACGATATCCCAAGTATTGGCCGCGCCTGCGCCGATCGCGCTAATCGGGCCATAGCGCTCAATCTGACGCTCTGAGTCGAGCACCAGCGGCCCATAGACGCCAATCAAGCCGCGCGCGCCTTCACGGCGCGGCGTGGCGCTGATCGTGCTGCGCACACCATCGCGTTCAATCTGAAACGTCAGCGCCTGCTCGGGCGCGGCGGCGACGGCGGCTTGAAACTCCGTAAAGTTCGCAATGGCGCGGCCATCTATGCTCAACACGACATCGCCGGCCTGAAGCCCTGCGGCGGCGGCTGGGCTTGCCTCCGCCACCGCTGAAATGCGCGCAGGCACATTCGCGTAGTCGGTCGCGTCTCGGCCCATGATGAGCGCGATCGCCGCGAACGCGAGAATCGAGAAAACAAAATTGGTGACAGGCCCCGCCGCCACCACCATCGCCCGCGTCGATAAAGGCTGCGCGTGGAAAAGCCCCTTCGCGCGCGCTTCGGCCATCGCTTGCGGATCATCGTTCTTTTCGCGCGGGCCGGTGGACATCGCGTCCGCGTCATCTGCGAACTTCACGTAGCCGCCAAGCGGCAGCGCGCCGACCTTCCATTGCACGCCTTGCTTATCGCGCCAGCCCAAAAGCGTTTTGCCGAAGCCGATCGAGAACGTGTCGATCGCCACGCCGCGCCAGCGCGCAACCTGGAAGTGGCCAAGCTCGTGCACGAACACGACAACGCTCAGCACCAGCACAAACGAAAATGCTGACAGCAGGAGATAACCCAAGACGTCCGGCATTCGACCCGCTTCCTCCGCGCGCCTTGATCCTAGGGGGCGCCGGTCAGCCTTAGGCTGCCGCCAGACTTCCCGCAATCTCTAGCGCCGCCCGCCGGGCGACCCCATCCATCGCCCCTACCTCATCGAAAGATGAAGGCGATTTTGCGATGGGCGCTGCCTCAGCCTCCAGGCGGGTCAAAACCTCTTCCACCACCCGCGCGATGTCGAGGAACCGAATTTGGCCCGCGAGGAAGGCCGCCACCGCCTCCTCATTGGCCGCGTTCAGCGCCGCCGCAGCCAAAGGTCCCGTCCGCAGCGCGGCGCGGCAGAGGTTTAGTGCGGGGAACTTTTCAGGATCCGGCGCTTCAAAATTCAGGCTTTTGAGCCGAGCCAGATCCAGCCGTTCCGTCGACACCTTGGCGCGATCGGGCCAGCTCAACGTATAGGCGATCGGGATGCGCATGCCGAGTTGGGCCAGCACAGAGCCATCCACGAAATGCGCAAATGAGTGCACCACGCTCTCCGGGTGGATCACTACGTCGATAAATTGTTCTTCTAAACCAAACAAATAGGACGCCTCGATCAGCTCAAGGCCCTTGTTCATCAGCGTGGCGGAATCGACCGAGATTTTCCGTCCCATGGACCAGCGCGGATGGGCGCAGGCTTCGGCAGGGGTGGCGCGCGCCATGATCTCGCGCGTGGCAGTGCGGAACGGCCCGCCGGAGGCTGTGAGGGTGAGCTTCTCCACGCGCTTTGGGTGAGTCAGCACCTGGAAGATCGCATTGTGCTCACAATCGACCGGCAG
>DAORMO010000212.1:0-231 GCA_035440585.1 Terricaulis sp.
CGCGGCACAGCGCGGCGGAGAGCGGCCCGGAGCTTTCGGTGGTTGGCGGTTGGGGCCATGTGCTCCCCAACGGCACGTTTGAAGCGCTCGCCGATCTGGCGCGCGCGGTGCAGCACAGCCAGCGCGCGCCTGCCGCGCCCACCGGCGGCGGCGGTCGCATGGACGTGACCATCAACAACCAGGCGCCCGACATTGTGGACGTGCGCGCGGAGGAGCGGCAGCGCGCCGATG
>DAORMO010000212.1:385-4764 GCA_035440585.1 Terricaulis sp.
CCGCAGCGCGACTCCTGGCGCGCGTCCGATCTTGACGGGGTGCGCCGCACGCCGATGGATTCTGGCCCAAGCAAACGGCGCATCGATTCCAGCGCGGTAAGCCGCACCGAAGCCTTCCGCTTCAAGCTGGGAGACGCCGATCAAGCCACGCTCGCCGCCTTCTATGCCGCAAACAAGGCCGAGCGTTTTGATCTCACGCATTGGGTTTGGGGCGCATGCGAAGCGGCGTTTGACGGGCCGATCGTTTGGAGCGCATCGGGCCGCTGGTGGTTTGCCGACGTGACGCTCGAAATCTGGCTGCCCGATGCCGAGGAGGCGCCGTAATGCCTTCCCCGCGTTTCATCCGCGCCATCACCGCGCAAGAAACCAGCGACGCGCCGGCTACGCTCATCACCCTCACGCATCCGAGCTTTCCCGCGCCGATCCGCCTCACCGATTGCGGCCGCGATCTGGTGTCGAGCGCGGCGGCTTTGCTGATCGGCATGGAAACCGAAGCGACGTTCACAGCGCGCGCGATGCAGCCGCCGGTGTTGCCGGGTGACGCCGCAGAGGTGACCCAGCGCCGCGCCAATCTCGTGATCGACAACACCGAACGCGACGTTCTCGCCATCATGTCGCTCGCCAATTCCGAGATCAGCGCGCGGCTTGATCTTGTGCTCGCCGCCACGCCCGACGTGCTTGAGGAAAGCTGGCCCGGCCTGCGCGTGACGGAGTTCTCTCCCGCCGGCGGCATGCTCGCCATCACGCTCGCCCCACGTGAGGATTCGTCCGAGACGTGGCCCTTCCAAACCTTCGCGCCTTCGCGGACGCCGGCCCTCTTTTCATGACGCAGATGCTCACCGCTCCCGCTGAGGGCTTTGACCTCAGCGCCAATGCGCGCGCGCCGCTGGCGGATTGGGCCCCGCCATTGCGCGGCCTACCGTTTGAGGATCGCGGGCGCGGGCCGCACAGCTTCGATTGCACTGGCGTGATGGAGTTTGTGCAAGCGCTGCTTGGCCGCCCCATCAAGGCCTATGCGGAGCACTACAGCGCCGCCAATGTGGACGCCGCGCAAACCGCCGCCTTCGATCGCCTTATCCAATCGGAGCTTGCCGCCTATGCGCCGGGCGCTGGCGATGTAGGCGATATTCTCATTCTCGGCTCTGGCGGGCGCGCGCATCATGTCGCGGTGCTGTGTGGCGCGGGCCGCTTCATCCATTCGCGCCCCGGCTCCGGCGTTACGATTGAACCGATCGATGGGCGCAAGCGCGTGCGCCGCGCCGCCCAACTTTGGCTTTACAACGTGTTGCGCCCCTCTCCATGAGCGAACCTATTTTCGTTTCCGTCCTGGCGCCGTTCAGCGGCGCACCGGTGACGCGCATCGTCAAAGCCGGCATGACGTGTGCCGAGATCGTTGAGCATTGCTATTCCACCAAGGCGCTACAGCGCGAGTGGGATGATGCGCTCGTGCTCTATCTTGGCGATCGGCCTTTGCCGCGCGAATGGTGGAGCAAGGCGCGGCCTAAGCCGGGCGTGCTGGTAGGCCTGCGCCCTCGCCCGCGCTGGACGTACATCGGCGCCGCGCTCGGCTATATCTGGACGAACGTGATCGGCGGGTGGTCCGGCCTCGCCTATGGGGCGCTCACCGCTGCGGCGAGCTACGGCATCAGCGCACTCACCGCCACCGATCCTGACACGATGTCGATTGACCCGCGCTTCTCAATCGACGGCGCGCGCAATGCGATCCAGCCCTATGCGTCATGGCCCGCCGTGCTCGGCACGCATCGCGTGTTTCCCCCGCATGCGGCCAAGCAATGGACGCAAACCAATGGCGAGACGGTGTGGCTGCATGTGCTGCTTGGGCTTGGGCTTGGGCCCGTCTCGCTTGATGGCGACTCCATTCAAATCGGCGACACGCCGCTCAGCAACTTCGCCGGCTCGCATTGGGCGGTGAAGGAAAAACCGGGCGATCCGATCCCGCCGATTTGGGCCCGCAGTCCGGATGAGCAAGACGGCCCCGGCCTTGTGGACAATGCCAGCGGCTGGGTAACGCGCACCACGGACTCATCCGATTGTGACGCCTTGGAGGTTGAGTTAGCCTGGCTTGAAGGCCTGTTGCGCATCACCTCCTCCGGCAAGCACGACGCCATCACCGTGCAATATCGGCTGCGCTATCGGCAGGTTGGCGAAACCGATTGGCGCAGCTTCGCCGATGGCACGGTCAGCGCCTCAGGCGCGCTCTACAGCCAGCACCGCGCCACGCTGCAGCCCTTCCGCGTCACGCACACGCGCGAGGGTGTTGGCGGCGGGCAATTCGAGGTGGGCTTTCTCCGCGTCACGGAGGATTACACCAACCCCAACATTCGCACGCGCATCGGCTGGGCAAAGCTTCGCAGCTTCACCAATGCGCCGCCCGTCATTGATGACAACCTTGCCCTGCTGCATGTCACCGTTGAGGCCGGCCCGCAGGTGCAATCGGTTGTGGACCGCATCAATTGCGTGATCAGCCGCGTGGCCCCGCTTTGGGATAGCGGGGAGGAAGATTGGACCGCCACGCCCGCCGCCACATCAAACCCCGCCGCGCTCGCGCGCTGGGTGGCGATGGGCCCCGGCATGGCGAAACCCTATGGCGCAGATGGGCTGGATCAAGCCGCATGGGGCGCATGGTTTGAACAATGCGTTGGCATGGATTGGCGCTGCGATCTTGACGTTGCCGCCGGCACAGGCGCCAGCCCTGAGGACGTGCTGCAGCTCATCGCACGCTGCGGGCGCGCCACCATTGGCCGGCGCGGCGGCAAGCTTGTGCCGATCCCTGACACAACCCAGCCCACCGCGACGCAGCTTTTCACGCCGCGCAATTCGTGGGGCCTCCGCGCCCGCCGCACGCTCAAGCCTGAGACGCAGGCCTATCGCGTGCAGTTCAACAACGCGGAGAAGAATTACGTTCTGGACGAGATGGTCGTCTATTTCCCCGGCTTCAACGCGGAGAACATCACGATCGCGCCGGAGCTGCTGGTCGTGCCGGGCAAGACGCGCCCGGTTGAGATCAACCGCGAAGCCAAACGCCGCATCGCAGAGATCCTGCTGCGGGGTATGGAATACACGTTCAGCGTCGATTGGGAGCACTTCGCCAGCCAACGCGGCCAACGTGTGGCGCTCGCGCATTGGGAGGTCGCCGTAGGCCGCATCAGCGGCAAGGTGATCGATCTTGCGCTGAACGAAGCCGAGACGCGCGTGCTCGCCATCAAGCTTGATGAAGTGGCGCACCAAACGATCGGCGAGAATTACGCCATCGCTTTCCGTGCGGTGGACGCAGAAGATGAGGAGCCCGATCCGAGCATCATCGTGGGCGATCCGCTGGCGGTTGAAACCACGCCCGGCGCCTCGCGCTGGATCACGCTCGCTGCGGAAACTGGCGTGCCGATCGCGGAGGCGCCGCACATCGGCGATCTCGTGACCTTCGGTGACGCCGGCATTCAAACCCTCGATCTCGTGCTCGGCAATCTGCGTCGCCAGGGCAATTACGAAGCCGAGCTTTCAGCCGCCGCTTACGTCGATGCGCTCTATGATGATGACGATGCGCCGGAGCCGGTTTGGTATTCCAACATCAGCGGCGACGCCTTCCCCGCCCCGCCTGCGCCGCAGATCATGGGCATGGTGGCGAGCGACGTTGGCATGTTCGTGGATTTCGATTTCCCGATCGCCACCGCCTCGCGCGTCGTTGGCATCGAAACCTATTGGCGCCCGAAAGACGATGCGGATGCGCGCTTTGAGGCGGTGGGCGTGCTGGGCGCGGGCGTGCGGCTCGCCACCTTCCCGCCGGGCAGCCGCGGTTCTACCTATGAGCTGCTGATCGTCGCAGTGGGCGAGTTCAGCCGCACGCAAACGCTGGTGGAGCTGCAAAGCCTCAGCGCCGTCGCCACGCGCTTCTTTGGCCGGCTCACGCAATACGCCGTCACCGTGCCGGCGAGCAGCGCGGGCGTGGTGTCGAGCTTCGCCAACGCCGGCGGCGTGTTTGAGATTTTCGACGGCGACACAAACATCACCACCACCGCGAACATCGCTTTCTCCGTCGATAGCGAAACCGGCGTTGACGTGAGTATCGATCCCGACACCGGTGAGTTCAGCGTCAACAGCATGAGCGCGAACACCGGCACGGCCACGCTCAAGGCGGTGATCGATGGCGATGAAGATGCGACGCTCTATGCGGGCTATTCGATCAGCAAGGCGATTGCGGGCGCTGCTGGCGCGGACGGTGCGGACGGCTCTCCCGGTGCGCCCGGCGCCGATGGGGATGATGGCGCGGACGGTGCAGATGGCGCCGACGGCCTCTCGATTGCCGAGCTGGTCATCTATCGCCGCGCTTCGAGCGCACCTTCCACGCCAACCGGCGGTTCTTA
>DAORMO010000212.1:4784-5258 GCA_035440585.1 Terricaulis sp.
CCACCGATTGGGGCAGCGGCATCCCCGCAGGCAACGCGCCGGTTTACGCCTCGCGCGCGGTCGCCGCCGTGCAAGGCACAACCGGCGTGGATTCCACGCTCACCTGGTCCGCGCCGGTGATGATCACCCAAGAAGGCAGCGCGGTGGACATCATCTTCACGCGCAGCGCGACGCAGCCGTCCACGCCCTCGCCGTCCAGCGGCGTGCCGAGCGGCTGGGCAAGCGCGGTGGGCTCGGCGCCCGGCTCGGGCCCGGTGTGGTCAAGCGTCGGCACGCGGCCGAACGCGGGCGCGAATTGGACATGGCAAGCGGCGGTGCGTGTTGAGGGTATCGATGGCGCCGATGGGGCAGACGGCGCCGATGGCGCGCCGGGTGCAGATGGCGTGTCCTATTGGCTTTCCCGCAGCGCGGTGGCGATCGTGCAAGGCGGAGACGGCGCGTTCACGCCCGCCATCATCACCTTCACCGGCTTCC
>DAORMO010000213.1:0-5216 GCA_035440585.1 Terricaulis sp.
CGCGGCTCACCAAGGGGCTCGACGCTTCGGCGCGTACGCTGGGGGCCGGGCCCGCGCGACGGCTTTGGCGGGTGGACCTCCCCATCGCAGCGCCATCACTTGCGGCGGCGGCGCTGATCCTGTTTGTCGACATCCTCAAAGAATTGCCCGCCACCCTTATTATCCGGCCCTTCAATTTCGATACGCTCGCTGTGATCGCTTATTCTTACGCCTCGGACGAACAGATGGAGCTGGCGGCGGCGCCCTGCCTGCTCATCTTCCTCGCCGGCCTTGCGCCGATCCTTCTGCTGACGCGCTCCATCGCGCGCGGCCGGGCGGGCGCACGATGAGCAGTGTGACGCTCAAGAACGTGCGCCGCGTCTATGACGGCAAAGCCGTGGTGGATGATGTTTCACTCACCGCGCCCGAAGGCAAAGTGCTGGCGCTGCTGGGGGCTTCGGGCTCTGGCAAATCCACCATCCTGCGTTTGATCGCCGGACTTGAAGCTGTGGACAGCGGGGAGATTTTGCTGGGCGATGAGATCGCCTCCACGCGTAAGCGCACAGCGCCAGCTGAGACACGCCGCGTGGGCATGGTGTTTCAGGATTATTCGCTGTTTCCACATTTGAGCGCGGCGGCCAATGTGGCGTTTGGCTTGGCGCATTTGCCGCGCGCTGAGCGTGAAGCGCTGGCGCTTGCATGGCTTGGCCGCGTTGGCCTTGGCGCGCGCGGGAACGCATATCCGCATGAGCTTTCGGGCGGGGAGCAACAGCGCGTGGCGCTCGCGCGGGCGCTGGCGCCCAAGCCGCGCGCGGTGCTGCTGGATGAGCCGTTCTCCGGGCTTGATCCGGCGCTGCGCGAAGAATTGCGCGACACCACCGTGCAGGCGCTGGCCGAAACCGGCACCACCGCGCTGTTTGTAACGCATGACGCCGAAGAAGCGCTAATGGTGGCCGATCGCCTGGCGATCCTCAAAGCCGGGCGCTTGCTGCAAGAGGCCGCGCCGCGCGAAGCGTATGACAAGCCCGCCTCCGTCGCCGCCGCCGCCGCGCTGGGGCCGATCAACGTGTTTCGCGGGCGCGTTGAAAACAGCGCCGTGCAAACCCCGTTCGGCGCGGTGGATGCGCGCCATCTCATCCCCGGTGCAGAAGCCGATATCGCCGTGCGCGCCGAAGCGCTGCGGCTCACGCCCGGGCGGCAAGCGCAGCTGATCGATGTGCGCCCGCATGGCGCGCACGATCTGGCGCGGGTGGAGAGCGAGGGCGTGATTTGGCGCGCGCTGATTCCGCCGCGCACGCCGCTGGGCGCGCGCGTGGATGTGGCGATTCAGGCGTCGGGCGCGTTTGCGTTTTCAGCCGCGGGCTGAGCGCCCGCTTCAGCTGGCCGGCGCAGCACAAACAAGCGGCGCTCCAATCGGCGCTGGGTGAGGAGCTTGAGGCGCATGCGCCAGGCTTCAGCTTCCCAGGCCAGCTCCTGCACTGCGGCCACGTCAAATTTCTCAGCCTCGCTCATGCGCGGGCCGAGATTGAGGAAGCGCGTGCGCGCGCGCGCCAGAAAGGCCTCGGTGACATCTTCATCGGCCACCAGCTCAAGCCCGGTATCGGCGAAGATTTGCAGCACATCGCCATGCGCGCGGATCTGCGGCTCGGAAAATGACGACGCAAAGGCCGTAGCGAACGCGTCGGTGCGGGCGCCGAGATAGGTTTCCACCACCGCGCGCCCGCCGGGCTTCAGCGCTTTGAAGAATTGCTGCGCCAGGTGCGGCGGGTAGGAGCAATAGGCGAAATCATCGACGCTCCAGAAGCCGTCAAAGCTCGCGGGCGTCCAGACATAGGATTCAAGATCGATGCGCGTCACCGTCACGCGCGCTTCAAGGCCGGCCTTGGCGACGCCATGGCGCAGCGCCTCGAGCGTTTCTTCGCGCCATTCAAAAATATCGATCTGGCCTTTGTGCGCGCCAGCGAAAGCAATCACCGGTGCGGCAAGCCCTGGCCCCAGCACCGCCACACGCGCCTCTGCATCAGCGGCGACAAGCGCCGGCGCGGCTGCATCAGCGCCGTCATCGCCGGGGCGCACGCGGCCCTCGCCCCAAAGCAAGCCAAGCGCGGTGAGGCGCGGGGGCATGTCAAAGGGCGGCGGATCAAACAGCGCGTCATCGGCATCGCCGGCGTCATTGGCGGCGATGGCCTCAAGCGCAGCCTCTTCGTTAAAGGCTTCGCCTTCCCACCAGGCGCGGAATTTCGCCCGCGTCAGCGCGCGGGCGCGTTTGTCAAATAAAGCGTTAAGAGCAAGCGCCATAGCCGGGTCAGCATAGCCTGATCCCGTTAATGATTTGCTTGGAGCGGGCCCGCCCCGGAGGGCAAAGGCGCTTCGGCATCGCCCAGAAACGCCAAAATATCGGCGTAGACCACCTCAGCCTGCAAATCGCGCAGCAGCCAATGGTAGCCGTTTTCATAATAGGCGGTGCGGGCTGTCGCCGGCAGGCGCGCGGCGGCGGCAAGGGCTGCGTTGCGCGGGATGATCTGATCGTGCGCGCCGTAGAGGAAGAGAACCGGCCCATGCAGATTGGCCGAGCGATCGGCCGCCGCCTCCATGAGATTGACGAGACCGTAAACGGCGTCGATGCGCGTGCGCCAGATCATGTGCGGATCGCGCCCGGCGCGCAGCAGCGCCTCGCGATTATCAGACGCTGTGATGCGGCGCGTGACATTGCGCGGGGCCGAAAGCGCGCGCCACGGGAAGGTGTGCGCGCCGACCCAAAGCGTGGTCGCGTAAGAATTGGGCAAGGTCTTCCAGCCCCACACGGCGGGCGCGACAAGGATCAGCCGATCCGCGCCAAGCCCTGCTTCATCGCCAGCGGCGGCGATGGCTGTGGCCGCGCCCATGGAATCGCCGATCACGGCGATGATCGCGCTTGGATGGCGCCGGCGCGCGACGGCGACGGCGGCGCGGACATCTTCCGTCATCAAGCGCTCCCCGCCCCAGACGCCGCGCCGGGGCGAGCGGCCAAAGCCGCGCGCGTCATAGGCGTAGGTGATGACGCCGCGCGCAGCGAACCAGGGGCCGGCATAATGGAACGTGCCGGCGTAATCGTTCATGCCATGGAGGCCGATCAGCACGGCCCAAGGCTCGGCGCCTTCTTCCGGCGCCCAAGTGGTGAGGCCAAGCGGCGCGCCGTCAAATGAAACGAAGCGCTCGGCTTCGACATCAAAGCGCGGGCCGGCAAAGCCCTCGGTGGGCGAGCCCATGCGCTGTTGCGTGGGCAAGCACGCCGCGAGCAGCGTCAGCGCAAAGCCAATGCAACACGCGCGCGCAAAGCCGGCAAAAGCTCGTCCTTGAACCAACGTTTCAGCCATGCGCATCGTCCGCACGGAAGCGCAGGCGCACGGCTGGGATCAGCCCCACCTCAATCTCCATGTGCGCGCGATGAAAGCCCGGCACTTTGATTTGCGCGTGCGTTTCCCCGGCGCCGATCAGCACGCTGAGCATAGAGGCGCCGAGCTTATTCTCTTTCAGCGCCACGCGCGCGGCGGCGACATCCTCGGCGGTGGCCGCAACATGGATGAAATGCGGAATGAGTTTGGGGTTCACGCCAAGCTCAATCTCAAACTCGCGCAGCTCAAACCCTGCTTGGCGCAGATGCGGCAGCGCTGCTTGGAACGCGGCCATGGTTTCCTGCAGCTTTTCCGCGCCCAGCGCCTTCAGCTCAGCCAGCTTCTCGCCCGGCAAGGCCGCAAGGCCGCGGGCGTGCGCCAGCAGCGTTTTGGCAGGCGCGGGCGGATGTTCAGGATCAGCCATGGCTCAGCACACTTGGCGCGCGCGCGCGGGATGAATACGCCTTGGCGCGCAGGGCACGGATTCCACGCGGGTGGCGCGCAGATGAATAACGCCCTCGATCTCCGCGGCGCGCGCAACGGCGCGCAAATCGTCCTGCGAGAGCCGCCAAGGGCGCACCACTGCAAGATGCCCGTCAATGCTGGCCTGCCAGATGCCGAGAAAGATCACCTCGCCCGCGCGCGCCTCAAAGGCCGGGCGCTCAGGCCCGATGATGGAGCCTTGCGCGGTGTAGGTGACGCCATCCTCGTTCAGCGTGGCGAACATGCCGTCGAGCGCATAAACGCCGGGATCCACGCGCGCGATCTCAAATTCGCCGGGCAAGCCGGGTGCGCGCACGGTGGAGCCGCTATGGGTGGTGAATTCGAGCCGATCTCCGCCCCAGCCATAGTCTGTGAAACCGCCGCTCTCTTCGTCGATGCGGCGCCAGAGCATCGTGTAGCGCGGATCGGCTTGATCGGCGGCGGCGGCGAGGCCGATGATGACGATGGCGCGACGCCCCTCGCCGCGCGGCGATGAGGACGCGCACTGGCAGAGCGCCAGCACCGCCACGATGACGAACACCAACCGCATTGCGCCCCAGCCTTGCCTGCACGGCCCGCCCATGCGAGCAACCGCGCTTCAATGGGAGATGAGTATGGGCGCAGAGGGGGGGAGCGAGCAAGCGTATGAGCCGGATATGCTCAGCGACGGGCCGTTCAAAGGTTGGTACACGTGGAGCGGCGGCTCGGATCCGTTTGAGAGTTCCATCGGCCCGTTCTGCTTCCGCGATGAGGCCGATGGGCGCGTGCGCGCCGCCTTCATGCCGCGCGAAAGCCATTTGAACGGCGGCGGCGCCATTCATGGCGGCTGCCTGATGAGCTTTGCGGATTTTTCTTTGTTTGCGATCGCGCGCCGCGCGCTTGGCAATTCCAATGCTGTAACCGTCACATTCAACAGCGAATTTATTTCAGCTGGCGCGCCCCACATCATGGTTGAGGCCGGCGGCGAGGTGCTGCGCGCGACAAAGAGCCTTTTGTTCGTGCGCGGCCTCATCCGCCAGGAGGATCGGACGCTGCTTGCATTTTCCGGCACGCTCAAGAAAATCGCCTAAAGCAACGGACTTTAAATTCGCCTCAGTTCGATGGCCGGCTCTGAGCGAATTTAAAGTCCAAAAGTTGCTTTAGAAACATTTGAATCTAAAGCGTCTTTGAGGACTTAAATGCGACACGGCTTTTGATCCATCGTGTGGGTCGCATTTAAGTCCCGACGCTTTATGGCAGAATGCCAAGGGGGAGGATCGAAAGGTGCGACCGCCCGATCCGGCGTTTGATATGCGGCGCGCGCTGAGCACGGAAATTCGCGCCGCCCAAGATGCGTTGAGCAACGGCTTTGCCGCCGCCGCCGTGCACGCCGCGCGCGTG
>DAORMO010000214.1:0-5173 GCA_035440585.1 Terricaulis sp.
GCGAGCCACCTCGCCCATCAAGGGCGAGGAGCGGTCCAAGCAATCAGCGCTTTTTCGCCGGCGTTTTCTTCACGATCTTCTTGGCGGCGCGCGTGGCCGCGGCGGCGCGCGGGGCGGCTTGGGGCTTGCACTTGGGGCAGCCGCAAATGTCTTTCAGATACTGATTGAAATAGTTCACGCCGTAATTGTAGGCGAGCTCTTCGCCTTCTTTGATGTTGCGCTTGGCGTGGATGTAGACGCGGCCCTTATGGATGTTGGGCTCGCAATTGGGCCGGCACGAATGATTGATGTAGCGCGCGGTATTCCAGCGCGGGGCGCCGTCGATGGTTTTGCGGGTGCTGATCTCGAACAGGTATTTCGAGCGGCTGGTTTGCTCCTGCTCCTTGGTGATCTCCACCCCGGTATATTCGATGATGCAGGCGCCCTTCGGGATGGCCTCGCCGGCGAACAGGCCAAGGCCTGTCTTGGAGCGCTTGACGAGGAGCGCGTGGTCGCCGGGTTTGTAGCTCAGTCGGGCCATGATCGATTCCGTGTTTGAGGCCGCCTTTAACAGCGAAGCTGAGCGGCAATGGCAAGCCCTGATGCTGCGTCTTATCGCAGCGTGAGGCCGATGCTGACGATGCGGGCAGGCGCGAAGCTTTCGACGCCAAGGCCCGTCTCCCCCGTTTCGATGGCGGCGTCGAACAGATTCTCCGCCGCCAGGGTGAGCGCCGCGCGTTCGTTGAGCCGCCAGGCGAGGCGCGCATCAGCGTTGAACGCGGCCGAGAGGCGGCGGGTGTTGAGATCATCCTCCCAGCGCGCGCTTTCCCAGCGGCCATCGAGCGCAAGGCTCCACGCGGGGCTGATGCGCCAGCCAAGGCCGATGGTGGCGGTGTATTCCGGCGCTTGCGCGGGGCGAAGACCCTCAAGCTGCGGCGCGGCGCTGGCGCTTGTGACTTCAGCGTCTGTTGCGGCGGCGCCCAGGCGCAGATCGATCGGGCCGAAGCTCCAGTTTGCGTCCGCTTCGATGCCGAAGGCTTCGATGCGGCCAAGGTTCTGCCGCTGCCGATAGGCCCCGCCCGCAGGCAGGAAGCCCACGCGCGGGAACGTGCCGGGGCCGACGCCGAGCGTGACATTGCCGATCGCGTCATCGAGTTGATTGTAGAACAGCGCCGCGCGCCAATTGGCGGCGCCAATGCCGATCTCGGCGCCGGCGAGGCGTTCGGATTTCAGCGCGGCGTTGGCTTCTGTCACGTCATTGCCGACGCGGAAGGGCCGATGCAATTCGTTCAGCGTCGGCGCGCGGAAGCCGCTATAGGCCGCGGCCCTGAGCGCGAAGCCGCCCATGTCGCGGCGCACGCCCACGCGCGCGGTGGGCACGATCTCATCGGCGTCGGGCGAGGCGTCGTTCAGCGTCGGCGCGCCGGTGGCGAGATCGTACTCTAAGCGGCGCGCATCGAAGGCGCTGGAATAATCGGCGCGCAACCCCCCGGTGATCAGCCATGGCCCGCTTTCATGGCTGGCTTCGCCATAGAGGCCGGCGATCAAGGTGCTTCCGCCGGCGATGCGCCCGCGCGTGAAGCCTGCGCCAAGATTGCGGAAATGCTCACGGCTTTCGCCATCGGCGTAGCGCGCATCGGCGCCGATCTCCCACTCGAGCGCATCGCGGCGCGCGCGGTAGGCGATGTTGGCTCCAAGGCCGAGCGCGGGTGTTTCATATTGATCGGCGGCGGGCGTTGCGGTGTTGCGATCGGCGGAAATTGCGGCGGATGAATTGGCGAAATCGCTCAACGCGGCCCAGCCTTGCATGCGCCAGCCATGGCCTGCTCCTTCGCGCGCATAAGCGGCGCTGAGATGCGCGCCGCGCGATTGGCTTTCGGCGCCAACGATGCCTGCGCCGCGGCTTTCATCATAGAGGCCAAGCCGCAGGGAGGCTGCGCCATCAGCCAGTGCGCCAACCCAGCGCGCGCTTGCGGCGTAGCTTTCATAATCAGTGCGATTGTCTGCTGCGCCGCGCCCTGCGCGCACGGGAATATCGCCGTTGAAGCTTTCGCCGCTGAACGCGAGCGTAACGCCATCGCCGCTCCATGCGCCCGCCGCGCGGCCATAGCCGCGTTCGCCGTAAGCCAGATCAAGCACGCTTGGCGCATGCGCTTCTTGCAGCGCGATCACGCCTGTTAGTGCGCCCGCGCCGTAAGGGCCTGCGCCTGCGCCGCGTACGATGGAGATGCTCTCGATGGTTTCGGCGGGGATCGCGCTCCAGATTACCCAGCCGAACGGATCGTTGATTGGCGCGCCTTCCAGCGTGACAAGCGCCCGGCCTGCGCCCGATGGCGCGATGGCGCGCAAGCTTGCGCCCTGAATGGTCGCGTTCGCCACCAGCGATGAGGAGCGGCGGAACAGCGATGCGCCTGCGCTTTGGCTCAGCGCTTCGTCGATTCGCGGGGCGTTGGCCGATGCGCCAGGATCGATGCGCTCAAGCGAATAGGCTTCATCGCGCGCAGCCTCCGGCAGGCGCGGTGCGGTGATGACGATTTCGGCTTGCGGCGGCGGGGGAGCATCCATGGCCGCTAGATAAGGCGCTTCGGCCTTGGCGACCATCCGCGCTGCAGTCGCGGCGCGAATGGTCGGAGTAGCAAGATTCGAACTTACGACCCCCACGTCCCGAACGTGGTGCTCTACCAGGCTGAGCTATACTCCGAGGGGGCGGCTTATAGAGCGAGCGGCTGGCCTTTGGCAATCGCTAGAGCGCATGACGCAGTTGCATCGGCGCGCGAGCCCATCTAGATAGCCGCTTCCCAGGTTTTGGGGTGTCGCCAAGTGGTAAGGCAGCGGTTTTTGGTACCGCCATTCCTAGGTTCGAATCCTAGCACCCCAGCCACCCTTCGCTCGCTGTTCAGAGCGCCCCTGGGTTCATCACCAGCCATAGCGCGCCAAACGCCGCCCCGGCGATAATGGCCCATTTTGCAGTCTCTGCGGTGGCGTGGATGGCGCGCCGGAACGGCCCCAGCAGCGACAGCGAGAGCGTGATGAGAAAGCCTGCGATGGCCGCGAGCCAGGCTTCAAACGCGCCCAATTGGGCGTCCACGGCCGCGATATAGGCGATGTAGGCCATGCCGGCGCCGAGCGCGAAGCGCACCAGCGCTTTGAGAATCAGGCTGCCGCCGAAGGAGGGGTCGGGCCGGGCTTCGACCAGCTTGGGCGGCGGCAGGGCAGGCTGAGGCTCGGGCGGGCGGGCGTTGACCTCGCGCAGGCGGCGCCAGGCCTCAGCCTCCAGTTCGGCCCGGAGCTGCTGCTCGGCCATCCATTCGTCGCTGGCGGGCAGACGTTGAGACATCGCTGCGGCCTCCCAAGCGCCCTCGCTCGCCCCGACAATGCCCCTATTAAGCCTTTCCGCCAAGCGGCCGCCGCAGGCGGGGCGGACTTTATCATTTTTCGATAAGAAAGGGCTAGACAAGCGCGTCCCGGCTCATATCATTTATCGATAAGGCGGCCTGCGGGCTCGGCCTGGAGGCGGTTACGTGAAGCAATTTCTCATTACGGTGGCCGGCGTGCTCGTCGGCTTGCTGCTGGCTTTTGTCGGCGGGCTTTTCCTGATCGGGGGCATTATCGGCGGGGCGATGGCGCCGGCGCCGCAGCCGGGCCAGATGGTGCTGACGCTGGATCTGCGCCAGCCGATGACGGACCAGACGCCCTCCAATCCGTTCGCCGCGTTTAGCGGCACGCCCGCATTGTTGCCGGTGCTGACCCGCATCGATGAGGCGCGCCAGGATGATCGCGTGCGCGGCATTTTCGTGCGCGCCAATACGGGCGGCATGGCGCCGGCCCAGGCCGAGGAAATTCGCGCCGCGCTGCAGGCGTTCCAGGCCTCCGGCAAGTTCGTGATCGCGCATCTGCAGAATGACGGCGTGCGCATGTCGATGCCCGGCTACATGGCCGTGGCCGATGCCGATGAGGTTTGGCTGCAGGCGGCGTCTGAGTTTATGCCGATGGGGCTTTCCGCTGAGGTGACGTTCTTCGGCAATACGCTGCGGCGCTTTCATGCGCAGGCGCAGTTTGAAACGCGCGAGGAATACAAGACCGCCGCGCACACGCTGACGCAAACCGGCTTCACCCCCGCGCACCGGGAATCGACCGAGAGCCTGCTCAACGGCCTCTATGACAACATGATCAACACCATCGCCGCCGATCGTGAGATCGCGGCGGCGGAGCTGCGCCGCCTGGTGGAGAGCACGCCGTTCACCGGTGCGGAAGCTGTGCGCTTGCGCCTGGTGGATCAGCTTGGCCGGCCTGAGGATGCGCAAGCAGCCGCGCTGGCGCGCGCTGAAGGCGCTGAGGTGTTTGAGTTCGCAAGCTATCGCGGCCGCCCGCACGCGGGCGGGCCGGTGATCGCGGTGGTGCAGGGCGAGGGCGCGATTATTTCCGGGCCTGAGCAGAATAGCCTCTTTGGCGATGAATCGGTGATGACGAGCGATCGCATGGCCCAAGCGCTGCTGGATGCGTCCGCGGCGGAGGATGTGCGCGCGATTGTGTTCCGGGTGTCGAGCCCGGGCGGCTCTGTGGTGGCCTCCGATCAGATCCTCGCGGCGCTGCGCACGGCGCGCGAACGCGGCAAGATCGTGATTGTGTCGATGGGCGATGTGGCGGCCTCTGGCGGCTATTATGTCTCGGCTGACGCAGATGAGATCATCGCTTCGCCTTCGACCATCACAGGGTCGATCGGGGTTGTCGGCGGCAAGCTGATCTTGGGCCCGGCCTTTGATCATTATCTTTCGACCAGCACCGAGACGATCACGGTGGGCTCGCCGATGGTGGAGATGTTCACGGCCGAGCGCGGCTTCAATCAGGCCGAGCGCGCCGCGTTCCAAGCCTTTATCGATCGCGCCTATCAGGATTTCATCGGCCTTGTCGCCGATGGGCGCGAACTGACGCGTGAGCAAGTGCGCGAAGTGGCGCGCGGGCGGGTGTGGACGGGCACGCAAGCGCTGGAAAGCCGGCTCGTTGATCGCCTCGGCGGGTTCTCAACCGCGGTGGATCGCGCGCGCGAGCTTGCCGGCATTGATGCGGAAACGCGCGTGCAATTGCGCTTCTATCCCGCCGCGCAAAATCCGTTCGACTCGCTCGGCTCGGTGTTTGGCGTTTCGGCGGAGGCGGTTGAGGGGCTGGCGCGCATCAACGCCGCCTATGACGGCAT
>DAORMO010000215.1:0-957 GCA_035440585.1 Terricaulis sp.
GATCACGAGAGGCGATGGTTTCATCGCGGCGGAGGGTAGCCGCTGCTGCGGGCTGTGCGCCAAGCGCGCGCGTCCTTGGTAAAGGCGCAGGAGCGCCTGGGCGCCTCTCTCCGCGGCGCCCGCGCCTAAAAAGCGGGCGCAGACGGGCGCGTGCGCGCTTGCGGGCGCGCAAATGCCCGCCTTTGCCGCGCCGGCTTAACGGGAGGTTGCCGCCCATGCCTGCGCTTTAGACAAGTGCAACACTGTTGAATCGAAATTTACCATAAAAAACAGCAACTAAGCGCAGCGCCATCATCATGCCTTAACCCCGATCCGTTTCATTATGACACTCTCGGACTGGGCGATGACGAAGCTTGGCCGAGGGGGTGTTTTGGTTGGTGAGGCGCGAGCATGGCGCGGGTTGTGGTGCTTTTGGGCGGCTTAAGCCCTGAACGGCCTGTGAGCTTGGTTTCCGGGCGCGGCTGCGCAGATGCGCTCGCCCGGCTAGGCCACGAGGTGATCGAGATCGATCCGCAAAACAGCGGCTGGATCGCTCAGTTAAAGGACGCCGCGCCGGATGCGGTGTTCAACGCCCTGCACGGCGAGTACGGCGAGGATGGCCGCACCCAAGGCGTGCTCGATTATCTCAAACTGCCCTACACGCACTCGGGCTGCCTCTCTTCAGCGCTCGCCATGGATAAGGATAAGTCCAAGGCGGTGTTCGCGCAGGCGGGCCTGCCGCTGGCGAATGGCAAGCTGATGCATCGGCTCGATGCGGCCAAAGCCCATCCGATGCCCGCGCCTTACGTTGTGAAGCCCAACGCGCAAGGCTCATCTGTCGGCATCTTTATCGTGCGCGAAGGCGCGAACCGCCCGCCCGAACAATTGCTCGATCCCGATTGGACCTTTGGCCAAGAGGTGCTGGTCGAAGAATTTATCGACGGCAAGGAGCTCACCGTTGCGGTCATGCACGATCGC
>DAORMO010000215.1:1114-1518 GCA_035440585.1 Terricaulis sp.
CCACGCGCTTGGCTGCCGCGGCGTGACGCGCAGCGATTTTCGCTACGACCCCAAGCGCGACCGCATCGCGCTCTTGGAGGTGAACACCCAGCCCGGCATGACGCCGACTTCGCTCGTGCCTGAGCAGGCCGCTTATGTCGGCATGTCTTACGACGAATTGGTGGGGTGGATCTTGGAGGATGCGTCATGGCCGCGGTGAGAGCGCGCCGCGGCAAGCGGCCCCCGCAAGATCCGCCGCAGCGCGGGCGCCGCAAGGCCGCCCCGGCGCAGCACGAGCCGATGTCGCGCCTGGCGCGCATCAAGCTCAATGGCGGCCTGCGCGAAGAAGATATTCACGTTTCGGGCAAGAGCCTTATCACCGCGCTCGGCGGGCTCGTGCTGTTCATCGGCATCTCCGTGGCGGG
>DAORMO010000215.1:1613-4752 GCA_035440585.1 Terricaulis sp.
CTTCGCGGTGGCTGAAATCGAAATCGATGGCGTGTCCGGCGCGCGCGAGGATGAAATCCGCGCGCTGATCCAGCCGGAGGGGCGCCGCTCCTTGCTAGCGCTTGATCCGTCTGACGTGCGCACGCGCGTGCAGAGCCTCGATTGGGTGGCCGATGCGCAAGTGCGCCGCCTCTGGCCCTCCACCATCGCCATCACTGTCGAGCGCCGCCAAGCGTACGCCCGCTGGGAAGAGGGCGGCGAGATTTCGGTGATCGATTATAATGGCGAGCGCCTGCTGACAGAACGCGCCGCCGATCACCCCGAATTGCCGCTGGTGAAAGGCGTGGGCGCTGGCCCCGCCGCTGAGCCTTTGCTGATCGCGCTGGAAAATCTGCCGCAAACGCGCGCGCGCCTGGTTGAACTGGTGCGCGTGGGCGATCGGCGCTGGGACGTCCGCTTGCAAAACGGGCTGACGATCGCGCTGCCGGAAGATGCGCCGGCGCAAGCGCTGATCCAGCTTGAGCGCCTGCACAACGCGCATGCGCTGCTTGACCGTCCTTTGACTCAAATTGATCTGCGTGCGCCCGGCCTTGTGGCCGTGCGCGTGCATCCTTCACTTGCCGGCGGCGCGCGCCCGCTGTTGGGAGGCGCATAATGGGCGTGGCTGTGCTCGATTTTGACGACGACTTTCTGCGCGCCGAAGCGCCGGCGCGCGCGCCTGCGCCGCTGGTGGCCGCGCTTGATGTCGGCGTATCCAAAACCGTTTGCCTCGCTGCGCGCCATGATCCTGTTCTGGATTTTCATCCGGGGCGGCCGATGCGCGTCTCTGGCGTGGGCGTGCAAACAGCGCCGGCTGTCGCCTCCGGCAAAGCTGCTGATTTTGACGGCTGCGCCCGCGCCATCCGCGTGGCGATGGACGAGGCCGCCTTCATGGCCGGCGCGCCGATCCGCCGCGTCACCGCAACCTATTCCGGCCCTGGCCTCAACGCCGCGATTTTGCACGGCGGCGTGCGCGTGCGTGGCAAGATCATCGGCCATCGTGAGATTGAAGCGGCGATCGCCGCCGCGCTGCAAACCCAGCCCAAATCCGATCGCACCATTCTGCACGCCGAGCCGCTGCGCTTTTTCATCGATGACGGCGCACCGGTGGATGACCCCACCGGCCATTCTGGCCGCACGCTGCAGGTTGAAGTTTGCGCCGTCTCGGCGCCGAGCCAAGCGATCAGCGCGCTGAAAGCTTGCGTGCGCCAAGCGGGCGCCGAAGTGGATGAGATCGTGCCCGGCCCGTCGGCTGCCGGCTTCGCCGCGCTGACGCGCGATGAACGCGAAGCGGGTGCGCTTGTGCTCGATATCGGCGCCGGCGCCATTGGCATGGCTGTGTTCGCCGAAGAGGGGCTTGTGCACGCTGAAACCGTCAGCGTCGGCGGAGTGCGCCTGACGCGCGATCTCGCCGCCAAGCTGCGCACCAGTTACGCGGCGGCCGAGCGCGTGAAGCTCGCTTTTGGCGCCGTGCATGGCGCTTACGATCCGCGCGAAGCCATCGCCGCGCCGCGGCTTGGCCCTGACGGCCGCTTGGAAGCCGCCACCACGCTGCGCGGGGTGATTGCCGATACGCTCGCGCCGCGCCTCATGGAAATGCTGCTGCTGGCGCGCCAGCAACTCGCGCGCGCCGGCTTCTCTGGCGGCGATGGCCCGCAACGCGCCGTGCTTGTCGGCGGCGGCGCGATGATCCCCGGCTTACGTGAACTCGCGGTCGAAGCGCTCGGCATGCCCGTGCGCATCGGCCGCCCCGATGTTTCAGGCTTTGACCATGGCGAAGCTGGCCCCGCATACGCGGCCGCTTCCGGCGCGCTGCGCTGGCGGCTCGACATCCCCGCGCCCGAGGATGACGAGGCCGCCCAACCCACGCTCGGCGATCTGATCGCCGCCGTGCGCAACAGCGTCAGCAACGCCTGGCGCTGGCTGCGGGATAATTTCTAGGCGTTATTGCCCGCCTTCGCCCGCGCCGCGCGGGATGGCTTGGTAGTCCAGCACGAAGCGCTCAAGCAGGCGCACGGCGTAGGCGTTGGAGCCGTCCGGCTTCCAATCGCTGGCGCCGCTCCAGGCGGTGCCGGCGATGTCGAGGTGCGCCCACGGCACGTCGCGGCTGATGAACTCACCGATGAAGTGTGCGCCCGTGCCCGCGCCCGGGCTGCCGCCGCTGTTTTTGATGTCGGCATAGGTGGAAGAAACTTCGCGCCCATAGCTTGAGTGCAGCGGCAGCCGCCACAGCGGCTCGCCCGTGGCGCGCCCGGCGGCCTCCAATTGCGTCGCCAGCGCATCGTGGCGCGTGAACAGGCCCGCATATTCATCCGCCAGAGCGCCAACCACAGCGCCGGTCAGCGTCGCCACATCAACCACGACGGCCGGGCTGAGCCGCGCATCCGCGTAAGCCAGTGCGTCCGCCAGCACGAGGCGGCCTTCGGCGTCGGTGTTGCCGATCTCGATGGTTTTGCCATTCATCGCGGTGAGCACATCGCCCGGGCGCATGGAGGCGCCGTCCGGCATGTTCTCGGCCAGCGCCGCGATCGCCACCACATGCACCGGCGCGCGCGAGCGCGAGAGCGCCAGCACTGCGCCAGTCACGGACGCTGCGCCGGACATATCCATGCGCATATTGCCCATGCCGCCGCCGGTTTTGATGTTGAGGCCGCCGCTATCGAAAGTAATGCCTTTGCCGGCCAGCACGATCGGCCCGCCCTCGGGCGCGCCAGGGCCGCGATAGGTGATGATCATCATGCGCGGCGGGCGCTGGCTGCCTTGGCCAACGCCAAGGATCGCGCCCATGCCGAGCCGCTGCATCGCCGGCACGTCGAGCACCTGGATGCTGACACCCTGAACGCCGGCAAATTGCCGCCGCGCGCTGTCCACGAAGCTTTCAGGATAGATCACATTGGCCGGCGCGTTGGAGACATCGCGCGTCCAGGCCATCGCGTCCGCCAGCGCGCGGCCGCGGCCAGCGTAAAGCGGGGCCGCTTCCGCGCCGGCGTCAGTAACGATCAGCGTGGGGCCAAGCGGGGAGGCGTCGCGGCGCGAGGATTGGAAGAGATCGGAGCGATATTCGCCGATGCTCATCCCCGCCGCCCATTCGGCGGCGGCGTCAGCGGCGAACACGCCCCCG
>DAORMO010000215.1:4816-5106 GCA_035440585.1 Terricaulis sp.
GAGCGCGCTGGGCGTTTCGCCCAGGCCCACGATCAAAATCCGATCCCAGGCGCCGATGCCGCGCAGCGAGAGCGTGGCGCGGGCGCCGTATTTGAAATCGGCCGATGTCAGCGCCCGGGTGATCGCGGCGCGCTCATCTTCGCTCAGGCTTGCGCCGCGGGTGTCGAGGTCCCCCGCCGTGCTCAGCGGCAGCACCAGAGCGCCGCCGGCTTCCCCGGGGGCTGCTGCGAAGCTGATCGCGCGCTGTTGCTGCGCGGCGGGCTGGGTGATGACCGGGCGCGTTTGCGCCT
>DAORMO010000216.1:0-5041 GCA_035440585.1 Terricaulis sp.
CCGCGGCGGCGAGCGCGAGGTGCGCGATGGCGTGGCGCGCTACATCATCACGCTTGTCAGCCTCATCGGTGAGCGCCGGCCTGCGCCCGCACAAGCGCGCTGCAACGCGCTGGCCGGATGGGCGCCCGCCATCGCCGCCGAAGGGCGCGACGCTGTGGAGCGCGCGCGCCGCAACGGCTTGATGGATGAGAATTACGGGCTTTTGCTGGGCCTTATCGGCTAACGCTGCGCCTAAGGCGCCGCCAGCGGGAGAATGATCTCGCAGGTGTTCGGCGCGGCGTGGACGTTGAAACGATAAAGCGTGTTCGCCGGCACGCGTACAAAGAACGCCTCACCTTCAGCCTGCGTGTATGCGATCACATAATCGTTCGGACGCCGGCAAGGCCGCAGCGCCGCTGGGCCCGTCGCGCAATGGCGAGCGCCCGGGCCATTATCGAGCGATACCGAACCATTGGCGTGCACACGCGCCGCCCCGTGCGCAGCGCCCGCTTCACGTGCGGCATTGAACGCAGCTTCGCTGATAAGCTCGCATGGGCGTGTGGGCGCATTGTTGGGCGGCCGAGATGGGCCGCACGCCGCAAGCGCGGCAAGCCCCAGCGCAAGAGCGCACCATAAGAATATCCGCCGCATCGCCGCCTCCCGCGCGTGGCGTGAGCTTGTCTCAAATTCGCCAGTGACGGCAAGTCTTTACACAATTGCCCGACGCATGCGCGGAACTTCGCAGCGCCCCACACGTTTGCGGCTCGCGGGTTAAGCCGATGCAAGGAGACGAACGTGAGCGAAAATCCGAACACAAGCGCACCTAAGCCCGCCCCAAAGCCCGCGCCGCGCGACAAGGAAACTGGCGGCGGCGGCAAATGGCTGCTGGGCGCAGCCGCGGCCATCGTGCTCATCGGCGGCGGCTACGCGGTGGTGCAGAATTTCTCGCAGCCGCAAGATCAAACGGAAAGCGCTTTTAATGCGCCTGCTGACGACTCGTACGACCTGAGCGATGCCTCGCCCGCCGAAGAGACACGAGATCAGGATCTGGCTGCACTCGACAGCCCGCAGGCTGAGCCGGCCGCCGCAACGCCCGCCGCGCCCGCGCGCCGCGCTGCCCCACAGCGCTCCGAACCCGTTCCTGAGGCCACGATCGGCATCACGCCAGCGAGCGCCACAACGAGCGTCAATGACGATGAAATCGTCGTCACAGCGCGCCGCCCAGTTTGGGCCTCAACCCCAAGCCCGCGCCGCCTTTCGGCGCTGTATCCTGAGCGCGCGCTGGAGCGCGGCCAAGAAGGCGAAGCGCGCCTGGCTTGCGTCGTGCAAGCGCGCGGCGCGCTCGATTGCGACCAAGTTGAAGCCACCCCCGGCGGGTTCGGCAACGCCGCGCTGCGCGTCGCGCGCACGTTCCGCCACGCCGACACGCTCGCCAACGGCCAAAGCGCCGAAGGCACGCCGCTCAATCTGCGCGTGGTGTTCCAGATCGCAGATGAAGATCGCGGGCGCCGGTTCGCGTTGCGCTAACGCCAGGCTCAAGGGATGGCCTGCGCGCGCTGGCCATCCCTTATGCTTGCACGTAGCGCACAGGCGCAGGATCCCGCGCATCGAGAAACATATAAGCGCGCGCCAGAAGCACCTGCTTGCCGTAATCGTCGAACACGTTTGGGCCCATCGGCGTCATCAGCACTTCATTCGGCAAAACCCATTCCTGATGCCGGCGCTCAATTTCCTGCCAATGTGCGCGCGCGATGTCGCTCAAAACCATCGTGTAGGCTGGCGGCTTAAAGCCGATAAAAACAGCGCCGTCTTCCACTTTGTGCGGATGCAAATCAGGGCGCTTGGTGACGATCTGATGCAACACATCCTTGGCCACATCAAACGCGGCGACTTCACTCAGCCCGCGCGCCACCGGCACGCACGTCCCGTTCTCGAACACGACAAAACTGCCCACATCCGGCATGTAATGCCGGAAGCGCTCCACCACGCGCTCGGGCGGCTGCTTGAAGCTTGGGCTCCAGGTCGGAACATCTGGCGCACTCATCGCGCGTTCTCCTGCTAGCGCCCGAACTTCTGGAACTTGATCCGGCTGGGGATCAGCTCGGTGACGCCGAGGCGGCGCATTTTATCTTCTTCGTAGCTGTCGAAATCGCCCTCAAACCATTCCACGTGGCTATCGCCTTCAAAGGCGAGGATGTGGGTGGCCAGGCGGTTCAAGAACCAGCGGTCGTGGCTGATCACCACAGCGCATCCGGCAAAATCTTCAAGCGCGCTTTCCAGCGATTGCAGCGTTTCAACATCAAGATCGTTGGTCGGTTCGTCCAGCAGCAGCACGTTCGCGCCGGTGAGCAGCGTCTTGGCGAGGTGCACGCGGTTGCGCTCACCGCCGGAGAGCTGGCCAAGCTTCTTTTGCTGATCCGCGCCCTTGAAGTTGAAGCTCGATACATAAGCGCGCGAAGGCACCTCACGCGCGCCGACATTGATGATATCGAGCCCGCCGGAGATTTCCTCCCAGATTGTTTTCTTATCATCGAGCGCATCGCGCGATTGATCGACATAGCCAAGCTTCACGCTCTCCCCGATCGTGATCTTGCCTTCGTCTGGCGTTTCCTGGCCGGTGATCATGCGAAAGAGCGTTGATTTGCCCGCCCCGTTTGGCCCAATCACGCCAACAATCCCGCCCGGCGGCAGTTTGAACGAAAGCCCGTCAATCAGCAGCTTTTCGCCAAAGCCTTTTTTGAGCCCCTCAAACGCGATCACGTTCTGCCCCAAGCGCGGGCCTGGCGGGATCTGGATAGTGGCGAAGGTTTGCTTTTCGCGCTCGGCCTCGGCGGCCATTTCTTCATAGCGGGCAAGGCGCGCCTTGGATTTGGCCTGCCGCGCCTTCGGCGATTGGCGCACCCACTCAAGCTCACGCGCCAGCGCTTTCTTGCGCTCGGCGCTTTCGCTTTGCTCCTGCTCGGCGCGTTTGGCTTTGGCTTCAAGCCAGGCCGAATAATTGCCCTCGTAGGGATTGCCCTTGCCGCGATCGAGTTCAAGCGTCCATTTCGTGACTTGATCGAGGAAATAGCGATCGTGGGTGACAAGGATCACACAGCCTGGAAACGCCTCAAGATGGTGCTGAAGCCAAGCGACGCTTTCGGCGTCCAAATGGTTGGTCGGCTCGTCCAGCAGCAGCATGTCGGGCTTAGCCAAGAGCAGCCGGCACAGCGCCACGCGGCGGCGCTCCCCGCCGGAGAGTTTATCAACCGCCCAATCATCAGGCGGGCAGCGCAGCGCATCCATCGCCATTTCGATTTTTGAATCGATGTCCCAGGCGTCGGCGGCGTCGATCTTCTCTTGGAGGGCTGTCATTTCCTCCATCAGTTCGTCGGTGTAGTTTTCGCCCACCGCCATCGAGACTTCATTGAAGCGCGTCACGAGCTTTTTTTCTTCGCACCAGCTCTCGACATTCTCGCGTACATTGAGCGCGGGATCGAGCTGCGGCTCCTGCTCAAGATAGCCCATCTTGGTGCCGGCCATGGGCCGCGCTTCGCCGGTGAAATCCTTATCGAGCCCCGCCATGATCTTCAGCAGCGTGGATTTGCCCGAGCCATTGACGCCGACAACGCCGATCTTGGCGTCCGGGAAAAAGCTCAGCCAGATGTTCTCGAACACCTTCTTGCCGCCCGGATAGGCCTTGGTGAGCCCTTGCATCGTGAAAATGTATTGCGCCGGCTGCTGCGCCATGGGGTTCTAATCCTTTGGGAAAGAGAACCGGCGATATAGCGATGCCAGGGCGCGGCGTCGAGCCGGCGCCCCCGCGCCTTTCCGCCGCCCTCGGAACCAGCGGGCGGCAAACCGGTTCTTCCCGCAGGAGGAAACGCCCCATGCCCACATCCGCGGAAACACACACGGCCGCCAAAACCAAGCCCGCTCCTGATGCGATCCGGCTTCTGAAAAACGATCACCGCGAGGTGGAGGATTGGTTCGACGATTTTGAGGAGACCTCAAACGGCCCGCGCAAGCAAAAGCTGGCGCGCCAGATTTGCACGGCGCTGACCATCCACACCAAGATCGAGGAAGAGATTTTCTATCCGGCCTGCCGCGAGGCCGGCATTGAAGATGACATCATGGATGAAGCCGATGTCGAACATGACGCCGCCAAAAAGCTCATCGCCGAAATCGAGGCCGGCAAGCCGGGCGATGATCATTGGGACGCGAAAGTCAAAGTGCTGGGCGAAATGATCCGCCACCATGTCAAGGAAGAAGAGCAAAGCGGCGGCATGTTTAGCAAGGCCCGCCGCGCGGGGCTTGACCTTGAAGAGCTTGGCCAAAAAATGCAGGCGCGCAAGGACGCCCTGATGAAGCGCGCCAAGGCGCGGCGCTAGCTTGGCCTATGGCATCTGCCGGCAGGACGTTTCCGCCCCGCCGGGGCGGGTCCAGAACAATTCCTCCCCGCGCCCCCGCAATTCGGCGTCCTCGACCGTGTAGCGATAGCCCGAGCCGACGATCCGCGCCGGCAGCACCAATGCGGTGTAGCCTTCTTCCTCAACACGGGCCGCATCGGGCATGCGCGTGAACGTTACTGTCAGCGTGGAGCCGTCCTCGCAGGCAAAGCGGGCGGTTCTCGGCTCGGCCTGCGGCGCGGGGCACGGGGTCTGGCATGCGCCCAACAGAAAAGCCGCGCCAAGCACGATGATGATCTGGCGCATGACGCCTCCATTTGCCCCGCCCGAGCATAGGAAAATCCCGCGGGAAGCGAAAGCGTGGTAAAGCCTTGCTTCTCCCAGAGCGCCGCTTACACCCTGTGCCACGAACGGAGGCGTTTGATGTCCAACGGCTATTTGCTGGCGGCCCGGGCCGATCTGGCCGCCGCGCACGAAATCAGCATCGGCTTTGGGCTCGACGTGATCGACGCTGCGACGGTGACAGACGCCCGCGTGCTGGGCGATGCGCTGGCGGCGGCGGCCAATGTCGGCATTCTGCTGAGCAGCGCGGCCGGGGCTGACGCCAATTATGTTGCGCTGCTGCGGCTGCTGAGCGGGCGGCTGCCGGGGCCGCAGCTGATCCTGTTGGATCG
>DAORMO010000217.1:0-5001 GCA_035440585.1 Terricaulis sp.
CTTTTCCGGCGGTTCGGCTTTGAGCGCGATTTTGACCAGCCCGCCTGCGAGCTGCGCGGCGGCGGCGGCCCCAAACCAAACGCTGGTGCGGCGCGCATGCCGGGCAAGCAGCAGCTCGAGCCGCTCGGCGTGTCGCTTGGCCCATGCCTTGCGGTCGCGCACCTTGGGCCATTCAACGCCCGCGCGCGCGAACTCAGCGATCAGCGCGCGCTCGAGCGCGGCTGCACAGAGGCGGGTGGAAGCCGTCCACCTTGCCGATCTTGGGCTGCCGCTCGCGCTCGACCAGGACTTCGTCGATCTGGCCGTCGCCGTCCGCATCGGCGCTGTAATCAGGCGGCAGCGCGGGGTTGAGCACCTGATCAAGCGGGATGAGGCCAGCGCTCACGAGCACAATGTTGGCGCCGGGATCGGGCAACGTCTGATACCCCATCGCCTCGCGCCGTTCGTTCATGGAGAGCCCCTGCGCGTTGTTGATGCGCATCCACATTTCCATGACCTCTTCGGCCAGCGCCCAAAGCTTCTCTTCGTTGATCTTGAGCGAAACGGCGTCCGTGCGCGTGAGCAGGCCATACCAGCGGCCAAGCGATCCGAAGATGCGCGTCGCGTCAGGCAGCACGGTGGAGCGGGTGAACGCGCGGCTCGCCTCGCGGAAATTGGCGTAGGTGTTGTCTCCAGGGATGCCGAGCAGCATGGGCGGCACGCCGAAGGAATTGGCGATCTGGCGCGCGGCCTGGTTACGAATCTCTTCGGCCTGCAGATCGACAAGATTGGTGCTCATCGGCACCCATTTGAGCGCGGCGTCGGCAATCATCGCAGTGCCGGCCCGCGATTTGCCGAGCTTGAACTTATCGAGGATTGCTTGCAGTCCCGCGCGCTGATCCGGACTCAGCGAGGGCTTGGCCGCGCCCGTCGGCACCTGCGGGTCATAGCTCAAGATGCCGCTCATCAAGAGCCCGTTGTCGAACAGGTTGCGCGCCAGCGTTTGGGCGCTTTCGTAAAGCGCGAGCGGTCCCTCTGCGGCCTCAAGCGCGCCGGCGCCGTACCAATCATCGTCGGCCGCGAAATCCTTGATGTGCAGGATGCGACCGCCCGGCCCGATGCTGCGGCCGTCGCCGCCCCAATATTTTGCACGTGCGCCTGTGCCCGGATCGTAGGTGTATTCGCCCACCAGGCCCGTTTTGCTCGGCGTGATGCGCATGCGTTCGGGGCGAAGCGCGTATTGCTCGATGTAATCGGCGGTGAGGCCCGCCACGCCCTCAACCCAGCCATTGCCGGAAAGCTTCTCGAACGCGGCCAGGTCGCGGATGAAGCAAAACCGATCCTGCTGCGGGTTCGGCGTTTTCAGCATGGCGCTGATGCGCTGGGCGAGCTCGTGGTTTTCCTTGTCGCCCACCGTGCAGACTGGCTCGATCGATGCCACCGCCTCGGCGCAGAGCTTGGTGGCGCGGCGCACGATCGGGTTTTTGCGATAGGCGCTGAGCAGCTCGCGGTACTTGCGCGGCGGATATTGCTCGATGCCGGCGTAAACGGCGCTGTGGGCGCGCGCGGCGATGCTGTCTTTCAGCTCGGGCGCGGCCTGCCCTGGCGGGGTCGTGAGCCAAGCACCGGTTTTCTGGATGAGATCGCGCAACGCCATGGCCCGGAGGATGGCGCGGGCGCGGGTTCAAGCGGATTGGGGGCAATAAGGGGTTGCCTCAGCGCTGGCGCGGTATCAGCCTGCTGGAATCATCGCGAGATTTGGGAGGTTGGACTTGGCTCACTGGGTAAGCGTTTTCACCGCTGACGGACGCAGCGTGTTGCTCAATCTTGATGTCATCGCGCGGATCGATGTCCAAAAGCAACCCATTCCCGGCGTGAATTTGACCACGGCCTCCGGCCATCAGATGTCGCTGGAGATCAACCCCGACCAGATTACTCGGTTAATAAATCCGGACATCGCCGGCGCTGGTGGCGGAGGGAGCGCAGGGAGCGCGGGCTGAAATTTTAGAAATCGCTCGGGATCAAAATGAAGGGCTCGGCCACGACGCCCTCGAACAGAGCGTGCAAGCACCACACAAGCGCGTCCATCCGGTCGGGTGAGTTCTCACCAGGCGCGCCGGTGTAGCTCGTCATCTGGTCCTCGAGCTCGGGGAAATGCCCGACGTGGCTGACCTTCTTTTGCGCATAGCGGGCGCTGTGCGGCTCCGCGCGTGTGATCTTGCCGCGAGCGGCGGACACCAGGTCGATCGGCACCGCGCCCGTGTCGTCCGCCGTCTTGATCGTGAGGCGCACCATTTCGCCGCCATTGTTTTGCTCGGCCACGATGCGATCGGCGCGAAGAGCGTGAAAGATGCTCAGCGCTTTCTTGGCCCAGCCATCAGGCGCCAGGCGCTCTGAGCCGTCCATCAGCACATAGGCGCGGCCATCATCGCCGAGAGCTGCGGCAACGATGCCGCATTCGCCCAAATCCCAGTTCTCGCCGTCAGCTGGCTTTGCGACCATCGGATCTACGCCGATCACCACGCGCTGCAGGCTGATGGTCTCGCCGTTGCGGGTGATCGTGCCGGCGGCGATGTCGTAATCATCAGCGTCAAGCCGCTGCTCTTCCAAGTCCTCGAGCTTCCAAAGCGCGCCTGGCACTTCGTTGATGTATTGCCCGTCCTGAAAGCGCACGCGCTGGCGCTCTGGCATGTCAGCCAAGATCTCGTCGAGATATTGCTTGGGGAGGTGCGGGTTTTCCTTCGGATTGATTGTCGCGAAGCAACGCCGGCCGGGCGTCAGCGCCTTGCCGCTCTTGGGATCAACGCCGGCGACGAACTCTTTGTAGGTCCAGTGCGATTTGCCGGTGGGGTTGAGGTCGTAATAGGCCTTCAGCTTGAGCGGCCGGCCATCGCTCTGTGTGCAATTCTGCGCCAAGCGCGAGCGCAGCAATACGATGGCGTCGTAGCTGAGCTGACTGCACTCGTTCACGTAAACGGTGGCGTATTCCTGGCCGAGGATCTTCTCGACGCGCTCTTTGTCGTCGAGGCCGCCGAACCAAATTTGAGACGGCTCATCCTCGATCGCAGCCGAACCGCCGCGGCCATTGTAGAACGTCACATAGAGGTCGGATTTGTTGACCTCGAACCGCACGCCGGGGAACGCCAGGCGCATCACCTTCGGGAATGTGTCGAGGAACACGCTGGCTTTAACGTGCTTGGTCGCCTTGCGTGCGATCAGGTGCCGAGAACCCGGCGCCTTGAGCGCGCGCATCACGACGGCGTAAACCAGCAGGAACGTCTTGCCAGAACGCGAACCGCCGTAGACGAGACAGTGCGTCTCCGGCCCGCCGAGCATTTTGCGGACCTGCTTTTGCTTCGGCGATAGGGTGAAGCCCAGCGCCTCGAGCTGCTGCTTTACGCTTTCAGCGGCGCGATCGCGGGCTTCGTCGCCGAGGATGTCAGCGGTTTGCGAAAGCAGATCGGCTCGGGCGACGCGCTCGCCGGCGTCCGGTGCGTCAGAGTTCCCCGTCGTCACGATCGAAGCTCAGCTTCACCTCGCCCGAATGCTCCACCTTGTGGTTGGCGCGGTACTTTTCCGGGCGGCGTGCATCGAGCTGCCGTTGCAGCAGCGTGTCCGAATATTCATGCTCAGTGTAGGGGATCGGATCGCCGTCGGGATCGTCCGGGTTCGGGACCATGATTGGCTGGCCCTTGTAGAACTTCATGCGCCGCACACCGCGAACACCGCGCCGCTGGGCTTCATCCTCGAGGGCGTCGGTGCCGGTTTCGTAGGCGTCCTGGCACGCCTTCTTGAACCCCTCGTCGTCATCCATGTAGCGGTAGAGTGTGGCGCGAGCGATGCCAGCGCGCTGAGCAGCCGCGCTGTAGCTGAGGCCTTCGCGCAGCACCTTCAGCACGTTTTCCCGCGCACGTTCGGCTGTCTCAGCCTGTCTGTCTTCCGGCCCACTCACGCCGTACGCGCCCGCATCGCCGTAAGCACCTCTTTAAGAGCCGCAGCCACAACGGTCGCCACAAGCGCCGGCTGCGCTTTCAGGGTGTTCTGCAAATGCTCAACCTCGACGGTGAGCCGCGTCACCGATTCCGAAAGACCATCCTGGCCCTTGGCTTTCTCAACAAGGTTCGAGACCTGCGCCCGAAGCGTGGCCCAGGCGGCGGCGATCAGCGCCACGTTGATCAGCAGCGTGAGCACGAGCTCGCCAGAGAGGGTGAAGGTCATCGCGCCATGCTGGGCCCGCGCGTAAGCGCCGGGGAAAGGCGGCGGATATAGATCGCGGCGGTGGCGCTCTCCCCGCCATGGGCCTGGGCCGCGCCGCCAAGAGGGGAAAGCACGCACCCGGCCCGCTGCAGCGCCTGGCGCGCCAGGCCATGGGCTTCCTGCAGGGCGTCAAACGAATAGAGCCGTACCGCATCAACGCCAAAGCCGGCGCTCCAATGCACGTATGACTCCTGCCCCACCTTGTAATGGCGCGCCTTGAGGCCGGCGCGGCTGCGCTTGGGCGAGACGATGCGCGCGCCACGAAAGCCGATGCGCACGATCGCGGCAAAGCCTGGTGCGCTGTGCTCAACCGAGATCCAGGACGGCGCCTCCTTATCGGGCCATGGCGAAAGCCGGTCTTCGGCTTCCTCTTCATCGTCTCGATCGGCGCGGCCGCCTTTTTCAACGCGCGGGATCTTGAAGGCGCTCGGCAGCACCGCGCCCTCGCGCGCGGCCGCCGGCGCGCCGATGAGGCGCACGATCTCAGCATCAGCCGCGACGATGGCGGCGATGGGGTCGAGCGGCTTTACCTCGTCTTTCTGAGGTAAGCGCCGCATCCGAAACGCCTGCGCGGCCTGTGCGCTTGCTTTGATCATCAGCGCGATCGCGCGGCGCTCTGAAAGCCCGGCGAGCCGATCGGGCCAGAGCGTTGCCGGATCAGGCAGCGCCGCCGGCGCGCGCTTTCGGCGTTGGCGCGGCTTGGGCTGTGGTTTCTTGGGCGGGGCGGTGCGGGTGGGCCCGAGCGCGATCTTGGGATTGAACTTG
>DAORMO010000218.1:0-3528 GCA_035440585.1 Terricaulis sp.
GGCCATCGCGCCGGTGGCATTTTCGGATGCGCCGCTTGTGATCGATCTGCAGCTGCTGCCGCGCCAGGCGATGCCGTTCGCCGGCGCGCCGGCCGCGCTCGCCGTCATTCGTTCCGTGCGCGCTGAAGAGCGCATGCGCGCCTTGCGCGGCGCCTACAAGCTTACGGAGGCGGAGGCCTCAATCGCGCTCGCTGTCGCCGATGGTGATGAGTTGAAAGATATCGCCGCCCGCCGCGCTGTCGCTGTGTCCACCGTGCGCTCGCAAGTGCAAGCCATCTACACAAAGCTCGATGTGCACCGCCAAGTCGAACTTGCCGCGCTCGTGCGCCGTTTCAGCGGGCTCTGAAATTTTGGCAATGCGCTTTCGGAGTGTGGTTTCCGGGCTATAGTCGAAAAATGTAACCGCATTGGAGGCGCCTCATGGCCGCTTTACCATCGCGGTTCCTGGGTGCGGCAGCCTGGCCGCTGACGATCTGGACCAGCCTGTCCCAATTCAGGGACCACCCCGCCGACGATTATGTCGAGCGCACCTTTCCCATTGTCGCCACCGCGATTGCGTTTTGGTTGTGCGTGATTGCGCTGATTTATCTCAATTCTTCCGGCGCTGCGGGCGTTTCGGTGGGCGTAGAGGAGGGCGAGGCGGCGGTCCGCCTCTCCAGGCGCGGCGTGGGCGTGCTCTCAAGCGTGCTCGCGCTTGCCGCGCCCGTGCTCTACGCCACCGGCTTCTGGCTCTTTAGCGCCCGCGAAGAACGCTATCGGCGTTAAGGGGCGGCGTAGCGCTTAGTCGTCGGCGCTTTGGCCTTCTTCCTCGCTCGCCTCAACGAATGTGGGCGGCTGGCCGCGTCGGCGCGCCGCTTCGAGCATGGCGCGCGCCTGGGTCGCGCCCGATGGATTGTGCGGCGCATAGAGCAGCGGTTGCAGCGCAATGATCGCCGCGTCAAACTCGCCCGCGCGCATCAGCTCGCGGGAAAGCACGATGCGGATCGTGCTCGATTGCGGGGCCAGCTCCAGCGCCCGCGCCATCACGTTGAGCTGATCTTCGGTCATCGGCCGGCTGCCGCCGGCAAAGGTCGAAGCGTAGAGAAACAGCGTCGGATAATGGGTTGGATTGGCGCGGAAGCCGCGCGCCAGCTCGCGGCGCGCCTCCAGCATGGTCGCGTACGCCTCTTGCCCCGATTGTTCTTGGGCGCTCTCAAGGATCATCCAGGCCAGCAGATAGCGCGCTTCGGCGTGGTTCTCATCGCCCGCGAGTATCGCATCAACATGACTGCGCGCGGCGGTCAGGTCGCTTTGGCTGATCGCAACGCGCGCGAGCAGCAATCGCGCCAGCGGATCGTTCGGCGCGCGCTGGCCCAGCCGCGTCAGCGAAGCCGCTTCTTCGGCGCTGAGCTCTTCATGGCCGCGCCGCAGCCGCGCGAGGGGCAGCACAAGATCGTCCGAGCTGCGCGCCAGCCGCGTTGTGCTTATCTCGGCGATGGGCGGCCCAAGATCGAACACCGTCACGCGGGCGCCGCGCTGGCCGCGCGCGGCCCGCAATTCGCGCTCAAACTCTCGAATGCTGATGCCGAAGCCTTGCTCGAACCCCTCGATCGGATCGGCGCCTTCGCCCAGCAGCGCGACATAAGCGTTGAAGCCGCGCAAGCGCTCGGGCCGGTTAAAGAGGAAATTGGTGGCGTGCCAGGCATTGGCGTAGAACTGGGCCGAAAATTCGCCACCGCGCCGCTCCACGCGCTCAGGCGCAAGCAAGTGCTCAATCGGAAATGAGCCGCCATGCAGCAGCCAATCGCTGCGATGGCTGGAAGGGCGCCCCACATGGGCGCGGCGGCCCTGAAACTCAGTGGCGCCAACATACTCAGCGAAGCCCTCAACATACCAGCGCGGGTAGGCCGTGGGAAAATAGTGCAGCATGAAATGGTGCGCGTATTCGTGCAGCAGGATTGAATTATCGGCGAGGCCGCCAACGCTGTCTGTGCGCACGAACGCGGCGATCTGCTCCCCGCCCGCGCGATAAAATCCGCCAACGCTGTCGCCCGCGCCTGGCCACACAACCTCCAAATCCGCCGGGCCACGCAGCAGATACACTTCGAGCTTGGTTTCAATCTGGATGCTTTGCTGCGCGCCGGTCACGGCCAGCAAGACGGCGTGGAAATCTTCCAGCATTTGCGCGGTTTGGCGCACTTGGCGCTCTGTGCGGTCACCATAGATGATGAAATGCGCGCTCTCGGCGCGCCACCAGCGCCCCTCCTGCGCCGCCGCTGGCGCGGTCCAAAGCGCGGCGAGCAACGCCGCCGCCAGCCAAATCCATGTCCGCATTATCACCCTCCCGCCGCCGCAATCTTAACGTGCGCGGGCGCGGAAGGCCAAGCCCCGGCCTGCATCAGCCGCGCATGAGGCGCGTGACATGCCCCATTTTGCGGCCCGGGCGCGCCTCGCGCTTGCCGTAGAGATGCAGCCGCGCCGCGCCGTCAGCGGCAAGCGCGGGCCAAGCGTCGGCTTCATCGCCCACAAGGTTGAGCATTTCGATATCGGCCAGCCGCGTTGTGGGCCCAAGCGGCCAGCCGGCGGCGGCGCGGATCTGCTGCTCAAATTGCGAGGTCAGCGCGCCTTCGATGGTCCAATGCCCTGAATTGTGCACGCGCGGCGCCATCTCATTGGCGATCAGCGTCCCATCGGCCATCACGAAAAACTCGATCGTCAGCACGCCCACATAATCGAGCGCCTCGAGCACCTTCGTCATCGCCGCGCGCGCAGCGGCTTCCACATCGGCGCCGACGGAAGCTGGCAGTAGCGTGCGGGCGAGAATGCCGCTTTTGTGCTGGTTTTCGCAGAGATCGTAGAAGGCGATGGCGCCGTCAGCGCCGCGCGCGGCGATCAAGGAGACCTCGCGCTCAAACGCGCAGAAGCCTTCCAAAATCGCAGGCGCATCCAACTTGGCGAACGCGTCTTGCGCATCGGCCATGGTTGCGATCCGCACTTGGCCGCGCCCGTCATAGCCAAAGCGGCGCGTTTTCAGAATCGCCGGCGCGCCGATTTTTTCGAGCGCCAGCATCAGATCATCTTGGCTCGCCACCGGAGCGAACGGGGCGGTGGCCACGCCCTGATGCAAAAAGAAGCTCTTTTCGTCGAAGCGATCCTGCGCAATGGCCAGCGCCTTGGGCGAGGGGCGCACATGCGCGCCCGCATCGATCAAAATCTCCGCCGTCGCCGCCGGCACGTTCTCAAACTCGAACGTCACCACATCAACGCCCTGGGCGAACAGCGAAAGCGCGGCGCGATCCTTATAGTCGGAGACAATGGTTTCCGCCGCCACGCGCGACGCGGGGCTGTCGTCCTCATCGGTGTAGATCACGATGTCGAAGCCAAGCTGCGCGCCCGCTTGCGCCAGCATCCGGCCCAATTGCCCCCCGCCCAGGACGCCGATCCTGCTTCCGGGCGCGAGCGCGCTCATTGCGGGCTTTCCGCCACGGCCTCGGTTTGGGCCTTGCGGTGCGCCTCAAGCCGCGCCGCCAGCGCTTCATCGGAAAGCGC
>DAORMO010000218.1:3574-4943 GCA_035440585.1 Terricaulis sp.
GCGCCGGCTTCGCCGATCGCCAGCGTCCCGACCGGCACGCCCTTCGGCATCTGCACGATCGAGAGCAGGCTATCGAGCCCCTTCAAATCCTTGCTTTTCACCGGCACGCCCAGCACCGGCAGCGGCGTCATCGAGGCCGCCATGCCCGGCAAATGCGCGGCCCCACCGGCGCCGGCGATGATCACTTTGAGCCCGCGCGCTTTGGCGGATTTGGCGTACTCATAAAGCCGATCGGGGGTGCGGTGGGCCGAAACGATCCGCGCCTCATAGGCCACGCCCAGCGCGTCCAGCGCGGCGGCGGCGGCCTTCATCGTCTCCCAGTCCGATTGGGAACCCATAATAAGGCCCACCAAAGGGGCCGAAGGGGGCTGCGCCATAAGCGGCTGCTCCTAAAAAACGGCCTGCTAAAGCAAGCCGGCGGCCCCGTCCAGCCCCTGCGGCCGAGCGGTTAAGAGGGGCTTAACCAGGGAGGGCGCATGGCTTTAGCCAATCATGGCCCTTGGTCTTGGCAAATCCTCCCGCGCCATCAGCCCGCTGCTCCGGCAGCTGGGCCTCAGTGCGCGCGATGTTTCGCCCGCCGCCGAAGAGGCGCTGGCGCGCCTCGAGGCTGAGCGCGCGGCGCTTGAAGCGCGCTTGGCGCTAGCCGAAGCGCAGGCCGATCGCGATAGCCTGACGCCGACGTTCAACCGCCGCGCCTTCCTGCGCGAATTGCACCGCACCATGTCGGAGGTGGAGCGCTACAAGAGCCCCGCCGCCGTGCTTTATCTCGATCTCGATGGCTTTAAGGCGCTCAACGATAATTACGGCCACGCCGCCGGCGATGCGGTGCTGCGCCATGTGGGGCGCCTGCTGAGCGATAGCGTGCGCGAATCTGACATCGTGGGCCGCTTGGGCGGGGATGAGTTTGGCATCATCCTCAACCGCGCCAGCGCCGAAGAGGCGCGCGCCAAAGCCGCACTGTTGAGCGAGCGGCTCAACAACAGCGCCATCCAGCATGCAGGCGTGGCCCATCGCATCCGCGCCTCGTTCGGCGTGCACCCAATCGCCATGGTCGAAGACCCCGAAACCGCGCTCGCCCGCGCGGACGAGGCGATGTACGCCGAAAAGCATGCGCGCCGGGAAACTGCCCAGAATTTCGCCGCGTTCTGAAGCGCCGATAACGCGCCCCTCTATCCCCCACCTCTGGACCGCCGGCGCCCTCGCCGGCATGTGTGAAACGCGCGCAAAGCCTGCCGTTTGAACCATGCCGGCGAGGCGCCGGCGGTCCAGACTCAAAAATCTATCCGACCGATTTGACACCACGCTTACGCTTCTCCCGTTCAGATCACGGGAGGCGGTTGTGCACACCAAACCAATCACGATCCGAACG
>DAORMO010000219.1:0-1386 GCA_035440585.1 Terricaulis sp.
AGCCTCTTTGCTTCAGCATTGAGCGATGGGCCGCGGCGTGAAAGCGCCGCGGCCTTTTCGCATCTGCACCTTCCCGCAAGTGTGATCGCGCTTCGCGCGCCCGTGATTGGCCATGCCGCAAAGGCAAGCGCAGGCTTTGCTTCCAACGCGCGGGCAGGCGCGGAAACGATAAGGGAGGCGAAGATGGCGTTTGCTGATGCAGGCATGCGGGCGACCTCGCTCGCGGCGTCCGCCGCGCTTCTGGGCGCAGGGCTGTTCGCGGCGATGAGCATGAAGTTTGTGATGATGGTGGCGGAGGCGCCGCCGCCGGCGACGTCATTTGAAATGGTGCGTCCAGAGCCGCCAAAGCCGCCCGAGCCTGAGCGCATCGTCGAACCGCAAATCACCCAGCGCTTCGTCAGCGAACCGCTGACCACGTTTGACGCGGCGCCGCCGATGGACCTGACGCTGCCGCCAACCGAGACGGTGTTGCCCTTCGCGGGCCCGCCGCAGCCGCCAATGGTGTCTGATCCGCATTGGCGGCGCCAGCCGCGCGATCTTGCGCGGTATTACCCCCAGCGCGCGCGCAGCGCGAACGTGGAGGGGCATGTCGTGCTTGATTGCGCCGTCTCAACCGTGGGCGAGCTTGCCTGCGCGGTGGCGCAGGAAAGCCCCGAGGGCTGGGGCTTTGGCGCGGCGGCCCAGCGCATCGCGCGGGAACACGTCATGGTTCCAGCCATGCGTGACGGCCAAGCGGTCGAGGCGCGCTATCGCATGCGCGTGCCGTTCCGCCTCGATTGAGGCGGGCTACAAAATTTGGCCCCAAATTTGGCCTTGTTCGGCTCGCACATCGGCGGATCGAGGGCTAAAGTGCGGGCCGCCCCAATTGGCGCCCAGAAGGGTAGGAGTGACGGAATGAGAGTTTTGATTGGCGCTGCGCTCGCGGCGTTTCTGGTTGCGGCGCCGGCGGTTGCGCAGGAAGGCGCCGCCGCCCCGCAGCAATTGGTGTCGCGTTGCGGTGAGATGCGCCCACCTTGCCCGATGGCGCGCGCGCGAACGAGCGTGCGATGAACGCGGGCCAGGAAGCCTTCGCTGCATGGCGCACCGCGGCTGAGCCCGTGATCCAGTGCCGCAATGCCGAGATGGCGGCGTGGCGCCAGCAATATGATGCGATGGGCGCCCGCAATGAAGCGGATGGGCAAGTCGCCACCACGGTTGTCACTTCATGGACGGCGGCGGTTGAAGCCTACAACGCCCGCACCGAGCGCCGCGGCAACAACAACAATAATAACAACAACCGCTAAGCTTGAGCCTGTTTCTCATGGTCCGCTGTGGCGTTGTAGCGCCACAGCGGCGTGAGCAGCGCCAGCGCAAGCGCGGCGATGGCAAGGCCCACGCCCGGTATCA
>DAORMO010000219.1:1396-4898 GCA_035440585.1 Terricaulis sp.
CCGAGCGAGACGAGCGACGCGCCGAGCGCCAACGCGGCGCTGCGCGCGCCCATGTGGCTCACCGCAAAGCCCACAATCACCGATCCGATCGGCGCCCCGCCCATAAATCCCATCGAATACACAGCCAGCACGCGCCCGAGATAACGCGGCTCGGCCGAGCTCTGCACAATGGTGCGGCTCATTGAAATGCTGACGCCGGCGGCAAGGCCCCAGATCAGCACAACGCCGACGAACATCGTGAAGGGCTTGTCCCACGCAAAGGTGATGAGCGCGGCGGCGCTGACAAGGTGAGTGATGATGAGCGTGCGGCCCGGCTGTTGCAGCGGCTTCATGCGGCTCAAAATCACCGCAGACACAAAAGACGCGCCCCAGAAGCAAGCGAACAAAGTGGCCAGCCGCCCGGCTTGCATGGCTGCGTCCCCGCCATAAGCGTCGCGGATGATCAGCGGAAACAGCACTTGGCCCGCGCCGATCATGAACACGCCCACATAAGCGGCCGAGATCAGCATGGGCGACATCACCGCGTTGCGGAACGCATAAGAGAGCCCATCGCCCATATCACGCAACGCGCCGCTCAGCGTGCGCTCGTGCCCGGTGGGTTTGGGCCCGCTCAGCCCAAGCGCAACGATCGCGCCCACAAACAAAACCCCGGCCTGCAGCGCGAGATAGGGCGCAGGATCAGCCCCGGCATTGCGCGACACCACGATGCCGGCGATCTGCGCGCCGATCTGCACGGCGGTTGTCATGGCGGCGGCGGTGGCGATCGGGATGTGCTTGCCGCGCGCGGCCTCGCGCGCCACCACCCCGTTGAGCGCCGCATCGCGCACCGGCATCAGCAGCGCCGCGCAAAACCCGACAAGGATCGCGTAGCCGATCAGCAGCGGATAGGTGAGCCAATCCTGCTCAACCGCGAGATAGAGCCCGATGGTGGCGATGACGAACACAAGCTGCAATTGCGCCAGCGTGGTGCTGGGGCGCGCGCGCTCAGCCAGGAGGCCGCCAAACAGCAAAAAGCAGAACATCGGCGCAGACAGCGCCGATTGCGCCAGCCCGACCCCCTCAGGGCTCGCCTGCAGGTAGAACGCCACCAGCGAGGGGAAGAGCACAAACTGCATGCCGAAGGCGAAGAAATAGAGCGCCACCAGCACGTAATAGAGGAGCAGCTCTGGGATCAGCCGCGCTTTGGGCGGCTGATCCCGGGCGGCGCGATCTGGGGCGTCTGCCTCGTTCATGTGCGGGCTTTAAAGCGGCGGCGGGGGCGATCGTCTAGTCCGAACCCGCGATCGTTGACGGAGGCTTAACGCGCGGCGTGGTCACGTCCGGCTGAAATGTCCGCGTCGAATCAATCCCGTCTTGACGCTGGCGGCCCTGCGCCGCTGGAATTGCGTGAGCCGCACGTCTCGCGTGCGCGCGACAAGCTGATCCAGCGGCTGTGTGATCTCGTGGCCTGGCCCGAGAACCGGATCCCAACATTTGAGCGCCAATTGGCCGCCGATATTCTAATTGGCCTCATGCGCACCGCGAGCGTTGAGCACCGCATTCGTTGCGCCAACGGTTTGATACGCGTGCATGACGCGCCCAAACCGCTGCTGCGCTATCTGGCGCGCGATGAGATCGCCGTGGCGGGGCCGCTGCTCGAGAACGGCGTCGGCTTTGATGATTCAGATTTGATCGCGGTTGTGCGCGCGGGCGTTGCGCCGCATTGGCTGGCGATCGCGCGCCGCCGCGGCGTCACCGAGGCGGTGACAGATGCGCTGATCGCCACCGGCGATCCCGCCGCGATCGATGCAGTGTTGCGCAACACGTTCGCAAAATTATCCACCTATGGCGTGGATATGGTTGTCTCGCGCTCGCGCCAGGCGCCGCATCTGGCAGCGCCCCTGGTGGCGCGCCCGGAGGTGCGGCCGACGCAAGCTCTGGTGCTGTTTTGGTGGAGCCCGTTTGAGGCGCGTGTGTCCATTCTCCGGCGCTTTGCCGTGGATCGGAACGTGCTGATCACGGAATTGGGCGATATTTTCCGCCTCGCCGCTGCGGAAGGCTGGAGCGACGCCGACACCCGCAAGGCGATGCAGGTGATTGAACGGCGCCAGCGCAATCGCGCGGCGGCCAAGCAAAGCCCGTTCGGCTCGCTCGAGGGCGCGCTGGCTTCGGCCGAGCATGGGCTCGATCGCGGCCTGATCCACGAAATCGCGCACCTGGCGGGCATAAAGCCAACCACGGCGTCGCAGATTTTTTCAGATCCCGGCGGAGAAGCGATCGGCGTGTTCGCCAAGGCAGTGGGGCTCAAGCGGCCCTTGCTGATCGCGCTGTGGCGCGCGCTCAAGCGCCCGCTCGGCGATCCTGACAGCACCGACAATCCGATGGGCCGCACGATCTATGTGTTTGACACCTTAGCGACAGCCAAGGCGCAGACGGTGCTCCGCTACTGGAATTGGTCTTTCACCGCTGACGCCGAAGCGATCGATCGCGTCGGCTTTGATGAGAACGATCTCGACATCTCGTTGGCGAGGCGAAACGCAGCGCTGCTGCTTGGCCGTCGCGGCTGAGGAGAACCGCGCCCCAAACTGGCGAATCCCGGCTCACGGCGCTAAGCCTTAAAGCGCGCGCCGGCGGCGCGGGGAGGCTCTCGCCCATGCTTCACGCCGCAGCGATGCTGACGGGATTGTTTTTATTCTGGCTCGCGCTCACCCAGCGCGGCTTGAACGCTATTGAGGCGGCGATCGGCGTGGCGGCGGCTTTCGCGTGCGTGCTGTTTGCGCTGCGCTTTGGCGGGGTGGGGCGCGGCTTTTCGCGCGCGCCGCGGCTGCTGATCCTGCGGCTTTCCCGCGCTGGCTATGTCGCGCGCGGCGCGGTGCGCACATTGAAAGCGGCGATCTCTTCGGATGTGGCGTTAACGCCGGCCTTGGTGCGGGTGCGCTCACGCGTGAGCGGGGCTGGCGCGCGCGCGGTGCTGGCCGAATTGAGCAGCGCAGCGCCGGGCGAGGTCGCGGTCGAGGCCGACGCCGAGGGCGTGTTGCTGCACGTGCTGGATGAGGATGCTGTGGACGCCGGCGCGCTTGGCGCGCTCGAAGCTGGCGTGCTCGCCGCCGTGCGCCAGGAGGAGCCGGCATGATCGCGCTGATCGCCGCCGCATGCCTTGGCCTCGCTGTCGCGTTTGCGCTGATCCGGCTGGCGATCGGGCCAACGCTTTATGATCGCGCGCTGGCGGCCAATGCGGTGACGCTGCGGGCTGCGCTGGCGTGCGCGGCGCTGGCGGCAGCGTTTGCGCAGCCGCTTTGGATCGATGTGTCGCTCGCGCTTGTGCTGGGGGCGTTGGTGCTCAACGCGGCGGTGTTGAAATTTTTCCGCGCCAAGAGCTTCCAGCCCTCGCTGGCGCGGGAGGAGGCGTGATGCTGGAGCTTGTGCGCATGATCGCGGGCGGCGTGCTGATCGCGCTTGGGCTTGCGTTCATCATCGGCGGCGCCATCGGCGGCTTGCGCTTTCCTGATTTTTACACGCGCCT
>DAORMO010000220.1:0-2461 GCA_035440585.1 Terricaulis sp.
CCGTGGCTGACGAGCGCCAAGCCGCCGTCGCCGCAGCGGTCGCCCAGCACGAGGCGCGCTTCGCCGAGGCGGAGGCGGCCAGCACCGATCCCGCCAGCGCCTACCAATTCGAGTTCACCGGCCTCTGGACAGAGCGCGTGCCGCTCAGCGCCTTCAACGGCGAGGTGCTGCTTGTGGTCAACACTGCCAGCGCCTGCGGCTTCACCCCGCAATACGAAGGGCTGCAGCAGATCTTCAGCGAGTACAACGCGCGTGGCTTTGAGGTGTTGGGCGTGCCGTCCAACAATTTCAACAATCAGGAATCCGGCAGCGCCGAGGATATCCAGGAATTCTGCACGCTGAATTACGGCGTCACCTTCCCCATGGCCGGCAAAACCGAAGTCATTGGCGCCGATCGCCACCCTTTCTACGCCTGGGCCGAAGCGCAGCTTGGCGATGCCGCCGTGCCCGGCTGGAATTTCCACAAACTGCTCATCGGCCGCGACGGTCGCATCCTCGCGGCGTTCTCAACGCGCACGGAGCCGACAAGCGAAGAGGTGCGCACAGCGATTGAGGGCGCGTTGGGGAGTTAGCGTTGTGCCTCCCCGCGCGGGGAGGGAAGGCGCTAATGCCGGAAATGCCGCATCCCGGTGAACACCATGGCGATGCCGGCTTCATCGGCCGCCTTGATCACCTCGTCGTCACGGATCGAGCCGCCGGGTTGGATCACACTGGTCGCGCCCGCTTCCACCGCTTGCAGCAAGCCATCCGGGAAGGGGAAGAACGCATCGCTCGCGCACGCAGCGCCATCGGCCAGTGAGCCCGGCTTCTTCGCCATCTCCGCCGCTTCCTTGGCGCGCAGCGCCGCGATGCGCGCGCTGTCGCGCCGGTTCATCTGGCCCGCGCCGATGCCGGCGGTTTGCCCATCGCGCGCATAAACGATCGCGTTGGATTTGACGTGCTTGGCGACGGTGAACGCAAACAACAGATCGCGCAGCTGCGCTTCGGTGGGCGCGATTTTCGTCGCCACCTTCAAATCCGCCGCTTTGATGCGGCCGATGTCGCGATCCTGCACCAAGAACCCGCCCGCCAGCGTCTTAAACGTCAGCGCTTTCTGCGCCGGATCGGGCATCCCGCCCGTCACCAGCAGGCGCAGGTTTTTCTTCTTGGCGAACACCGCGATCGCATCCTCATCCGCATCAGGCGCGATCACCACTTCGGTGAAAATCTCGATCATCCGCTCGGCGGCGGCCTTATCCAGTTTGCGGTTCACCGCAATGATGCCGCCAAACGCCGAAACCGGATCGCATTCCAGCGCGCGCGCATACGCCTCGCCCAAATCCGCGCCAATCGCCACGCCGCAGGGATTGGCGTGTTTGATGATCGCCACTGCCGGCTGATCAAACTCGGCCGCCAGTTCAAACGCCGCGTCGGTATCATTCAGATTATTGTAGCTCAGCTCTTTGCCTTGCAGCTGCTTGGCCGTGGCCACGCCAAATCGCTGTTCGCCATTGGTGTAGAAGGCAGCCCCTTGATGGCTGTTTTCGCCATAGCGCAAAGTTTGCTTCAGCTTGCCGCCAAACGCGCGCCAGGTGGGCGCGCTCTCTTCGATCTGCGCGGCATACCAGGCCGAGATCGCGGCATCATAGGCGCCCGTGCGCGCGAACGCCTTGGCCGAAAGCTTCTTGCGCAGCGCAAGCGAGGTCCCGCCATGCGCCTTCGCTTCGGCCAGGATCGCTTCCATATCTTCAGCATCGGTGGCCACGGCGATGAAGCCGTAATTCTTCGCCGCCGCGCGGATCATGGCCGGGCCGCCAATATCGATATTTTCGATGCAGGTCTCGAAATCCGCCCCGCGCGCCACCGTGGCCTCGAACGGATAGAGGTTCACGTAAAGAACATCGAACGCCTCGATCCCGTGCTCTTTCAGCGCCGCCGCGTGCTCTGCATTGTCGCGCAGCGCGAGCAGGCCGCCATGCACTTTGGGGTGCAGCGTTTTCACCCGCCCATCCATCATTTCCGGAAACCCGGTGACGGCGCTCACATCCGCCACCTTGAGCCCCGCATCCGCGATCGCCTTCTGCGTGCCCCCAGTGGAAACCAGCGCCGCCCCCAGCTCAGAGAGCGCCCTGGCGTGCTCAATCAGCCCGGTTTTGTCGGAAACGGAAATCAGCGCGCGGCGGAGGGGGAGGATGTCTGTCATGGCCGCGCTTTTAGGGGATTCTCCGGCAAAAGCGGAGTCCGGCGCGCCGCGCTTCGCTGACGCATCGGCGGGGGCGGGTATTGGGGCGACACCGCCCTTGGCCTCTTTGGGCGGGCATTTCGGCCGAACGCGTGGTAATGCGTGAGAGGATGAGTACGAACAGCGCCCGATCTGACGCACGCCGAAAGCATGAGCGCCTCGGCAGCATCGAGGGCGGTGTGACGCATACGCTTTTCGTCGCCACGCTCGTAAGCGCTAGCGATCTTCCCATTGTTGCGG
>DAORMO010000220.1:2471-4874 GCA_035440585.1 Terricaulis sp.
CGATTCTCACTCTTGCTTTGCCGTTGTTCTGGAGGGGCGTGTTTACGTTCGCGTTGGCGCGCTCGCGCACTCCAGATGAGCCCGCGGAGCCCGATCCGATCACGCTCGTGAGCTTGGGCATGATGGCGCTGGTGCTGGGAATATTTAGCTGTTTTGCCTTGTGGGGCTCCCCGCTGCCGGTTTTGTTGGTTGTGCTCGCCTTGGCGGCCGCCCTCGGAAGCGTTCTTTTCGCGACGATCTACGTCATTGATCCGCCGATCCGGACGCCCCCGCAAAGAGCTTTGCTCGCGTTCGAATGTTTGCTCTGGGGCATTGGTGCGTGCGTGGTGGCGGTGCGCTTACTCGCCGAGTGATTGACTTGGCGGCGCGCTCACCCCCGCGATAACGCCCACCTGATCCGGTTCGGCGGCGCAAGCCCGTGCCCCATCGGATCAGCTTCGCCGGAAAGCACGATCTGCAAGCTCTCGCGCGGATTGGCGCCGCCCCAATAGATCGAGGGCGCGATTTCGATGTCTGGCGCATCGGTGCGCAGCCGCCAGCGCTGCCCGCCCGGCGTTTCCAGAAGCGCCACCTGCCGCTCGATCAGCCGCGCGCGCACAGAAGGGTGCAGGTGAAAGCGCGCGGTGAAGGGGATGAATTGCTTGGGCGCGGCGCTTTTCAGCTTCATCGGCCGGATCAATTCGTCGATGCCGCGCAAATTCGTGCCCGCATGGTCGATGAACACGTAGCGGCGATGCAGCAGCCCGAACTTGTCCTTATAGCCGTCATGCCGGCCCTGCACGGTCACGCCGCTTTCATCCGAAGCGCGGCGCACGTCATCAAGGCTAGGGCCAGAGAGCCGCGCCGGGCCTTTGCCGCGCCGGGGCTCTTCCAGATGCGCCGAAAGCGCATCGGCAAGCGCCAGCGTGGAATGCCCATTGGTGGCGCGTGCGGCCACGCGGGCGGCGGGCTCCAATTCGCGCGCGGCGCCCACATTCACGATCAGCCGCTCTGTGCCGCTCGAAAGCTCAAACGCCAAAGCGCTCGCATGCGCGCGCTCTGAATAGGAGAGGGGCGGGGCCGCCCCCACATCCATGATCACGCGCATGTCGCCGGCTTCGATGCGCTGATAGGCGGTGTGCTGCGCGAACTGGAAAAACCGCTCCCCGCCGCTAACGCGCGCCAGCGCCGCATCGATCGAAGCTGCGCCGCCTTCGGAGCCGCCGTGGAAGCACGCAAGCCCGCCATCGCCCAGGCGCAGCATGCGCACCATGTTCGCCAGCTTCGGCAGTGTCTCGTCATAGAGTGGCGCGGGCTCTGCCAGCGCGGCGCGCGCGGCCAGCATGTCATAGAGCGCCTCCGCGCACGCTTCGGGCGCGCGCGAAAAATGGCCGCCATCGGGGAAGAATTGCTTGGCGCACGCCTCCAGCAACATTTCTTCGCCTTGCTCGGCCAAGCGCTCTGCTTCCGGAAAGCCCGCAGCGCCGGCCAGCACAAGTGCAGCGCCAGCTTTGATGGAGCCGAGATGCCGCTCGCTCAATTCGGTTTGCGCCGCCATCAGCAGCCGCGCCTGCCGCGCCGCCGCGCGCAGCAGCGCCGCACGCGCAACCGGATCGCCTTGCTCAAACGCCGGCCGGCCCCAGCACAGCCAGGCGAACAAGCGCTCAGCGGTGAGCTCGGGGTCCCACGCCAGCTCATCCCATTCGCCAAATTCAGCGATCCAGGCGTCAATCAATTCGGCGATGCGCGCATGCGCCGATGGCCCCACCGCGGCGAGATCGACCAGCCATGAAAACGCGTGCAGCCGCGCGGTGAAATGTCGGGAAGGGTGCTTGGCGCGCCAGGGGATCGGCTGATCCACGATGCGCTCAGCGCCAATGCGCCAATGGCCGCGCCCGATTTCACGCCCGCGCTCGGCATCGCCCACGCGCGGATCGGCGCCGTACGCGCTCACGCGATCGGGCGTGGCGTCGCCCAAGCGCATGCGATGAAATGGGTTCGCCCGCCACGGCTCGCTTACCGGGCTTGGCCGTTGCGGCCGTTGGGGGGCGGCGGCCGCGGACATCTCAGTGCGGGTTTCTCAATCGCGCGATGTTTTCTGCATACGCGCTTGCATCGCCGCCATAGACGGCGGTGCCCGCCACCAGCGCAGTCGCGCCCGCTTCGATCACTGCCGGCGCGGTTTTCGCGTTCACGCCGCCATCGACCTCGAGGATAATATCGCGCCCGCTCGCGTCGATCTTTTTGCGCACGGCTCTGATCTTCGGCAGCACGCTTTCGATAAAGCTCTGCCCGCCAAAGCCGGGATTGACGCTCATCACCAAAACCAGATCGAGCAAGTCGATGATCGGATCGATCACATCCGCCGGCGTGCCGGGATTGAGCGAAACACCCGCTTTTGAGCCCGTAGCGCGGATCGCCTGC
>DAORMO010000221.1:0-4595 GCA_035440585.1 Terricaulis sp.
CGCGATTAACCATAACATTATAGTGCGGAGCCTTTCACACCCCGCGCCGTGATTCCCATTTGCGGTCGCGGCGAGCGCCTGTAACAACCCTTGTGGGGGGCCGGAGCGAACCTTGAGCTGGGATCCATACGCAGCATTGGGCATCGGGCGGACGGCCACGGCGGACGAAATCCGCAAGGCCTATCGCACCATGGCCAAGGATCTGCACCCGGACGTGCGCCCCGGCGATAAGGAGGCCGAAGAGCGCTTCAAGCGCGCCACCGCCGCCTTCAACCTGCTCTCCGACGCCACCATGAAAGCGCGCTTCGATCGCGGCGAGATCGACGCCGACGGCAATGAGCGCGCGGTTTACAATCAAAGGCCAAGGCAGGGCGCGCGCGCCCATGCTGGCGCGGGCGCGGGAGGCTATGGCGGCGGCGCTTATGGGCCGGGGCCGGGCCAAGCAGGCGCAGGCGGGGACGCCTTCGATCTTGGCGATATTTTCTCGGATCTGTTTGGCCCCGGCTTTAGCGGCGGGCGCGGCTATTCGCGCATGCGCGGGCGCGACATCCGCTTCACCCTCGACATCGATTTCCTCGACGCCGTGAACGGCGCCAAGCGGCGCATCGCGCTTTCCGAAGGGCGCACGCTGGATATCGCTATCCCTGCGGGCGTCGAGAGCGGGCAGGTGCTGCGGCTCAAGGGCCAGGGCGGGCCTGGCGTGCAAGGCGGCCAAGCTGGCGATGCGCTGGTGGAGCTTAAAGTGCGCCCGCACCCGCATTTCCGCCGCGAAGGCCAAGATATTCACATCGATCTCAACATCTCGCTGACCGAAGCTGTGGAAGGCGCGCGCGTGCAGGCGCCGACGGTGGGCGGGGCGGTGTCGCTCTCGATCCCGGCGGGCTCAAACACCGGCAAGGTGCTGCGGCTGAAGGGAAAAGGCGTGGGCGGGCAGGGCGATCAATTCGTGCGCCTGCAGGTGATGCTGCCCGATACGCCGGATGAAGACTTAAAAAAATTCACCAAGAAATGGGCCAAGCGCGGCTACACGCCGCCTCGCCCGGGCGGCTAAAGCCCTTGTTCAGCGTCCGTTCAGTGCGTTCCCTCTAAGGGAATACTCATGCGGTTCAAAACGCTCCTCCTCAGCGCCCTGTTGGCGAGCCTCGCGGCGGCAAGCCCGGCGAGCGCCCAGAGCCGTGACCGCGGCGTTTTCCAGCCCAACACGATCATGCCCGCCCAAGGCCGCGGCGATGATAACCGCCGCCAGCAGGCCGAGATTCGCCCGCTGCGCGAGGTGGTCAACGAATTGCGCGCCCAGCATGGCGGCGAGTACATCGCCCACCGGCTTGAGGACGGCGGGCGGCCCTTCTATGTGATCCGGTGGCGGATGCCGGACGGCCAGGTGCGCGATTTCCGCGTCAGCGCTTCACGTTAGGACGAACATATATGCGCGTGCTGGTGGTCGAGGACGATAAGAACCTTCGCGAGCAGCTTGCCGCTGCGCTCGGCGACGCCGGCTATAGCGTAGACACCGCCGATAATGGCGAGGACGGCCAATTCATGGGCGAGACTGAGCCCTATGATCTCGCCATCCTCGATCTTGGCTTGCCCAAAGTGGATGGGCTCTCTGTGCTCAAAGCCTGGCGCAAGGAAGGGCGGGCGATGCCCGTGCTGATCCTTTCGGCGCGCGATCGCTGGAGCGAGAAGGTCGAAGGGCTCGATCTTGGCGCGCAGGATTATGTCACCAAGCCGTTCCATATGGGCGAATTGCTGGCGCGCGTGCGCGCCAATGTGCGCCGGCAGACTGAGCACACCTCATCGGTGATGGAAGTGGGCGATCTGCAGCTCAATTCCGCGACGGGGCAAGTCACGGTTGGCGGCGCGCCGATCAAGCTGACGGCCTATCAGTACAAAGTGCTCGATTATCTCATGCACCATGCGGGCCGCATCGTGTCGCGCGCGGAGCTGACCGAGAAAATTTACGCCCAAGACCATGAGCGTGATTCCAACACCATCGAGGTGTTCGTCGGCATTCTGCGCCGCAAGATCGGCTCTGACCGGATCATCACCGAAAAGGGCCTTGGCTATCGGCTGATCGATCCTGCGGCCGAAGCGTGAGCGAGGCGGGCTTTCTGCCGCGATTTCAGCGCCTGATCAGCCGTTCGCTCGCGGCGCGGCTTTTGACCATCGCGATGGTGAGCGTGATCGGGCTTGTGGCTGCCGGCTGGGTGGCGCATGCGGCGTTCAACCGCCAGATGCTGCGCCTGCTGATCGACGCTGAGCTTTCCACGGTCGCGGATAATCTCATCGGCAATGCGGGCCCAGGGCTCGCGGGCGAGATCGTGCTGCGCGACCTGCCGTATGATCCGCGCTATCTGCAGGGGCTTTCGGGGCGTTATTTTCAGATCGCGCAGATCGAGGACGGCGGCTTTCTCGCAGTCGAGGTGATCTCGCCTTCGCTCTATGATGTGACGATCAATCTGCTGCCTGAGCAGCAAGCGATTTTCACCGCGCCTTCGCCGCCGCTGGATGCGATTTATCTCGATGTGCCGGGCCCTGATGGGGAGCAGCTGCGCGTGATCGCGCGGGTGGCGGAAATACCTAATCTCGAAGGGCGCTATCTTTTCCTGGTCGGCATCGCCTCGCGCGCCATTCTGGCGCCGGCGGCGAATATCGTGGGCGTGGCGTTTGCAGTGTTTGTGGCGTTTTGCGCGCTGATGGTCGCGGCCTCAACGCTGCTGCAAGTGCGCATTGGCCTTGCGCCTTTGCATGAGCTGACGCGCGACATCGCAAATGTCCGCCGCGGCCAGAGCGAGCGGCTCGAGGGCGATTATCCGGCGGAATTGCAGCCCGTCACGCAGGAGCTTAACGCGCTTGTCGATCACAATCGTGAAGTGGTGGAGCGCGCGCGCCGGCATGTCGGCAATCTTGCGCATGCGCTGAAAACCCCGATCGCGGTGCTGAAAAACGCCGCCGGCGAGGGCGGGGGCGATGATGCGGTGCTCAAGCAATCGATCGACGAAATGGAAGGCTTCGTGGAGCGGCAATTGCGCCGCGCGCGCGTGGCCGCCCGCGCCGATGCGCGCGCGGGCGCAACGGCCGCCACCATCGCCTATCGCACCCCGGTGCTGCAGAACCTTGAAGACCTCGTCTTCATGATGGAGCAGAAATACGATCATCAGAAAGCGATGGATATTTCCATCGAGGCTGAAGGCGACGTGACCTTCCGGGGCGAGCGGGAAGATCTGCTCGAAATGGCAGCCAACCTGATCGATAACGCCTGTAAATACGGTAAGAGCACGGTGGTGGTGCGGGTGCTGCCGCCGTTCGATAGCGGCGGGCTGATGGAGATCGTGGTCGAGGATGACGGCCCGGGGTTGTCCGACGAAGAAATCGCCCGCGCCATGGCGCGCGGCGAGCGGCTGGATGAAGCCGCCCCCGGCCAGGGGCTGGGCCTCTCGATCCTCAAGGAAACCGTTGATCTCTATGCCGGCGAGCTGATTTTTGAGCGCGGTCAACTGGGCGGGCTCAAAGCGCGGTTAAGGCTGCCGGCCACCGATTAGGCGCTGCGACGCTGCAACTGTTTCGGGCGCCGGCGAAACAGGCTAGGCAAACACCCGTGCTGAATCAGCTGTTTGTTCTCCTTGCCGCCGCGATTTTTACGCTCGGCGCCGCGATCTGGGCGCTGCGCGCCTACCGCAATGGCGGCGGCAAGAACGCGCGCGCCAGCGCGCTGTTTGCCGGCGTTGTCGGGCTGGTTGCGTTTGGAACTTATCTCGCGCTGGGCCGCCCGGATTTGCCGCATGCGCCCTATGCGGCGCGGCTGGCCGATATCAAATCGCGCGACGCCTCCACGTATACGGGCGAAGAATGGATCGCCTATCTCAGCGATGCGGCCAAGGCGGCGCCAGACGATCCGGTCCCGCATTTCATGCTGGGCCAAGTCTATTACGCCAACCGCCGCCCGGAGGAGGCCGCGCGCGCGTTTGACGCGGCGCTGCGGCGCGCGCCGACCTTTACGCCTGCGCTTTTGGGCTTGGGCCGCGCGCTCACGGCGATCGCAGGCATGGTCTCGCCCGAAGCGATTGCGGCGTTTCAGCAAGCGGCTGCGCTCGATGACGCGGATCCAACACCGTGGCTCTATCAGGCCATGGCCGCGATGGAGGCTGGCGATGGGCCGGCGGCGCAGCGGCTTTGGGGCGAAGCCTATCGGCGCATGAGCGAAGATGATCCGCGCCGCGAGATGGCGCTGCGCATGAGCCAAACCGCGGGAGAAGAATGATGCGTCGCCGCGATCAACGCCTCATCCTAATCGCCGCCGCAGGCGCGATCCTGGTGATGGCGATCTCGCTCACATTCTTTGGGCTGCGCGATTCCGTCACCTATTTCGTCGCGCCATCGGATCTGGCGGAAAAGGCAGAGCCTGGGCGCTTGCTGCGCTTAGGCGGGCTCGTGGTTGAAGGCACTGTGACCGCGCGCAGCGATGACGGCGTCATCGCCTTCGACGTGACGGACGGCGCAACCGTGGTGCGCGTCCACTATGATGGGCTGCTGCCGGATCTTTTCCGCGAGGGCCAGGGCGTCGTCGCCGAAGGGCGCTGGGAGCCGGGAGAGCC
>DAORMO010000221.1:4619-4849 GCA_035440585.1 Terricaulis sp.
CCGCCATGACGAAACCTATATGCCGCGCGAAGTCGCCGAAGCGCTGAAGGATCGCGGCGAGTGGAAGGGCGATAGCCCATGATCGCTGAAATTGGCGCATTCTGCATGGCGCTGGCGCTGGCGCTTACGCTGGCGCAGGGCGTGCTGGGCCTCCGCGCGCAAGCGGCGCACGCGGGCGCGGCGGTGGCTGTGGCGCAGGTGGCGGCGCTGCTCTGCGGCATTGCGATGGC
>DAORMO010000222.1:0-4820 GCA_035440585.1 Terricaulis sp.
AGGCTGGTTTTCAGCGCGTTTATCACGAGCGCATCGCCCCGCATCTGTTGGCCAATGAGGGCGCGCGCTTGCAGGCGGTCCAGCAATGCAAGACGCGCGTGACGTGGGGCGCGCTGGCGGCGATTGCGGCCGCCGCGCTCGCTTATGCGATGTTTCGTGATGTTCAAGCCGCTGTGGCTGTCGGCGTGCTCGGGGGCGGCGCAATATGGGCGTATGCTTACGGGCCGCTCGCCGAGATCGGTGCGCGGCTCAAGGATCAGTATTGCCGCGCCATGGCCTCGGCCATGGGTGCGCACTTTCAGATAAAGGGCTTTAACCCCGCCGCCTTCGCGCGCATGTGCCTGCTCAAGATCGCGCCCGAGCATAAGCATGCCTATTTTGAGGATTGTTTTGCTGGGTTTTACAAAGGCGCCTCGTTCGATCTCTATGAAGCCCATCTGAGTAAGCCGAAAATGCACATGGATGGCCGCATCCGCGAAACCACTGTGTTTCAGGGCCAACTCATCCGGCTGCATTTTCCGCGCGGCTTTTCGGGCGTGACGATCGTTCGGCGCGAAGCAGGGTTCTTGAACATGTTCGGCGGCGGCGTGATTGAAGGGCGCCAACTCCAGCGCGTGGGGCTTACGCCGTCTGCGTTTGAAAGGGCGTTTGAAGTTTGGAGCACCGATCAGGTTGAGGCGCGCTATCTGCTTCACCCCATGATGCTCGAACGATTGATCGCGCTTGAGGCGGCGTTCAAGGGTGAGAAGCTGCGCTGCGCCTTTGAGGGCGGGAGCATTTTGATCGCGATTGAGGGCGGCAATTTGTTCGAGCCGGGCGACCTCTTCCAATCCTTCCACGATCCAGTGCGGGCGCGGCGCATCATTGAAGAATTCGCCAGCATGTTCCGGGTTATGGATTATGTGCTGACAGCGCAAAGTCTAAGGCCGGTGGCCTGAGGCGACCCGCGTTGCAATGGGCTGCATCGCCAGCCATGCTGCGCCCATGACAGATTCCGCCCCTGAAGAGGCCGTCGATCTTGCCCGCCTGGATGAGGCGAGCTTTGCGCGTATCTATAAGGATCGGATTGAGCCGTTTTTCATCAGCAACGAGGCCGATCGGCTTGAGGCGGTGAAAATCTACAAACAGCGCATGGCGCTGGGGATTTCGGCGGCCCTGGCGGTGGCGATTGCTGCGTTCATTCTCTCCGGGCGCGAATGGGGGCTCACGCTTGTGCTTGGCTTGTTTGCGGGCGGCGCGGCGGCGGTGTGGGCGTATCAGCCGCTCGGCAAGGTGGGGCGACGGCTCAAGCAGCAATATTGCCAATCCATCGCTGAAGCGATGGGCGCAGATTTTGCGATGGGCGATTTTGCGCCGCCGGCGTTTGAGCGGCTGCGTGAGCTCAAACTGGTGCCTAGTTTCGCGCGCTCCAAATTCGAGGATCATTTCAGTGGCGCCTATAAGGGTGCGAGCTTTGATCTTTACGAAGCCCATCTGGAACAGCGCCGCACCGACAGCAAAGGCCGCACGCGTTATGACACGGTGTTTCGCGGGCAATTGGTGCGCATGCATTTCCCGCGCGACTTTTTAGGCGTCACCATCGTGCGGCGGGATGCGGGCGTGTTCAATGCCTTCGGCGGCGGGCAAAACAACGGGCGAAAATTGGAGCGCGTCCGCCTGGTGGATGCAGCGCTGGAGCGCGCGTTTGAGGTGTGGAGCACCGATCAGGTGGAGGCGCGCTATCTCATTCATCCGGTGATGATGGAGCGGCTGATGGGGCTTGAGAAAGGTCTGCACGGCAAGCGCCTGCGCTGCGCGTTTGAGGGCGGAGATCTGCTCGTCGCGGTTGAAGGCGGCAATCTGTTTGAGCCGGGCGATCTGTTCAAACCGCTGGTCGATCCTGCGCGGGCGCGGCGGATCGTGAATGAACTTGCCGGCGTGTTTCAAGTGATGGATCAGGTGCTGACAGCGCAGACTCAGCGTTTGCCGTGATGGACTTGCCTATCGATCCGGCCATCTTGGCGTCTTTCCTTTTAGCGGTGCTGTTGATCGAAGCGACGCCTGGGCCGAACATGGGCTATCTCGCCGCGCTTTCTGCAGCGTCGGGGCGCGTTGCCGGCATGCGCGCGGTGCTCGGCGTCACGCTTGGGCTCTGCATCTACATGCTGGCCGCTGTGCTTGGGGTGGCCCAGCTTATCGCGCAGGCGCCGCTGGCGTATCAGGCGCTGCGCTGGGCGGGGGTTGCGTTTCTGCTCTATCTTGCTTGGCAGGCCTGGCGCGGCGCCGATGAGGAGTCGCCCGGCCATGCAAGCGTGCAGAGCGATCATGCGCCATTCTGGCGTGGCCTCATCGCCAATGTGCTCAACCCCAAAGCGCTGGTTTTCTATGTTGCGCTATTGCCGAGTTTCGTGGCGCCGGAGCGCGCACCTTATTGGGTGCAGGCGCTCATCTTGGGCGGCGCGCATATTCTGATCAGCATTATCGTTCACACTGGAATCGTGCTTGTGGCCGCACGCGCGGGAATGCTGCTGGCCCAGCACGGGCGCATGCGCATCGTGCGGCGTGTGTTGGCGGTCGGAATTGCGCTGATCGCGTTTTGGCTGGCTTGGGATACGCGCTGAGCCGGGGTTAGAGTCTAATGATCGCGCCGCGCCCGGCTTCGTCGCCAATGGCGATGGCTTTGCCATCAGCGCTCCAAGCGAGCGCGGTGACAGGGCCTTCGCCCGGTTCATCCAATTCCATGCCGGCTTGATCGGCGAAGCGCACCAAGATCGCCGCGCCATCGGCATAGCCGATCGCCAGCACCTCCTCACTCGGATGAAACGCAACCGCGGTGACAAGCGCCTCGCGCTGGCCCGGCTGCAGCGGCGCTTTGCCTTGCGGGCCCAGCTTGCCGACGAACGGCCACACGATCGCGCTTTCTGCGCCCGAGGTGGCGAGCCAGCGGCCGCGCTTATCCCAGGAGAAAGAGCGGGTTTTGGCCGGATATCCATCCATGCGGAGATCGGTTTTCTCCGGCAGTCGCCAGCCATGCAGCGCGTTTTCCTGCATCGCGGTGACGACGTACTCGCCTTCAGGCGAGAGCGTGACGGCAAGGTGCGAGCCGGCCCAGTTCAGCGCTGTGCCCTTATCATCCGCCGCAAGCGCGAGGCGCATTGTGACCCCGCCATAATGGCTCACGGCAAGCCGGCGGCCCTTGGCGTCGAGCGCAAGGCCGCCAATGGTAGTGGGGTGTGCGAAGCGATGGCTCTCACGCCCATCGCGAAAGATGATGGCTTCCTTGCCGGCGCTTGCGGCGATCACGCCTGAGATGGGATTGGCCGCGATGTGGTCAATCCATTTGCGGGTTTCGCCCAGTGTTTCGAGCGCGCCATCGGGCGCAACGACATTGATGCGGCCATCATCGCCGCCAGTGACGAGGCGTTGGCGATCGGGGTGGAGCGCGGTGCTGAGGATGGCGCCGTCATGGGCGGGGAACGCCCGCGTTTCGCCCTCGCGCGCGGCGGCGATGACGCGCCCATCGCCCAGCGCGAACAGCGCTTCGCCGCCGATCCAATGCACGCTTGTGGCCGCGGCGCCCAAGGCGAGGCGGCGGCCGTTGTTGTAAACTTCCGCGCTCATGCCGCACAGGCCAGGAAGGCGGCTTCCAATTCGGCGCGATCGAGATTGCGGCCGATGAACACAAGCCGCGAGAGCCGCTTCTCCCCTTCTTTCCAATCGCGCTGGGTGTCGCCCTCAACGATCATGTGCACGCCTTGCACGACAAAGCGTTTGGGCTCGTCCGGGAAGGCGAAAATGCCTTTGAGGCGCAGGATGTCTGGCCCGCGCGTTTGCGTGATCTCATTGATCCAGGGCAGCAGCTTCTCAGGGTCAATCAGCTGTTCGGTAGAGAGCGACACGCTGGAGATGCCGGCCGCCGCCGCGTGATCGTGCGCGTGGTCGTGATGGTGATGCGCGTGGTCGTGATCATGGTGATGATCGTGATGCGCGCAGGCGTCATCGCAATCGTGATCGGGCAGGAAGTGCGGATCGATCTCGGTGATGCGATCGAGTTCAAACGCGCCAATGTTCAAGATCGCGTCCAGCGGAACATCGCCGCGCGTCATGTGATGCAGGCGCGCCGAAGGGTTCATTGCGCGGATGCGCCGCTCGATGGCGGCGAGATCGTCTTTGGACACCAGATCAGTTTTGTTGAGCAGGATCACGTCGGCGAAGGCGATCTGCTCGGCCGCCTCTTCGGAACTTTCGAGTTGGCCGGCGAGGTGCTTGGCGTCCGCCACCGTCACGATCGCGTCGAGCTTGGTTTTGGCGCGCACGTCCTGATCGACGAAGAAGGTTTGCGCAACCGGGGCGGGCTTCGCGAGGCCGGTGGTTTCCACCAGGATGGCGTCAAACCCGCCTTTGCGCTTCATCAAACCTTCAATGATGCGGATAAGATCGCCCCGCACCGTGCAGCAGACGCAACCATTGTTCATCTCGAACACTTCTTCGTCAGCATCGACGATAAGATCATTGTCGATCCCGATTTCGCCGAACTCGTTGACGATAACCGCGTACTTCTTGCCGTGCGGCTCGGTCAGGATGCGGTTCAGAAGCGTGGTTTTTCCCGCGCCGAGGAAGCCTGTGAGCACGGTGACGGGGATAGGCTGGGTCATGGCCCCTAGATAACTATTCCGGGGGCTGGCGCCAGCCGGTAGGCTAGGTCAAATGGAACCGGAGGGGGCCAATGCGGGCGGCTGTTTGGCGCTGGGGCGTGATAATTCTGGGCAGCGTGGTGGCGCTGACGCTGATGGGCGCGGGGCTGCTGGTCTATCTGGTTCACCGCATAGACCTGAAACCTG
>DAORMO010000223.1:0-3977 GCA_035440585.1 Terricaulis sp.
GAAGGCGCCGCGCAAGCCTATGCGCTCTCTGAACAGCTTGGCCGGCTGGCGCCAGGCCAGGCGCTCACGGCGCTGCTGAGCGACGAGGACCAGGCGCAGTTTGCCCGTGTCGCCGCCGCGCTGCGGTTGGACACGGCGACATTGGAGAGCATGCGCCCTTGGCTGGCGGCGCTACGGCTCTCTTACGCCGATGCGATCACGCGCGGGCTGAGCCCGGCGGCGGGCGTGGAGAATGTGCTGGCGGCGGATGCGCGCGCGCGCGGCATGCGCATGAGCTTTCTGGAAACGCCGGAGCAGCAGGTGCGCTTCCTGGCCGATCTGCCGCAAGCGGAGCAAATCCGCTTTCTGCGCGACACGATGCTCGCCATCGAAGCCGGCGAAACCGGCATTGATCAGCTCGATGAGCTTTGGGCGCGCGGCGATGTGGACGCGCTGGCGGCGCTGTTTGACGCGCAATGGCAAGCGGGCTCACCAGCGCTGTATGAAACGATCATCCTGGCGCGCAACCGCGCCTGGGCCGATGCGATCCAGGCGCGGCTTGCGGGCGAAGGCCGCATCTTCATCGCCGTGGGCGCAGCGCACCTGATCGGCGAGGGCAATGTGATCGACCTGTTGCGCGAACGCGGCGTCGCGGTCGAAGGGCCGGGGCCTTAATTCGCTGCCGGCGTATTTCGCGGCGGCCACAAGCGCCAAGCCCGCTTCCCTGACGCAGCCCTGGCGCACGCCGGGGTGCGATCTGGGACCCAGAGCAACGGGCCGGCTCTCGGCCCTGGATCCCCGCTCGCGCCCCGCATCAGGTGCGGGGCTTGGCGGGGAAGCATTGAGAATTGAAGTACGCTAGTTAATTCGCCGCTTCAGGCCGCACGATGCGCCCTTGCAGGTTGGCCTGCACCTCACGCGCGCTGAACGCGTTGGGATCGCCCGCGGGCTTATCGCCATCGAACATCGCGATCTCAGCCACCGCTTCATAACGGGTGACTTCGCGATAGCTCGTGGGCTCGCCCCAGAACGGATCGTACCAGGGGCTCCAGCCGCGGCGCGGGGAGAAATACCAATAATCGAAAGCAAAGCGCGGCCCGCTTGGCCCAGTGCTTTGCAGGCGCGTGTTCCGTTCAGTCTCGCGGTTGGCGACGATGAAGTAATCCTTGCCCGCAGCGAGCGTGACCTCGGCAGCGCGATAGAGCAGGTAATTCTCGACCGTCTCGCGTTCCGTCAGCGTGTTCCCGCGGAAGGTGATGCGGACGCGGTTTTGCTCGATCACCTGTTCTTGAAAGCCATATCGGGCGCCGGCCTCTGCCGGCTGATAGGGCGTGGCCGTTGCGCACGCGCTTAACAGCGCGGCCGCGGCGGCAAGCATGAGCATGCGCATGGGTTTGTCTCTCTCCGGCATTTCTTCGCGCTTACAATATGTGCGCGGAACCGGCGCTGGCCAATGCCAATCTAGTGATGCAGCCAATGATCGGCCCGGCCCACCCGCGCCGGCGCCAGCGTCTCCCCCGAGGCCAAGCGCACCGAATGGATCACAGCGTCGATTTCACGCCGCCAGAAATCCAGGAATTGGTGAAGCCGCGGATAGGCGGGCGCGAGATCCAGCGTCTGCCAGACAAAGCTTTGGATCAGCTTGGGATGATCGGGGATGTAGTAAAGCACTTCAGCGGTGGCGAGCCGCCACCCTTTGAGCTGGAGGCTGAGTTCGCTTTCCTGCATGCGCCGATCTCCTTTGCGTGGTGCAACGCACTGAGATCCAAAACGCTCCGCCGCTTCTATTGCCTTGTCAATATTGGCTTTTTGCTAGCACTGGCGGCGCGCGGCTGCCGCCGCTCCAGCGCCTTGGCTTTAAGCATCCGCTGCGAAGCAAAGTGGCACGCGAAATAGCCGAGCAGGATTGGCGGCGCGCCAACCGCGAGCGGCAGCAGCGCCGGGGCCGCGCCTGTCAGCGCCAGCGCGACAAGATAAAGCGTCACCGGAAAGCCGATCACCAGCAGCATCAAGCCGGCCGTGGTTAACAGCCGCGCTTCAGCGCGCAGCGATTGCGCCTGCGCGCGCTTGGAAGGCGGGCGCTTGGCCGCCGCTTTCGCCGGCGCGCGCTTGGCGCGTTTAGCCTTAACCGGCGAAGATGGTGAACATGCGGAGAGATCGAGCTGTGCCATAGCGCACCGCGCTTGCGAAAATCGCGCCGCACATCACCGCACATGAACGCGCGTCGCGTGTGAGCATAACGCGGCGTTAGCGCCGCAGGCTCACGCGCTTGTGTTGCCGATACGCCTCGGTTTCCATTGCTGTGCCGCAAATGCGCGGAACAATGCTTGCTGATTGAGCGTCATTCACCACGTCGAGGAACAGCGCACGAAAGACAGACATGGCATTCTCCGATCTCCTGGCCGCCGACGAGGAAGAACTCGCCGAGCACTATCCGAACCGGGCCGAGCACGCGGCCGACGGCTTGGTGCATACGGTAGGGATCGCGGCGGCCTTGATCGGCGGCGGGATACTCATCGCCATTGCGCTGTCCAATCGCGGCGTGCCGCTCGCCACCGCCAGCGCGATTTACGCGATGTGCCTGATGGCCATGCTGGCCGCTTCCGCTGTTTACAATCTCACCAAGCCCAATCCGCACCGCCGCATCCTGCGCCGCATCGATGAGGCCGGCATCTTCCTGATGATCGCGGGCTCTTACACCCCGTTCACCATCCAATTGCTGCCGCCGAGCTTTGCGCTGGGCGTCACCATCGCGATTTGGGTGGCGGCGATCGCCGGCGCCGCCGGCAAGGTGCTGTGGACGCAGCTTTCTGATCGCGCCTGGAGCTTGATCTATCTGGCGTTTGGCTGGCTGGCAGTGCTGGTGCTTGGCCCGGTTGTGCCGACGCTGCCGCCGTTGGCGATCGCGCTCTTGTTCGTGGCGGGCGCGGTGTATTCGGGCGGTGTGCTGCTTTATCTCAATCACGCCATCCCGTTCCGCCGCGCTCTGTGGCACGCCTGCGTGATCATCGGCGCGGCCGGCCATTATGGGGCTGTGATGATTGGGCTTGCGCTCTAGGAACGATTGCGCGCTGCTGCGGGTTAAAGAGGCTCAACCCTTCAAAGAGGAGCGAGCCCCCCATGCCAACCCCCACCGGACACACCACCGCCATTCGCGCCAAGAAAGTTATTGGCACCACCGTCAAAGACACCAGCGGCGATAAGATCGGCTCGGTTGAAGATCTCGTGCTCGATAAGCAGAGCAATTCCATTCTGTTCGCAGTCGTCGGTTTCGGCGGCGTGCTTGGGATGGGCGAGAAATTTCATCCGCTGCCATGGGCGGTGCTGAATTATGATGAAGAGGAAGACGCCTACGTCGTGCCCTATTCCAAGGATGAGCTGAAAGCCGCGCCGGCCGACACGATCGACCAGCTCACCAAGAATGACGGCCATGCCTATCGCGACCAGAGCTTTTCTTATTACAAGGTCGATCAATACTGGACCTAAGCCGGCTTTGGCCTAGGCTGAGAAGCGCCCGCTGGAAACGGCGGGTGCTTTTCATTTCAGGCGCCAATGTCCTCGGTGATCGCCCGCGCGCTTTATGATGCGTCCAAGCAGGAGCTTGCTGTGACGTTCACAAGCGGGCGCAAATATATCTACGAGAACATCCCGCCAGACGTGGCGCTAGAGTTTCAAACCGCATCTTCCCAAGGCCAATATTTCAACTGGCGGATCCGGGATCAGTACCCGTTTCGAGAATTGGATTGAGCCCCTTCTTGGACCGCCGGCGTCCTCGCCGGCTGCACCGTTTCCGTTTGCATCGCGCTTGAAGGAAGGGCTTTGCCGGCGAGGACGAGGGGATGGTGGCGCTGGGCAATGTCGAGGGCCAGATGCGCGCCTCTGCCCTGCGCCGGCTGGCCGAGATGGTCGAGCGCCACCCCGACGAGAGCCATGTCCTTGCCCGACGGCAGGTCGCTGGCGTAGAGGCTGTCGAGGACGATGTACTGCGTGCTCGTGAC
>DAORMO010000223.1:4033-4759 GCA_035440585.1 Terricaulis sp.
AGCATGATGCACGAGGACGAGATCAAGGAGATCTCGGCCGCCATGGCCCAGCTCGGCCCGGTGCGCTCGGACGTGGTCGAACGGCTGTGCATGGACTTCGCCGAGCAGATCGGCGGCGCCGGCAGCCTGGTCGGCAGCTTCGAGAACACCGAGCGCCTGCTGCTGAAGACCCTGCCGCGCGAGCGCGTCTCCCAGATCATGGAGGAGATCCGCGGCCCCGCCGGGCGGACCATGTGGGACAAGCTGGGCAACGTGCACGAGGCGGTGCTGGCCAACTACCTGAAGAACGAATACCCGCAGACGGTCGCCGTGGTGCTCTCCAAGGTGCGCGCCGACCATGCCGCCCGCGTGCTCGCCATGCTGCCGGACAGCTTCGCCATGGAGGTGGTGATGCGGATGCTGCGCATGGAAAGCGTGCAGAAGGACGTGCTGGACGGGGTCGAGCGCACGCTGCGCGCCGAGTTCATGTCCAACCTCGCCCGCAGCACGCGCCGCGACGCGCACGAGATGATGGCCGAGATCTTCAACAACCTCGACCGCCAGGCCGAGGCGCGCTTCATCGCCGCGCTGGAGGAGCGCAACCGCGAGGCGGCCGAGCGCATCAAGAGCCTGATGTTCACCTTCGACGATCTCCAGCGCCTCACCCCGATGGCGGTGCAGACCCTGCTGCGCAGCATCGACAAGGCGGCGCTGCCGCTGGCGCTGAAGGGGGCGAGCGAGAAGCTT
>DAORMO010000224.1:0-4716 GCA_035440585.1 Terricaulis sp.
GCGCCGCGCTGTCGCGCTTGCGCCCGGCGATCCGCGCGTGCTGCACACGCTGGCCGCCGCCCAACGTGCCGGCGATGACCTTGAAGGCGCTGAAGCCTCGCACCGCCAAGCCCTCGCGCGCGAGCCCGCGAACGCGCAGGGCTGGACCAATCTCGGCATCGTCCGGCGCCTGCTGGGCGACCCAGCCGACGCGCTTGCCTGCTTTGCGCGCGCGCGTGCGCTCGGCTACGCAGCGGCTGAATTGTTGGACGCCGAAGCCAGCGCCCATCTCGACCTCGGCCAGACACAGGACGCCCTCGCCAAAGCCCAAGCGCTGATTGCGCAGCAGCCAGACTACGCCGCCGGGCACGTGCTAATGGCACACATCCTTTGGGAGCATCGCGCAGACAGCGAGGCTGATCCGTTCAACGCGATCGCCCGCGCGGTGGAAGCGCAGCCGCAAAACGCCGCACTGCGCATGGCGTTTGTCAACCTGCTCACCGAAGCTGAGCGCGGCGAAGAAGCCACTGCGCAATTGCGCATCCTGCGCGGCCAGGGCGATGATCCGACGCTCGCCATTGCGCATGCCGTGGCGCTTGAAATGTGCGGCGATTCCGACGGCGCCTCGGCGGCGTTCTCAGCAGCCATGGCGATGCCAAACCCGCCGCGCGGCGCCGGCGCGGCCTATGCCCAGCACCTCATTCGCCGCGGCCGCGCGGACGAAGCCGCCGCACATGCGCTGAGCGACGCCCAGCGCGATCCGCTGGATCAGCAGGCGTGGGCCGCGCTCTCGATCGCGTGGCGGCTGATTGGCGATCCGCGCGAGGCGTGGCTGTGCGATTACGAGCGCCACGTTTTGATCGGCGAAATCGAGGCCCCGCCTGGCTATGCGGATGTGCCAGCTTTCATCGCCGCGCTGCGCGAAACCTTGATTGAGATGCATGTGGCGTTGCGCGCGCCCGTCAACCAAAGCCTGCGCGGGGGCACGCAAACCGCAGGCGTGTTGTTTGGCTCAAAGCATCCGGTGATCATCGCCGCGCGCCAAGCGCTTCATGCCTGCGTGCGCCGCCTCATCGCGCAGCTTCCGCCCGATACGCGCCACCCATTCCTTGCGCGCAACACCGGCGATGTGCGCTTCACCGGCTCCTGGTCGGTGCGGCTCACCGCCTCGGGCAAGCACATCAATCACTTCCACCCGCAAGGCTGGCTAAGCTCAGCCTTTTACGTGGAGCTGCCGCCAAGCGTGGCCTCAGGCGCGGAAAGCCATTCGGGCTGGATTCAATTTGGCCAACCGCCAGAGAAGCTTGGGCTCCACCTGCCGCCGCGCCGCTTTGTGCAGCCGGAGGCTGGCAAGCTTGTGCTGTTTCCCTCTTACATGCTGCACGGCACCGTCCCCTTCAGCGACGCCGCCCCGCGCATAACCATGGCTTTCGACGCCAAGCCGATCTGAGCCCAGACGCCCTCACCCGCGCCGATCCCAACGCACAAAACACACAAAAGAAAAGGGGCGGAGATTGCTCTCCGCCCCGATCCCTTTGGACTGTTCAGTCCGCTTACATGCGCAGGTTGAAGCCCACGAAGAAGCGGCGGCCGAGCACGTCGAAGGTCGACGGGTCGGTGTTGGACTGAATGTTCGGGCTGTAGAGCGCCGGATCTTCGTCCGCGACGTTGTTCACGCCGGCGCGGAGCGTCAGGTTCGACGTGAGGTCGTACGTGCCGCGCAGATCGAAGTACCAGGTTTCCGGCGTGCCGGTGTTGGTCACCGGCGAGCCGCCCGTCACCGTGGCCGCGTGCATCATCGAGTCGATGTAACGCGCCGTGGCCGTCAGCGAGAACGCGTCAAGCGACCACGAGCTGGTGATCGTGTGGCGCCATTCCGGCGTGGCCGAACCCGTGCCCGTGCCGATCGTGCCCATGAAGTCATACATGGGGTCAGCGACAGAGGTCGCGGTTTCGTAACGCTCAACCCAGGTCGAGATGGTGTTGAAGTTCAGCGAGCCGAAGCCGCCGAGATCAAAGCCAAAGCCCGTGGTGATGTCGACGCCGCTGGTGTTGGTGAACGCTTGGTTCTGCGAGAATTGCTGCAGCTCAATCACCGAGCCGTTGGACGGATCGCGATTGAAGAGCGAGCACCAGTAGTTGGCGGGGTTGTAGGTCGGGTTCGCATTGTCGCGGTTGAAGCAACGCTGCACGATCGTCGCCGCGCCAACGGCCGCGATCACGTTTTCCATCTCGATCGACCAGTAGTCGACAGAAACATAAAGCGTGTCGAGGAAGCCGCCAGTCGAGAACGGCGAGTTCACGACGATACCAGCCGACCAGGAATCAGCCGTTTCCGGCTTCAGGCTGGGGTTACCACCCGAGACGGCGTTGGCTTGGCCCGGCCACGTGAACGTGCCCAGCGCTGCAGCCGGCGATTGCTGGCCGCACAGCGTGGTGATCGCCGCGCCGTTGGGGCCCGAACGGTTCCACGCCGAGTTGCCGGCCGTCACCGCGATCGCGGTGTCGCACGGATCGGAGTTGGCGAACGCCGGGAAGTTGTTCAGCTGCGGCGCGTACAGTTCGGTGATCGAAGGCGCGCGAACGGCGGTTTGGATGCCTGCGCGGAAGCGCAGCCAATCGGTGACCGTCCAGTCGGCGTTGGCCTTGTAGCTCTCGGACACGCCCGAGTTGCTGTTGTCCGACGTGCGATAGCCCAGCGTCAGCGAGAGGTTCTCGACAGCCGGCAGGTTCGACAGGATCGGGATGTACACTTCGCCGAAGATGTCGAACCAGTCTTGTTCGCCATAAACCGGGAGCTGTTGGTTGAAGCCGGCAACGAGGCCCGGCTGCAGGCCGCCATCCGATTTGAAATCGAACTCAAGGGCGCGATAGCTCGTGCCAACCGCGATTTGCACCGCGCCGGCCGGGAGCTCGAACAGATCGCCCGTCACCGTGCCTTCAACAATGGTTTGCTCAAGGATGGTGAGGTTCTTGGCTTCCAGGCTGATCCACGCCGCGCAGGTCGGGTCGATCGGGGCGTTGCCGAACAGGTTGAGGCCGTTCGGGCAGGCGCCGCCAGACAACGTGTTCTGCTGCGCGATGGTCGGCGCATCGAGGTTGTTGCCCGGGGTGTAGTAGGTGTCATCGCCAAGCAGCAGGCCGACGCGGTCACGACGCACGTTGCCGCCTTGGATTTCGGTCATCACCGAACGGCCATAGGAAGCGTAAATGTCGTAGGACCAGGTGTCGGTCAGGTTGCCTTCCGTGCCGACGAGAACTTGCCACACATCGTGGTTGTTCTCACCGGTGCGGCCGCCCAGATCGCTGAAGCGCTTGGCGAACGCGAACGGCGCCGTCGCGTTGGTGCGCGAACCGAGCAGGGTCGACATCGCGGCGGGAATGAAGGGGTTGGAAACGGGAACGTTCCAGCCCGTCGTGCCGCCGGCCGGCGTCGCCGCCAGCTCTTGCTTGGCGTTGTAGTTGGTGAAGCTGGCTTGGATGTAGGGACGGAACGCATCGTTCACATCCAGGCTCACGCGGCTGAAGAAGCTCCAACGCTCAAGCGGGAGAACAAGAATGTTATCCGGCTCAAAGTTATAGGAGAAGATGTTCGGCGCGAAATTGGTCGCAATAGCGCCCGCCGGGCCGGTATAGCCATAGGTGTTGAGCGTCGCGCTGGTGGACACGCCCGTGCAGAACAGGCTGCCATCGGGGTTGAAGCCAAAGCCCGCCCAGCCGCCGTTATTGGCGCAATTGCCGGCGCCAAACAGCGCATCGACTTGAGCTTGGGTCGGCGCGGCCGCGCCAGGCGCCCACGAACCACCGGGGAAGATGGTGGTGGTGTTGGTGGCTTGAGCCGCCCAATCGCGAGCGCCCTTGTACATCACTTCACGCGAGAAATAGCTGGCGTTGAACACCGCGTTGCCGCGGCCGTCAGCGAAATTGCCGCCGAAGGTGAAGTCCGTGCCCCACTCCTCGCCGTCGCCGCGCTCGGTCAGACGGTACTGAGCATCAACCGCGAAGCCTTCGAAATTGTCGCGCAGGATGAAGTTCACGACGCCGGCCACGGCGTCCGCGCCGTAGGTCGAAGCCGCGCCGCCGGTGATGAGCTCAACGCGCTCGACGATGGCGGCGGGGATGGTGTTCACGTCAACGGTGCCGCCAGCGGTCGAACCGATGGGACGACGGCCGTCGATCAGGATCAGGTTGCGGGCCGAGCCGAGGCCGCGCAGATCGATGAACGCCCGACCGTTGGAAGACGGGTTGTTCGATTGCGAAGAAAGGCCAGCCGTGACCTGCGGCAGCGTGTTGAGGTATTGCTCAACCGTCACGAAGCCGGAATTGGTCATTTCTTCCTGGCCGACCGTCAGGATCGGGCTTTCGGCGACCGCGTCGCGGCGCGCGATGCGCGTGCCGGTGACGACGATGGCTTCGTCCTCATCCGCTTCCTGCGCGGCCGCGACGGTGACGCCGCCCGCGGTAAACATCGCAGTCGCGGCGGCGAGCGCGGAAGCGCCCGTCAGCAGAGACTTACGTCCAGTCTGCGTCTTTCTCATATTTCGAACCCCCTAGAGCGCCGGGTCTCGCCACCAGCGGCTAAACCCTGTCTTCTCTAACTTCAGTTTTCGAGCACACGGCTCGAGCGGACGTTGAACCGGAACGCCGAGGTTGGCCCCCGGTAGATCGACTCCCGCCATGCTGCTGCAACCGATGCGACACAAATATTCCAAGGTCAAACACCCTTCGCCGCAATTC
>DAORMO010000225.1:0-4713 GCA_035440585.1 Terricaulis sp.
TGCTGGCCTGCAATGGACCCCGCCCGCCGGGCTCACGGAGGTGCGCGTTGTGCGCCCCGCCGGCGCGCGCGCGACGCTGCCCGCGTCAAACAATGGCGCGCGCAGCGTGAGTGACGCCGCCGTGCGGCGCGGGGACATGGTTTCGATCGTTTATCTTTCGCACGGCATTCAATTGAGCACGCGCGCACGCGCCACAGAAGATGGCGCCGTGGGCCAAAGCGTGCGGCTCATCAACACCACCTCGAACCGCCCCATCGACGCTATCGTCACCGCGCCCGGCATGGCGCGGGCGATCGCCCCGTAAGTTTAGGAGACGATCATGCGTCAACTCGCCCTTCTCGCCCTCACCGCCAGCGCTGTCAGCATCACCGGCTGCGCCAGCGTGGCGCAACACGATCTCGCGCAGGACGCCATCGCCGCGCCAGGCGTGGCCTATGACGCGGCGCGCCGCGCGATGGGGCCGCCGCAATTCACGCCTGTCTCAAATCCCGCACCGCTCACCGGCGGGCAGCAGCAAAATATGCCGCAGCCGAATTTCCCGCATGCGGAGCCGCGCGCGCCTTCTTCGCTGTGGCAAGCGGGCTCGCGCAGCTTCTTCAACGATCACCGCGCCACGCGCGTGGGCGATATCCTCACGGTCGAGATCGAAATCCGCGATAAGGCTGAGCTTTCCAACTCATCCGATCGCCAGCGCGAAAGCACCACCAATGTGGGGCTCTCCAATTTCTTCGGGCTGGAACAGACGCTGGGGCAAGTGTTCAACAACGCGTTCGATCCTGAAAACATGATTGGCGCTGCAGCCGATAGCGAGCATCGCGGCTCCGGCGCGATCAACCGCGAAGAGAAGATCGAGCTCACCGTCGCCGCCGTGATCGTGGATCGGCTGCCCAACGGCAATCTCGTCATCGCCGGCCGCCAAGAGGTGCGCATCAATGGCGAGCTGCGCGAACTCACCGTGAGCGGCATCATCCGCCCCGAGGACGTGACGGCCAACAACCGCATCAACCACACGCAAATCGCCGAAGCGCGCATCTCTTACGGCGGCCGCGGCACCATCAGCACCGTGCAACGCCCGCAATGGGGCCAGCGCGTTGGTGATGCGATCGCGCCTTGGTGATTTAAGGCGCGGCGCCAAAACCACCCCATAGTATTGCGATCACGCCTGCCGTTATGCCAACCGCATTAACGCCTAACAGCGTTAGAAACCGTGTGCGGCCGCGCGGGTCTTTCCAAATACCCATCGGGCCATGCGCTTCTTCCGCCTCGCGGGCAAGACGCGGAAGATCGAACTTGAAGAAGCACACGATTGCAGTCACGGCAGCGAGAACAAAGACCGCCACCCCGGCGACACCGATCACGTTGATCTCTTCCACGTCCATTTCCCCTCAATTCACCCTCTTGGCGCTACCCGTTAAGCGCGCCAAATTCCACGCCGACCCACAAAGCAAGGATCGCAACGATCCCAAGTGCGAAGCCGATGACGAATGTGCGCATGAAACGCGGATCTTCTGCATAAGGCGCGCGCGGCTTCGACCAGGGCTTTAGGCGCACAATAAGAACCGCTGTCACGAGCCAACAGGTGAGAAAAATCGCTACGCAAATGGCGCCGATTAGGATCATGGCGCGTCATCTCGTGGCGGGTTGAGCGTATAGCGCCAGTGCGGATCGCTTTCAGAAAGGAAAGCGGCCTCTGCGAAGCGCACGATACGCAATTGCTGAAGCACCGTAAAAAGGCCGATGCCAAACAGCCCGAGATACCAAGGCAAGGTAATGGGATCGCTGAGCGGCGCCAGCAGCATGACAAGCCCAGCAAACACCGCAATGAGCACCAAGTATAGAAGCGCCTTGAAAACGTGCTTCCGTTCCGCGCCACGCCAGCGCCAACCGACCTCACGTCGACGCATCGTTGAGAGCACAAGGCCAACCGCCAAAATAACGAGCGCCACTACACATTGAACCTCGACACGCAGCGGCGCGAACATAAAGCCGATCAGCATCAATGCCATCATGCTCCCGAAGAAGGCCATGAAGAATTTTCCGTCGTGCGAGAACTCCGCAGGATCACTCGGCCACCAATCCTCGGCGGGATCGTTGGGTCTGGTCACGCGCACGAACATCAGTTCACCTTCCGCTCCCGTCCCGCCCAGTACGGCTCACGCAATTCCCGGCGCAAAATCTTGCCCGAGGGATTACGCGGCAGCGGCGCGGCGCGGAAATCCACGCTCTTGGGCGCTTTGTAATGCGCGATGCGGGATTTGGCGAAGGCGATGATGGCCTCGTCATCCTGCTCAGCGCCCGGCTTGGGCACCACGATGGCTTTCACCGCCTCGCCCCACACATCATCGGGCACGCCGATCACGGCCACCTCCGCGATGCTTGGATGGCCAAAGATCGCGCTTTCCACCTCGGCCGGATAAATGTTTTCAGCGCCGGAGCAGATCATGTCTTTGAGGCGATCCTGAATGAAGAGGTAGCCGTCTTCATCGAGATACCCCGCATCGCCGGTGCGCAGCCAGCCATCGGCATCGACCGTGGCGGCGGTGGCGTCCTTGTTGCGCCAATAGCCGGCCATGTTGGCCTCCGAGCGCGTGGCGACCTCCCCGATTTCGTTGGGTCCAAGCACATTGCCATCCGCATCCTGAATGCGAAGCTCAACGCCCGGCATCGGCAGGCCAGCTGAGCGCATGCGCTGATTGCCGGCCGGATCGTGATCTTCCGGCGGCAGATAGACGATCGTGCCTGTGGTTTCTGTCATGCCGTATTGCTGGCAAAATTCGCAGCCGAACACCTCCATGCACTCACGCAGGAGATCGAGCGGAATGGGCGACGCGCCATAGAGGATGTGCGTAAGGCTGGCGTAATCAATTTCGCGCGCGCGCGGCAGGCGCACGATAAATTGCAGCGCCGCCGGCACCATGAACACTTTGGCGATCCGCTCTTTCTCGATCAGCTCAATCACCTCCACCGGATTGAACTCGCGCGTGATCACGTTGCGCACGCCATTGATGAGGCCCACAAGCCCCCAGCCCGTGCCGCCAATATGCGCGGCCGGCATGGCGACGAGATTGGTCTCGCCTTTCTTCCATTCGTTCCAGCCCATGCGCGCCGCCGCCAGCGCACGGCGTGAGCGCATCAGGTTCGCGCCGGTGAGCATGACGCCTTTGGGGCGGCCAGTGGTGCCGGAGGTGTAGAGCAAAATCGCAGGATCGTTTTGATCGACGGGCAGCAAAGGGTCGTTCGGCGCATGGGCATCGCGCCAGGCTTCAAAGCCCGCCTCCATGCCGATTAGGATCGGCCTCGTATGCGAACGCGCGATGGCGTCATTCGCTGCATCCATCAATTCAACGCCTGCAAACAGCAAACGCGCGCGCGCATCATCGATGATGTAAGCCGCCTCTGCGGCCGCAAGCCGCCAGCCGATGGGGGCAATAAGCGCCCCCGCCTTCGCTGCGCCCAGCACCAGTTCAAAATATTGATCGCTGTTCTTGCCGAAATAAGCGATCGCCTCTCCCGGCCGCACGCCCGCCGCGATCAGCGCGGAGGCGACTTGCGAGGCGCGCTGGTCCAACGCGGCGTATGTGGTGTTTCGGCCTTCAAAGCTTTGCGCGATATCGCCGCCGCGCGTTGCGCCATGATGGCGGATCATGGCCGCCAGCGTGGGCATCGCATCGAATTCGCTGGGATCTAGAGACACGCTCACGCCAACCTCCCGTTATATTTTGCCGGGAAGCTTAGCCGCGATTGTGGGATTGTCAGCCCTCTGCGCCGCCGATGCCGCGCGCCATCAGCGCCGCGAATAGCAAAAGCAGCGCAATCAGATGCACCTCAATCATCACCCAGCGGCGCGCGGCTTTCACCTCCGCCTCGGGCGCGGCGAACGCCGGATCAGCTTTGGCCGCCTTGGCCCAGCGCAGGAACATGCGCGTGGGCGCGATCGAGCACAGCCCGATCGCCAGGAACGTGATCATCTTGGCCCAGAAAAACGGCTCGGCCTCATAAAACGCCCAGCCTTTCGCGCCCCACAGCACGCGCGCCCCGCCCGCCAGCAGCAACAGCACAGAGCCCGCGCCGTAAAACAAATCAGCGCGCAGCATGCGCAGCACCGCCGCCGCGCCAATGGGCAGGCGCAGCATAAACAGCTCAGCACACAGCGCGCCGACGATCAGAAACGCGAAAACAAAGTGCAGATAAGAGAGCGCGGCGTCGAGGATCACCGGACGCCCCCTGCTGCTTTATTCCAAACCGCCACGGCCGGTCGGCGAAGGAATCGATTGCCCGGTATTGACGCGGTCAAACCGCTCGCGCGTGTCCGCGGCTTCGCCATCCCACACCGACTGGCGCGCGCAATAGCGATCGCGCTGGCTGCGCAGGCGGCTGCCCACGCGCTGCACATCGCGGCACACCACGGGATCTGCTTCAGCTTCAGGCGCGGGCGTCGCCGCATCCGGCGTCGACCATCAGGCCGTGGTGATCTCCGGCCTCGCCGGCCTCGTCGCCGGCGCCATGTCGATGGCGGCGGGGGAGTATGTGTCGGTCTCCTCGCAGTCCGACACCGAACGCGCCGATCTCGCACGCGAAAAGGCCGAGCTCGAAATCCACTGGGACGACGAGCTCGAGGAACTGGCCACTATCTATGAGCGTCGCGGCCTCGACCCGCAGACCGCCCACGCCGTCGCCCGGCAGTTGATGGAAAAGGACGCTCTCGGCGCCCAT
>DAORMO010000226.1:0-711 GCA_035440585.1 Terricaulis sp.
GGAGCGTCTGGCGAAGCTCGCCGGCGGCGTTGCGGTGATCAAGGTCGGCGGTTCGACCGAAGTCGAAGTGAAGGAACGCAAGGACCGCGTTGATGACGCGCTGAACGCCACCCGCGCTGCGGTGGAAGAAGGCATCGTCCCCGGCGGCGGCACCGCGCTGCTGCGTTCGGCCTTCAAGCTCTCGATCAAGGGCGACAACGAAGATCAGAACGTCGGCATCGCCATCGTGAAGAAAGCGCTGGAAGCCCCGATCCGTCAGATCGTGGAAAACGCCGGCGTGGAAGGCTCGATCGTTGTCGGCAAGCTGCGCGAGAACAAGGACGACAATTACGGCTTCAACGCCCAGACCGAAGAATATGTCGATCTGGTCAAGGCCGGCATTATCGATCCGGTGAAGGTTGTCCGCACCGCGCTGCAAGACGCAGCCTCGGTGGCTGGCCTTGTGATCACCACGGAAGCGGCGATCGCCGAAGCGCCGAAGAAGGAAGCCGCCGGCGGCGGCATGCCTCCGGGCGGCATGGGCGGCATGGGCGGCATGGATTTCTAATCCAGTCGGCCAATGCGAAAGCATCAACGGCGGCGCGCAAAGCGCCGCCGTTTTTGTTTGCGCTGCGCGGGCGGCGCAAACGGAGGCGGCTCTTAGGAAGGAGGGCCGCGCTCGCCGGAAGCGACGCGTGATTTTGGCCCGCTGCGTGCTCCCCCGTTAGGGGG
>DAORMO010000226.1:749-986 GCA_035440585.1 Terricaulis sp.
CGCAAGCGCCGGCCAATGCATGCGCTCACCCCTCCGTCGCGCGCAACGCGCGCGCCACCTCCCCCTGGCGGGGGAGGACGCGGAGAGTCTGCTTTTCGCTGGCATCAGACATTCCCTTCTCCCCCGCAAGGGGGAGAAGGTGGCGCGTAGCGCCGGATGAGGGGGCGTGGTTCAGGATAGAGCGCTGCATCAACGCTCGCGCTTTATCCTGACGCCCGCCCCCTCACCCGCTGCAAG
>DAORMO010000226.1:1130-4706 GCA_035440585.1 Terricaulis sp.
CGGTGCGGAGCGTCAGCATGAAGGTCCGCGGCGCGCCAACGCCGAAGAAGCCCGTGCCGCCGTTCGTGCCGGAGCTGATGGTGGAGATGTATTCCTCGTCCAGCAGGTTGATCACGTTGAGCTGGATGTAGGTGTTCTTGTTGTTCCAGCCTTCGCCGATATCCCAACGCAGATCAGCGTTGACGGTGGTGAAGCCCGGCGCAACTTCGGTGTTGAAGTCGTTCGAGAAGCGATCATCCGTCCACTTGGCTTGCAGGCCAGCGGTGACCGGGCCGATCGTGTACTCGCCGCGCAGGCCAACGGCCCATTCGGGGGTATCCACCAGCGCGTTGCCGCGGCCTTGGGTTTGCCCCGGCAGGTTGTCCTGCAGCTCGGACTGCACGTAGCCGATCGAGCCGAACAGCGAGAAGTCCGAGGTGATGTTCACGCCAGCTTGGAAATCGGCGCCCCAGAGATCAACCGCGCCCACGTTGCGGGCGTAGGAGACAGTCGGATCATCCGGATCTTGCGAGCGGATGATGCGGTTTTCAAACTCGGTGAGCCAGAGGCCCGCCGTGATGATCACGTTCGACGCCTGGTAGCGATAGCCGATATCGTAGGACACCGTGGTTTCCGGCACGACAGTGCTCAGTTGCGACACCAGGATGCCGCCGTAGAGGTCGTCCGTGCGCGGGGCCGAGAGGCCTTCAGCGTAGCTGGCGAACACTTGGTGATCGCCCAGGAAGCGATAGGTCACGCCCACGTTCGGCAGGATGTCGTCATAGCTGACTTCAGCCTGGAAGGTCGGCGCGTAATCGGTGGTCGAAGCACCAAAGCGGACGAAGCCCGGCGACACGGGCGAAGGCGTTCCCGTCGCCGTGGTGCAGAATTGCGTGGAGGAGGTGCTGCCCTTGGAAGAATAGCACATCTGATCCAGCTCGCGGGTGAATTCCGGGGCGCGCACGCCGACGATCACCGTGAGGGCGTCATCGAGGAAATCGCCGCGATATTCAGCGTTGAACTGCGAGAGGCTCGCCACCGAGTTACGGTTACGCTTTTGGAAAAGCAGACCTTCGGCGGTGTTGATGCCCGTGCCGAAACCGCTGCGGCCGCCGAACACGCTGTCGGGATTGCCGTACTGGTCGAGGCGCGAATACTCGCCCGTCTGCTGGTGCTGGCCTTCATCCCAGGTGTAGCCAACGCGCAGGCGGTGGTTGGCGTTGATGTCCCAGATCACCGAGCTCAGCACGCCGTAGCGATACGTGTTGGTGTTGGAGGGCGAGTAGAGCATCACGCGATCAAGCACGTCGCCGTCGCCGTTGAGGTCAACGCCGGCCGAAGCTGAGGCGCCGCGCAGGCGAATGTCGTTTTCAAACACCGCTTCTGTGCCGCCGCCATTGGCGCGCACGTATTGGAAGGAGGGATCAACCGTCAGCGTCACGCTCTCGCCGAGGCTGAAGCGCGATTGGCCGCGAATGTTGCCCGTGTTCGAGGGGTTGATGCGGATGTTGTAGTAATTGCTGCAACGGCCGTTTTCGTTTTGCACGGTGCCGGCGGTGGGCTCAAAGCCCGAACCGGCGCTGCGCAGATCGCAGGTCGCGTCATTGACCAACCAATTGCCCGAATTGAACGTGGCCAGGTTGAAGTTGCGATAGAAGTGGTTGCGGTTCTCGTTGTAGTGCATCGAGAGGCTGATGAAATCGCCGTTGCTGCCGATCGGCTGATAGGCGCGGGCGTTGATCTGCCACTTCTTCATCTCGCCGGGGCCCATGAACTGGTCATAGATCTGCTGCGAGCCAGCGAGGTAAAAGCGCGTGCCCAGCGGGCCGATCTCGCCCGAATCCACGCGGCCAAACAGGCGCATGTAATTGTCGGTGCCGACGGAGGGCTGGACCAAGAGGCCCGGATCGATGCTCGGCACGTAGGTGACGTAGTTGATCGTGCCGCCTGTGGCCGACGCGGTCGGGCTATCGGATTCGGTGGCGCCCATGTTGACGTTGGCGCGCGAGATCAGCTCGGGATCGAGCATCTGGTTGGAATAGATCGCGTAGTTGCCGGTGTCGTTCAGCGGGATGCCGTCAAACGTCAGCGAGACGCGGTTGCCGTCGAAGCCGCGCATCGTGATGTTGCCGCCCGAAGAACCGTAGGCGTCGTTGTTGGTGAAGTTGACGCCCGGGATCAGGTTGATCGTTTGCAGGATCGTCTGGCCCGCCGTTTGGCGATTGATCAGCTCGTCGGTGATGGTGGCGCGTGCGCGCGGCGCCTGCTCGTTCACGATCGCGCCCGAAATATCGCGGCGCGCGCCGGTGACGATGATCTCTTCTTCTTCAAGCTGCGAGGCGGTCGATTGCGCGCTGGCAACGCCGCCCATCGTCATGGAAACCGCCGCCACGGCGACGCCTGACAGGAAATGCTTCATTCTCATTGGAAAACCCCCGTGCGACCCTTGCGCACCAAGCGCTCCGTCGCGCTGGCGGGCAAGTAACGCGCCCTGTTTACAGACAGTCGAAACTTTTGCGACACATTTGTTGCGCCGCAGCACGAAGCTGAAAAACGTGGCGCCAAAGCTACGCGACCGTCCGTCGCGTTAAATTTCACGTTATTTTCCTGCGCTTGAACCTTGGGCTCGCGCCGTTAGGGTGCCGCGCGAAATTTGGGGTATGCATTTGATGACTGACGGCAGCACAGCGCAACGCTGGTGGGAACGCGATACGACGCCCGGCTTTTTCCTGATCGCCGCGACGATTCTGTCTTTTCTCTTGCTGAACAGCAACTTCGGCGACGCGATCCACCATCTGCTGGAGGATCAGATCGCGGGGTTGAGCGTCGGCCTTGGGGCCGGCGCGCACCCGGTGACTTTGCATCTCATCATCAATGACGGGTTGATGGTGATCTTCTTCCTCTATGTGGGGTTGGAACTCAAACGCGAGACGGTCGAGGGCCCGTTCAAAAATCCGCGCGAGGCCGGGCTGCCGCTGGCCGGCGCGGTGGGCGGCATGGCGGCCCCGGCGCTGATCTATCTGCTCGTCGCCGGGGGTGATTCGGCCTTTGTGCGCGGCTGGGCGATTCCCGCCGCGACCGACATCGCCTTCGCCATTGGCGTGATTTCCCTGCTTGGGCCCCGGGTGCCCAGCGGCTTGCGCCTGTTCCTGCTGGCGCTGGCGATTATCGACGACCTGGGCGCGATCGTGGTGATCGCCCTTTTCTATTCGACGCACCTGGTTGGCTGGGCGCTGGGCGGGGCGGCGGTGACGTTCGTGGCCATGCTGCTGCTGAACCGCGCCGGGGTGCGCAAGCTGTGGCCGTTCTGGCTGCTGGGCGTCGTGCTGTGGGGCTTCATGCTGGTCTCGGGCGTGCACGCCACTATCGCTGGCGTGCTCACCGCGCTGGCTGTGCCGATGCGCCGCGCCGATGGCTCCTCCCCGCTCATTGAGGCCGAACATGCGCTCAAGCTTTGGGTGCAGTTTGCGATCATGCCGATCTTTGCGTTGGTGAACGCGGGCGTGGTGCTGCATGGCGCGGGGCTGGATACGCTGCTGCATCCGATTGCGCTGGGCGTGGCGCTTGGCTTGGTGATCGGCAAGCCGCTGGGCATCA
>DAORMO010000227.1:0-4678 GCA_035440585.1 Terricaulis sp.
GGCGTGGGCTGGTGGACATGGTTTGCGCTGTTGCCGTGGCCTTTGCTTGCCAAATGGTCAAGGCCGCGTTCACCGGACTTCCACCCCTCGGCGGTATTATCACCGCCAAGATGGGGAGATTGCTGAAATCGGGGGCGCTTCGCGCCCTGGCGCTTGGGCTCATGGCGGCCGCGCTGACGGCGTGCGCGTCAACGCCGGCGCCGGTCTATCCCGGCTTGCGGGGCCGCGCGCCGATTGTTGAGCCGCCGCCTTATGAGCCGTCTGCGCCGCCCCGCGTTGCGGACGCCGCCGCCAATCTGCAATGCGTGCCTTATGCGCGCAGCATCAGCGGCGTGGAGATCTATGGCGACGCCAACACCTGGTGGGCCAAGCCGAGGGGCGCTATCCGCGCTCATCGCTGCCGGCGGCGGGCTCTGTTTTGGTGATGCGCGGCTATTACGGGCCGGGGCGCGGGCATGTCGCTGTGGTGCGCGAAGTGATCGGCGCGCGCATGCTGCGGGTGGATCACGCCAATTGGCTCAATCGCGGCGAGGTCAGCGTCGGGGTGCCGGTGCTGGATGTGTCGCCCAACAATGATTGGAGCGAGGTGCGCGTCTGGCACATTCCGGGCGGGCACTGGGGCGGAAGGGTTTACCGTGTCGAGGGCTTCATCCACCCGTTCGCCTTTGCGGCGATGATGGGGCGATAGTTCGCGCGTTAAGACTTGTTGATAACGCCGCGAAGATGAATTTACCAAGATGACAAAGAATATAGGACTACATCTAGTCTAAGTGCGACGAATTTACCATAAAACCGGCCATCTTTCTGTTGGAGCCGCTGCGCATTTAAGTGTTCTTTAAGGCTGGGCGCGCGTTTCTGTGTGCCAGTTTGGGGCGCCAGCCCGCCTAGGCACTTGATTGCATGTCCAGCAACAAAGCTCTCCTGCTCGTCGCCGCTGCAGCGCTCGCCGGCTTCACCGCCAGCGAAGCCGAAGCGCTGACGCCGCTGGCGATGGATATGGATATGTCCATCGACCCGAGCATCTCGGTAACGCCTTCTCAGCACGCGACGATGGCCCCGAGCGCCTTCACGCGTCCGGCCGATGAGGCGTACGAGCCGACGGCTTATGTCGAGAACGCCCGCGCCCGGCTGCAATGCGTGCCGTTCGCGCGCAAGGAATCCGGCGTTGAGATTTACGGCGACGCCCACACGTGGTGGCGCCAGGCCAACGGCCTTTATGAAACCGCCTCCGCCCCGGAAGAGGGCGGGGTGATGGTGCTGCGCGGCTTCAACACCAACAATCGCGGCCATGTCGCGCTGGTGCGCGAGATTGTTTCCTCGCGTTTGATTATCGTCGATCACGCCAATTGGCTGAACACCGGCGAGATCACCCGCAACGTGCCGGTGCGCGATGTTTCGCCCAACGGCGATTGGAGCCAGGTGCAGGTTTGGCATGTGCCGGGCCGGCATTGGGGCTCGCGCGTCTACAACGTGCAGGGCTTCATTCTCGATTTGCTCGAGGAAGCGAAGGCGCCTGCCGATGAGGCGCCGGCCGCGCCTGTCGCGATCGGTTAAGCCGCCGCTTCCACATCGCCTGCGAAGCGCATAGTTTCCCCGCGCCGGCGGCTCGCCCGGCGATCGGGGATTTTTTGCGATGACAGCTTCCGCCGCGCCTGCACAAGCGCGCCCCGCCAAACGCAATCCGTTGGCGATTATCACTGAAAGCAAAGTGTTTCAGTGGTTTATCCTGCTGTGCATCATCATCAACGCGCTGATGCTGGGCTATGAAGCCCAAGTTGGCGCGGATAATCCCTACAGCGCGCAGATCGCGCAGTGGAACACGATCTTCCTGTGGATATTTACGGCTGAGCTTGCGCTGGAGTTTCTGGCGCAGGGGCCGCGCGCGTACGTGCGCAATGGCTGGAATTTGTTTGATGTGGTGATCGTGGCCGTCTCGTGGATCGCGGCGGCGCCTGGCGCCACGGCGCTGCGCGCGCTGCGGGTGATCCGGGTTTTCCGGCTTGTCTCCAACGTGCCGCAGATGCAGCGCGTGGTGGAGGCGCTGATGCGCGCCATGCCGGGCATTTTCGCCACGCTCTCGATCCTCGCGATCGTCTATTATATCGGCGCGGTGACAGCGACGACGCTATTTGGCGCGCAATTCCCCGATCGCTTCGGCAATCTGCTCACTTCAGGCATGACGCTGTTTCAGCTCACGCTGTTTGACGATTGGGGCAATATCGTTTTCGCGGTGGCGCAAGAATACAGCTGGGCTTGGTCCTTCTTCCTGATCTTCACGGTGCTTTCCGCGTTCGCGGTGCTCAACCTGTTTATCGGCGTGATCGTTGATGCGGTGCAGGAAGCGCGCGACGCTGAGCGCAAGGCGGCTGAAGCCAAGATCCAGCGCGAGGTGGGCAAGATCGAGCGCGAGGTCGATAAGATCGAGGATGAGATCGAGGATGGCCTCGCCGTGCAAAAGCGCATCCTTGATGAGCTGAAGGAGCTGCGCGCCAGCGTGGAGGCGCTGCGCAACGCGCCGCCGCGCTAACCATCGCGCTTCACGGGAGTTTCATCGGCCTGGCGCTGGCGCGCGCGCCGGGGATAGGCGAAACTGGGCGCATGTCCGTTTGGTCCAGCATTTTGGAGCGGGCGGCGCGTGCCTTCGATCCAGAGGCCGAGCCGCCGGAATTCTCCGAGGAGTGCGCCCCGCGCCCCAATGATGTCGGCTTCACCGCCGCCGTCATTGGCCTGGCCGCGAAAATGGCCAAGGCCGATGGCGAGGCGACCGAGAGCGAGCTCCGCGCCGCCGCCCAAGTGTTCCGCCCGCCGCAGGGCGAGGAAGAGAATTTCCGCCGCGCCTTCAATTTGGCGAAACAAACCGTTTTAGGATTTGAATCCTACGCCAAGCAGATCGGCCGCAAATACCGCGCGCGCCCGTGCCTGCTGGAGGACGTGCTGGACGGCCTCTTCCACATCGCCGCCGCCGATGGGCATGTCGCGCCGGCGGAGATCGAGTATCTGGCCCAGGTGGCGCACCATTTCGGCTTCAGCGACATGGAGTTCCGCCGCATCAAGGCCACCAATCTGGGGCCTGACGCGGGCGATCCCTATGCCGTGCTTGGGCTTTTGCCGGGCGCGAGCATGGAGGAGGTGCGCCAGGCCTGGCGCCGCGCCGCCGCCGAAAACCACCCGGATCGGATGACCCAGCGCGGCGCCCCGCCTGAGTTCGTGGCCATCGCGCGCGAGAAAACCGCCGCCATCAACGCCGCCTACGCGCTGATCCGCGATGAGCTCAGCGTCGCGGCAAAATAGGGTTAAGGCGCCTTCCCGATAGGCGCGCCCGCGCGCCGTAGCCTCCGCCATGGGAGCGCCGCATTGATTGGCGAGCCTTCGCCTCCATGTTGTTGCGGAGAGAGGAGAGCGCCCTGATGACCAGCGCCGCTGATTCCGGTTCGGCCCTGTTTGGCGCGCTGCTGCGCACGGCGGGCTTGATGCTGCTCGTGGTGGGCGCTGGGCTCGCGCTGATGTTCGCCGCCGCTGCGGCTCTGGTTGTGGGGCTGCTGATCGCCGGCGCGGCGGTGGCGCTGCGCTTCTTCCCGGCCAAGCGCATTGCGGGCGAAGCCGGCGTGCTGGAAGCGCGCCGCACGCCCGATGGCTGGGTGGTCGAAACCGAAGCCGCGCGAAAGCGCTAGCATTTCGTTTGCCGGCCCGGCCAAGTCAGGCCACAAAACCTCTGTGAGCACGCTGGCTTTCATCGATCGGCTTTCGCCCAATTTCGACGCGCGCGCGCGCGCGATCGATCTTGTCGTCTTGCATTACACCGGCATGCAAAGCGCCGAGATTGCGCTGGCGCGGCTCACTGATCCTGCGCCCGTCGCGGGCGCGTATCCTGGCCCTTGGCAAAGCGAGAGCGCGCCGGCGGACGCCCCGCTCGGGCGCGTCTCTGCGCATTACGTTGTTGGTGAAGCAGGTGAGATTTGGCGCGTGGTCGATGAAGACGCGCGCGCCTGGCATGCGGGCGTTTCGTCTTGGGAGGGCGAGGGCGATGTGAACAGCCGCGCCATCGGCATTGAGATCGCCAATGGCGGCCATGATTTTGGCTTGCCTGAATTTCCCGAGGCGCAGATCAGCGCGGTGATCGCGCTGGTGCAGGATATCCTGGCGCGGCGCGGGCTCGATGCGTCGCGGGTTGTCGGCCATTCCGACATCGCGCCGGAGCGAAAGCTCGATCCGGGCGAGAAATTTCCGTGGCGGCGGCTGGCTGAGGCCGGCACCGCCATCTGGCCGAAGGCGGCGCCTGTGGCGGCGCGCGCGGGCGAGGACGTGGTCGGCCGCGTGCAGGCGCAGCTCAAGCGCTTCGGCTACAGCCTCGATCAAACCGGCGCGATGGATCTGCCCACGCGCGCGGCGCTCATGGCGTTTCAGCGCCGCTTCCGCCCCGCGAAGATCGACGGCCTCATCGACGATGAAACACTGCAGCTGTTGAGCGCGCTGGCGCGCTGGAAGCTGAGGGTGTGGCCATACCGCGGGCCGGTGGCGCTGGTCGAGCGCGACGAATTCGGCATGCGTGAGGACATTCACCTGATCGATCGCTGGCGACTGACAGGCACCGTGCAGAGCGAGCAGGCCCTGGCCGAGTTGCTCGCCGATGGTCCCAACGGCCGCGCCTTCGATCCCGACGTCTACCGGATCGTCAAGC
>DAORMO010000228.1:0-4666 GCA_035440585.1 Terricaulis sp.
GAGGGGGTCGTGGTGCCTGGGGCCGGAATCGAACCAACGACACGCGGATTTTCAATCCGCTGCTCTACCGACTGAGCTACCCAGGCGTCCCTGCCGCCGCAGCGCCCTGGGGCGTCCGGCGCGGAGCGAGGGTCTATAGCGGCGCCTGAAGGGCATGTCCACGCCCGTTCGTCCCAGGCTTCATCCTAGTCTTCGCCCTTGCCTCAGCGTGCGCGAGAAAGAAGATTAACCTGAAGCGGGCAAGCCGCCCCCAGCGAAGGAAACGCCGCATGTGCACCCAAGATCACGCCGCCGAGACCCATGACGCGCAGCCAAAACTTGTGGATGTCTCTAAAATGGAGCGGCGGGCGCTGCTGCGCGGGCTCGCGGGCGGTACGCTGCTTTTGGCCGCCGGCTGCGCCACCAATGCCGAAACCGGCCGCAGCCAGCTGATCCTCATCGATGAGGCGCAATTGCAGCAGGCCTCGCTGCAGGCCTGGGCTGAGATGCGCCAGCAGACCCGCACCTGGAACAATGCCGCCGCGCAGCGCCGGCTCGAAACCGTGGGCCGCCGCATCGTCAACGCCGCTGGGCGTGGGGGGCAATCTTGGGAATTTGTGTTGTTTGACAGCGCCGAACTGAACGCTTTCGTGCTGCCGGGCGGGCAGGTGGGCTTTTATCGCGGCCTCTATGAGATCTGCGAAAAGGACGATTGGATGGCCACCGTCCTCGGCCACGAGGTCGCCCACGTCACTGGCCGTCACGCGGCGGAGCGCTACAGCCGCGACGTGGCGACGCAAACCGGCCTGCAGGTGGCCGGCCAGGTGACCAATAACCAGCTGGCCATGGCCGCGCTGGGGCTCGGCGCGCAAGTTGGCATCCAGTTGCCGTTCTCGCGCGAGCAGGAGAGCGAGGCCGATATTTTGGGGCTCAATTATATGCAGGCCGCCGGCTACAACCCGCGCGAGGCGATCCCGCTCTGGCAGCGCATGTCGCAAAGCGGGGCGCGCCAGCCGGAATTCCTCTCCACCCACCCTGATCCGGCCAACCGGATCGCGCGCATGCAGGCTTACATCCAGCAGCAGGGCTGGTAGGGGCCAGCTTGCGTCGGCGCGCGGCTATGGGTATGCACCCCCCGCGTACGCCGCCTTAGCTCAGTTGGTAGAGCATCGGCTTGTGGAGCCGGGTGTCGTTGGTTCGAGCCCAACAGGCGGTACCATTCTTGTGGAGCTTGCTGGCTTGAGCCCCACGCCTTCATTCCGTAGCGCCCATGCCCGCTACGCAGCCTTCGCAGCCGCGCAGCTTGGCTTTGGCTTCCGCTCCCTCGACGGGGAGGATGGCTATCTCTTTGAAGTGCGCGATGGCGCGCGGCGGGCGCTGTTCGCGGCGGGCGCTGGCGTGCCTTACGCGCTCAACGATGCGCGCGCGGCGAGCCTGGCGCGCGATAAGGCGTTCTGCGCCAAGGCGCTCGAAGCGGCGGGCTTGCCGGCGCTGCCGGGCGAGATGTTTTTCGTCACTGAGCGCTGGGCGGAGATGCGCGGGCCGGGGCGTGAGCCAAAAGATGCGCTCGCCTACGCCGCACGCGCTTCCTATCCGCTGTTTTGCAAGCCGATCTCGGGCTCCAACGGCATATTCGCCGAGGTGATTGCCGATGCGGAGGCGTTTGCCGACTACATGGCGCGCGTTTCGCGCGAGCATTTCGCCATCCTGATCCAGCCTTATCTGCGCGGCGATGAGCGGCGCGTGTTCGTGCTCGATGGCAAGGCGCTGTTCACCTATCGCAAGCATGCACCGCAGATCATCGGCGATGGCCGCGCAAGCGTGCGCATGCTGGTGGAAGCGTTGGCGCGCGACAATGGCGGGCCGATCGCGCGCACGCGCGCGCGCTATGAAAGCGGCGCGATCGCTGCGCTGGACGATGTGCCGCACGCGGGTGCGCAGCTTGTACTGGAAGGCCCAGCCAATCGCGCCGCAGGCGGCGGCGCAAGCGATGTTGAAGATGGCGCCCCGCCAGCGCTGGAGCGCTTGGCGGTGGAAGCGTGCGCGGCGCTGGGCTTGCGGCTGGCGGGCGTTGATGTGTTCGATCTTTCGCCCGCGCGCGATTGCAGCGATTTGGCGATCATTGAGGTCAATTCCAATCCGATGATCCAGACGCTGGAGGATCACGGCCGCTGGGATCTCATCAGCGCGATCTGGCGCGCGAACTTCGAAGCGGCGCTGCGATGAACAGCTGGCGCGTGCCGTATCCGAAATTCGGCGATGGCCCCGCACTTGAACGGATCAGCGTGATTGCGCGGCGGCTTGGGCTTGATCTTGCTGGCTTTGGGCAAACCGGCGCGGTGATCGTCGGCTCGAACGGCAAGGGCTCAACCGCGGCGATGTGCGCGGCGCTGCTGCGGCAAAGCGGCGCGCGCGTGGGGTTGTTCACCTCGCCGCATCTGATGGCGCTGAATGAGCGCTTTAATATTGACGGCGAGGATATTTCTGATGCGGCGCTCGCGCATCATTGGGCGCGCGTGCAAGCGGCGGTGGCGGCCGAAGCGCTGGGCGCAAAGCTCGGCGGGTTTGAGTTTTTGTTTTTGATCGCGGCGGATTGGTTCGCGGCGGAAGGCTGTGCGCACACGGTGTGGGAGGCGGGGCTTGGCGGGCGGCTTGATCCGGTGCGGCTGATCGCGGCGCGGCGTCTGGCGCTAACCTCGCTGGATCTCGAGCACACAGCGCTGCTGGGCGATACGCTGGAAGCGATAGCGCGCGAAAAGATCGAGGCCGCGCCAAAAGGTGCGAAGTTGTTTTTCCCTGAAACGCCCGTGCGCGCCGCGATCGAAGCGCATTGCGATGTGCTGGGGATTCAAGCTGTTTTCACCTCGCCCGCAGCGGATGCGTTCATGGCGGGCGCGCATCAAAAGTCCAATGCGGGGCTGGCGATTGCGCTGGCGCGCGATGCTGCGCTGCTGGGTGAGGCGCAGGTGCGCGCCGGGCTTGCCGCGACGCGTTGGCCGGGCAGGCTTGAGGTGTTGCAGCGCGATCCGCTGTTGGTGATTGATGCGGGGCATACCCCCGCCGCGATCGCCGCAGCGCTTGAAGGCTTTGCCGAACTTGCAGGCGCGCGCGCCCGCGTGCTGATCTGTGGCGCCTCGGCCGATAAGGATTGGGCGGGCATGATCGCGGCGCTCGCGCCCGCGTTTCCGCTCATCATAGCAGCCGCTGCCGCGCATAAGGGCGCGCCAGTGGCGGAGATCGCCAAGGCGGCCGCAGCGGCCAATCCTGCAGCTAAGATCGTCATCGCCGAGTCTGTCGCCGATGCGCGGGCGATTGCGCTGGCGCGCGCGGGGGAAAATGGCGCGATTTATGTCGCTGGCGGCTTGTTTCTCGCCGCAGAGGCGCGTGCGCTGCATCTTGGGCGCGAGCCGGGCGCGCTCTATTTTTTCTAGCGTCTTCTGTTCACTGAGCGGTGGCGTTACACTTACACCCTGAGGGGAGCATGCGCCGGTCGTTGTTCGAGCACTTATCGCCCGATACCGGGCCAAAGCGCATCCTCGCGCTCGATGGCGGGGGCGTGAAGGGGCTGCTGACGCTCGGTATGCTCAAGCCCCTCGAAGATGAGTTGCGCGCCCGCGCCGGTGGGGATGAGGCGTTTCGGCTCTGTGATTATTACGACCTGATCGGCGGCACCTCTACTGGCGCGATTATCGCAACCGGGCTTGCGCTCGGCCTCAGCGTCGATGAGCTGATTGCGCTCTATCAGCAGCTTTGCCCTGACGTGTTCGGCCGCGCGGCGCGTGACGGCATGTTCTTGCAATCGCGGTTCGAATCCAAACGGCTGCGGCGCGCCTTGGCGCGCGTGCTCACCACCAAAACCCTCGGCACCGAGGATTTAAGAACCGGGCTCGCCATCCACGCCAAGCGTATTGACACCGGCTCGGCCTGGGTGATCACCAATCATCCGCTTGGCGCGTTCTATGATCCCGCGCCAGAAACGGGGATATTCCCAAACAAGCGCTACCGCCTGATCGATCTGGTGCTTGCCAGCGCCGCCGCGCCGACCTTTTTCGATGAGGTCACGATCGATATCGCGTTTGATGAGCGCCGCCGCCCGATCAAGAAAGGCTATTTCGTTGATGGCGCGGTGAGCGCGAATAACAATCCCAGCCTGCAAATGCTGATGCTGGCGCTTGAGCCGGCCTATCGCTTTGGCTGGGCGGGCGGCGCTGCCAACCTGATGATGACGTCCGTGGGCACGGGCGCGCGCCGGCCTGAGATTGACGGCCGCGCGTTTCAGGGTTTGCCGCCCGGCTTGCGCGGGGTGCATGCGCTGCGGGCGATGGTGTATGACACGCAGATGCAAGGGGTGATGTTGTTGCAGGCGATGTCGGCGCCGCGCAAACCGTGGCGCGTCAATTCCGAAATCGGCGATCAGTCGGGCGGCTGCATCACCGGCGCGCCGCTGCTGGATTATCAGCGCATGGATGTGGCGCTTGAGCCCAAGCCAAAAGTGAAAAAGCTGGGCGATCCGATCCCGCCGATGACGAGCCTTGAGCGCTTGATCGGGCGCGAACTCGAGGCCGATGCGCTCAACGCGCTTGATGTCATGGATAATGGCAAGCCCGGCAATCTCGCGCTTTTGCTTGAGGTCGGCCTTGCGGCGGGGCGCGCCTATATCGATAGCCAGTATCCGGATCCCAATTTT
>DAORMO010000229.1:0-373 GCA_035440585.1 Terricaulis sp.
CCGCTTCCGCAGGCGGCGGCGTGAGCGGCATGGGCTGCGCAGCCGCGCCCGGCGCGGCCATCATAGCCGCGACGGCGATCGCCAAGGGGGAGTTGCGCAGCGCCTTCATCGAATAAGGCTCAATCTCCACGGCGCGCGGTTAAGCGCGCGTTTACCCGCCGTTCGGGCGTCGCAACAAATCCTCGCCCCCGCCCGGCGGGCGGGCGCGATCGGCGAGCATGGTGGTGAGTTGCCGGGCGCGCACAGGCTCCATGCGGCCCATGATCTCGGCGAGATTGGCCTGGCGCATGCGGCTCGCCACCTGCACCAGCACGCTATCCTCAAGCCCATCAAACACCGCAGCCGCATCCTTGGCGCGCATGCGCTGATAGAC
>DAORMO010000229.1:383-4350 GCA_035440585.1 Terricaulis sp.
AACGAGGCCCGCCAGGCGCTGCTCCTGCGCCTCATCAAGCTGGCCCAGCAGCGTGTTGACGTTGGCTTCGAGCGCGCGCAATTCGGCCAGCCGTTCTTCAAGCCGCCGCTCCGCTGCGACCATCAATTCGTCTTGCGCGCCAAACATTTCCGCGCGCTGATCCAGCGCTTCGCGCCGCGCGCCCAGCGCTTGCAGCACTTGCACTTCAGCTTGGCTGAGGCCCGCCATCTCCGCGAGCGAAGGCGCCGGGCATTGCGCGGCGGCGGGCGCAGCCGCTTCTGCTGCAGGCGCTGCCGCTGCGGGCTCGGCATGCGCGCTTTGGCTTGCAGCGGCGGCCGCAGGCTCGGCAACATCAGCCGCCATGGCGACAGCCTTCACGCCCAGCAGCGCGCCGACTGTCACCATCGCCGCCGGCAAGAGCCGCACCGCGGCGGCAGATTTTGCAGGGCGTTTCGGCGCCATCAGATCCTCCCGCGCATGGGACTGACATCCGCCGATGAGCGCAGCCGGCCAGCGCCCAGGCCAAGCCGGTCAGCGGTGGCGCGCGCATCATTGATGCGCTGCTGCAGATCGCGGCCCGCTTCCTGCGCCGTGAGGCGCATGTTGCGCACGGCGGCTTCGGCTTGCGCGGTGGCCTGCGCCAATTCGGCGGCGGCGGCGCGCACGCCATCCTGGCCGTTGCGCAGCGCCGAGAGCTTGCGATCCAGCCGCCAGAAATAAAACAAGCAGGCCGCCAGCATCAGCGCCAACACAATTTCAATCGTCAATGCGATGGGGCTCATGCGCCGCCTCCCAACTTCATCACAGCCTTCTTCGCCGTCTGCGAAATCGATTCTTCCACGCGCACCGCCAGCGATGCGCCCATGCGCCCCACCCGGCCTGCGGAGAGCGCAACCGCGCCGCACATCAGCGAGACGGGCGCATTGGGCGCGCTGTCGAGCATCAGCGTGTCGCCCACTTTGAGATTGAGCACTTGCTTGAGCGGCACGCGCGTTTCATCCAGCACCGCGCGGACTTCAAGCTTGGTGCGCCAAAGTTCATGCGCGAGGTGGCCTTCCCAGATGTTATCGCGGCCGAACTTTTCGCCCATGAATTGCTGCAGCAGCATTTTTCGGATGGGCTCAAGCGTGGCGTAGGGCAAAAGCAGCTCAAGCTTGCCGCCGCGATCTTCCATATCCACCCGTAGCCGCACCATGATGGCCGCGTTCGGCGGGCGGGCGATGGCGGCGAAGCGCGGATTGGTCTCGATCCGATCGAGTGAGAAATCCACGTTGGTCAGCGGCGCGAACGCCTGGCGCATATCGTTGAGCACAACCTCAATCATGCGCGTGACAAGCATGCGCTCGATCGTGGTGTAGGGCCGGCCCTCAACGCGCGTGGAAATCCCGCCGCGCCGCCCGCCCAGCAGCACGTCCACCACCGAATAAATCAGGCTGGAATCGACAGTGGCGAGGCCAAAATTATCGAGCTGCTCAGCCCGGAACACGGAGATAATCGCCGGCAGCGGGATCGAGTTCAGATAATCGCCAAAGCGAATGGAGCTGATCTGATCGAGGCTGACCTCGACATTGTCGGACGTGAAATTCCGCAGGCTCGTCGTCATCAATCGCACCAGGCGATCGAACACGATTTCGAGCATGGGCAGGCGCTCGTACGAAACGAGCGCCGAATTGATGATCGCGCGCACGCCGGTGGCGCCGCTATTTTCTTCTTCGCCGAGGCCAAAGCCCAGCAGGCTGTCGATCTCATCCTGGTTGAGAATGCGCTCAGGCGCGCCCTCGCCTTCGGCTTCCCAATCGTCGGCGGCGGCCCCAGCCGCTTCGGCGCTCATTATTGCACCAGCATTTCTTCGATCAGCACCGCGTTCACCTGCGCCGGCGCGATCACAAGATTGACCCGGCGCAAAAGCTCCAGCCGCAGCCGATACGCGCCTGCTGAGCCGGCGAGATCATCGGTGCGCATTTCACGCAGGAAGCCGTTGAACTGATCGGACACGCGCGGAATGTGCTCAGTGAGCGCAGTGACTGCCGCCTGATCGGGCGCTTCAAGCGTCAAGCGCAGCTTCAAATAAGCAGGCCGCCCATCGTGGCCGACGATATTCACCAACATTTCCGGCAGCGAAACGAAAATGACGTCCTCGCCTTGCGTGATCGTGGTGCCGTTGGGGCCTGGCACGGGCTCGCCTGGCGCGCCGCCGCCATGGCCGCCTTTAGCTTGAGCTTTGCCGTGCCCGCCCGCGTCAGCCTCGGCGTGTTGCTCGCCGCCGCCTTGCCCCAACAACAAGAACGCAGCCCCGCCCCCGGCGCCCAGCACCAGGATCGCCGGCAGGATCACGAACAGGACGAGCGTTTTGCCTGAGAGTTTCTTCTTTGCGGGCGCGCCTTCGCCGCCCTCGCCTTCAACAGCCGGCGCGGCCTCGCCTTCAGGTCCGGCCTCATCTTTTTGCTTCTTCTTCCCGAACATGACGGAATCGCTCGCGCATTAGCCCGAGGCCAGATGCGCAAAACGTGGTTAAGGATTGGTAGCAACTCGGCAAAACTTGCCGGCAAGCCCGGCGAAAGATTCCGCGCGTTCACCATATTCGCCGCGTCCGGACTCGCAAAATCAATCACTTAGCCCTTGGCCCGGCGCTTGCAGGGTTAATGACCATGGATAACGCACTTTTGCTCGGCCTGCAGACGCAACGTGTTCTGCAACGGCGGATGGACGTGGCGGCGAACAATCTCGCCAACGTCGCCACCGCCGGCTTCAAGGCCGACGCATTGGTGATGGAAGAAGCCAACCGCACCGAAGCGCACGCTGACGCCGATCCGCGCGACATTCGTTTCGTGCGCGATGTGACGCTGATGCGCGACATGCGCCAAGGCCCGATCGCGATGACGGGCAATCCGCTCGACGTCGCTATCGAGGGCGATGGCTTTTTCATGGTTGAAGGCCCGAACGGGCCGCTGTTTACGCGCGATGGCGCGTTCACGCTTACGGGGGATGGACGGCTCGTGACCGGCGACGGCCGCGCTGTTCTGAACTCGGGGGGAACGCCGATCGTGTTCGATGCGCAGGGCGAAAGCCCGGTGATTGGACGCGACGGCGTTATACGCGTGGCCGGGGTGGAAGCCGGCCAAATCGGCGTGGCGTCTTTCGCCGCGCCCGGCGCGCTCTCGAAGGTCGGGGACAACCTTTGGGACGCGCAAGGTCAAGCGCAGGGTGAGTTTGAGGGGATCGTGGTGCAAGGCGCGATCGAAGGCTCGAATGTTCGCCCTGTGATCGAGCTCACAAGGCTCATTGAAATATCGCGCGCTTACCAATCGGCCGCCAAGATTGTTTCTGGTGCGGATGAATTGCGGAAGAGCGCGATCGAGCGGCTGGGCCGCTAGGAGGAATAGTCCCACATGCGTGCACTATCGATCGCAGCTTCGGGCATGCAAGCCCAGCAAACCAATGTCGATGTCATTTCGCACAACATCGCGAACATGAACACGACCGGTTACAAGCGCCAACGCGCCGAGTTTCAGGATATGCTCTATCAAAACATGGAGCGCCCTGGTTCGACCTCATCAGCCTCGGGCAACATTCTACCGCTGGGCATCCAGATCGGCGTTGGCGTGCGCACGGATGCTGTGGGGCGCCTCACCGAACAAGGCGGCATCTCCTCCACCGGCAACGGCTACGATCTCGCCATTAGCGGCCGCGGCTATCTGCAAGTGACGCTGCCTTCGGGCCAAACCGCCTACACGCGCGCGGGCAATCTGGCGGTGAACGCCGACGGCGAAATGGTGACGACCGACGGCTACCCGATCGAACCTTCGATCACCATCCCGCAAGACGCCACCGCGATGCAGATCACGCGCGACGGCATCGTTGAAGTGGTGATGGCCGGGCAGACCGATCCGACCCAAGTGGGCCAGATCGAGATCGCCACGTTCGTCAATCCGGCGGGCCTTGAAGCGATTGGCGATAACCTCTTTCT
>DAORMO010000229.1:4408-4614 GCA_035440585.1 Terricaulis sp.
TTGGCACGCTGATGCAGGGCTTTCTTGAGCTCTCGAACGTCAATGCGGTGGAGGAGATTTCCTCGCTCATCGTCGCCCAGCGCGCGTACGAGATGAACGCGCGCGTCATCACCGCTGCAGATGAAATGCTGCAAGCGGCCACGCAGCTGCGCTGAGGGAGATCATCATGCGTTGGCTTGCTGTTGTTTTTTGCGGTTGGATGTTCG
>DAORMO010000230.1:0-1616 GCA_035440585.1 Terricaulis sp.
TCGCGGCGGCGGTTTTTTCTTCAAACCGCTCCCATTGCCAGCGGCCAAGCGTGATCAACATCGCCAGCGCCGCAATGGCGAGCACGCTCATCACCGGCAGCGGCTTAAAGCGGATCATTGCAAATCCTCGGACGTGGCTTCGCGCGCCTTGTGCTTCCACTGGAACGCAAACAGCACGGATTTGAACGGCGGCAGAAACGCCAAGCACAGCGCGACAGCCGCAACCATAGTCAGCGTCAGCGCCAGCCATGGCGCAAGCTTGAGCCCAAATTGCAGAATGATCAGCAGCGGCGCGACGATGGCGCCGACGATCAGGATCACGAACACAGCCGGGCCATCGCCTGAATCGGCTGATTTGAAATCAGCCCCGCAGGCGCGGCACGTATCGGCGAATTTCAGGTACGAGCTGAACACCGGCCCCGCCCCGCATTGCGGGCAGCGGCAGCGCAGGCCGGCGGAGAAAGCAGAGGGGGGCGTCGTCAGCCCCCTTCCATGGTGAGGTAGGGCATCACGTACACGAACGTGAACAGGAACAGCCACACCACGTCCACGAAGTGCCAATACCAGGCGGCGGCCTCGAAGCCGAAATGCTTCTTCGGCGTGAGCTGCCCCACCAGCAGGCGCAGCAAGCACACCGCCAGAAAGATCGTGCCGATAATGACGTGGAAGCCGTGGAAGCCCGTCGCCATGAAGAAGGACGCGCCATAGACGTTCGCGTCCGTGGTGTCGCCCATATTGCCGAAGGAGAAGCCCGCTGCCGGGTATTCGACGGCGAACTGCACCCAAGTGAAGATGCAGCCCAGCACCACGGTGAGGATGAGGCCAAGGCGCGCGCCGGCGCGATCGCCCTTTTGCAGCGCATGGTGCGCCCATGTCACCGTCGTGCCCGAGAGCAAGAGGATCAGCGTGTTGATCAGCGGCAGGTGGAAGGGATCGAAGGTTTCCACGTGCGGCGGCGGCCAGGAGGCCCAGGCGGCTGCGGTGGCTTCATCCCAAGTCGGCACCATCCAATCGGCGCGGTGGCCGTGGAAGATGGTGAGCTCAAAGAACATCCAGAACCACGCCACGAAGAACATGATCTCCGAAGCGATGAACAGGATCATGCCGTAGCGCAGGCCAAGATCGACCACAGGCGTATGATCGCCCGCGCGGCTTTCTTTGATCACATCGCCCCACCAGCCGATGCAGGTGAGGATCAGGATGCCCATGCCGATCGTGAAGATCGTCCATGAGCCTTTGCTGAAGAAGAAATCGCCCGCCTCAGTGGTGAGCCCCTTCATCAGCACGACCCCGCCCACTGCGGCGACGAAAGCGCCGAGCGAGGCGGTGAACGGCCATGGGCTCGGGTTCACCAAGTGATAATCGTGTTTCACTTCGCCGTGGGCCATCTCATCCCTCTTTGCCGGGAGCTTGCGCCGCAGGAGCGGCGGCTTGGGTCGTTGAACGGAAATACGTGTAAGAAAGCGTGACCGTGTGGATCTCGCGCGCGTCCGGATCGTTCACGATCTCTGGATCGACGAAATACACAACCGGCAGATCCGCTTCTTCGCCAGGCTGCAGCACCCGATCCTGGAAGCAGAAGCATTCCAGCTTGGCGAAATATTGCCCCGCCGAAT
>DAORMO010000230.1:1626-2625 GCA_035440585.1 Terricaulis sp.
GCGGGGTGACGTTGAACGTGGCGATCACCGAGACAGGCTCGTCCGAGGTGTTGCGCACGGTGTAGAGCGCAAGCCCGCTTTCGCCGATGCGCAGGCCCTGCTCGCGCTGCTTGGGCGCGAACGCGATCGGCAGGCCGGGCGAGACGTTGGCGTCAAAGCGCACGTTCACGCGCTGATCCAGAATTTGCGATGGCGCGGCCTCGGCCACCATCGTGGTGCCGCCATAGCCGGTGAGCTTGCAGAACGCGTCGTAAAGCGGCACCGCCGCGAAGGCGAGGCCCAGCATGCCAGCAAATGCCGCAAACGGCGCGACGGCCGTCAGGCGCAAGCGCTTTTGGCTGGGCTTTTGCGGCGCGTTCATAGCGGCCGCTCAATCACATTGGCGCCAAGCTTGGCGAGCGTGATCAGAAACACCAGCAGCATGAAGGCGCCCACCGAAAGCGCGATCCATATATTGCGCCGGCCGCGCGCCTTGATTTGCTCGGGCGTCAGCTCAACCGCGCCTTCAACCAAGCCCGCGACAGCCGGGCGCGCGTCGATCTTCTCCTGCGCTTCGCGGGCGATCGCTTCGAGCTCCTTCAGCTCCTCCAGATCCGTTTGCGGCTTGCTCATGCGGCGATCACCTTTTCAACCAGGATCACAGCGAACAGCGCAAAGAGATAGAGGATCGAAAAGCCAAACAGATCGCGCGCGGGCTTATCCTCCGCTTCGATCCCCTCGCCCGCTTTGGAGCGCAGGATGCGCCAAGCCAGGAACAGGAAGAACGCCCCGCCGGCGGCGGCGGTGATGGCGTAAGCTAGGCCGCCAAGGCCCGTGAAGGCCGGCGCGAGCACGAACGGCATGAGCAGGATCGAATAGGCGAACACATGCCGGCGCGTGGATTTTGGCCCGTGCGTCACCGGCAGCATCGGCACTTTGGCGTCAGCATAGTCTCGGTGTTGGATCAGCGAGAGCGCCCAGAAATGCGGCGGCGTCCACATGAAGATGATGGCCACCAGC
>DAORMO010000230.1:2683-3032 GCA_035440585.1 Terricaulis sp.
CGCGCCCGCAAGCCCGCCAATGACGATGTTCTGCGGCGTCGCCCGCTTGAGCCACATCGTATAGACGACAGCGTAGAAGAAGATGGTGAAGGCCAAGAGCCCCGCCGCCAGCAGCCCGGCGGCGAGATACATCGTCACCACCGAAAGCGCCGAGAGCGTGAGCCCCAGCATCAGCGCCTCTTCGCGCGCCACGCGGCCTGCGGGGATCGGGCGCGATTGCGTCCGGCGCATCACCGCGTCGATATCGCTGTCGAACCACATATTGAGCGCGCCCGAGGCGCCGGCGGCCACCGCGATCGAGAGGATGGCGGCAAAGCCGAGCACCCAATCGCCCGCGCCGGGCGCGGCG
>DAORMO010000230.1:3226-4536 GCA_035440585.1 Terricaulis sp.
CGGCGAAGAGAGCGTCCACTCAAGCGTGGTGGCGCCTTCGCCCCAGGGGTTATCGCCCGCTTTGCGGCGCACCAGGAACATCTCCACCAGCATGATGAGGAAGACGAGCACGCCGATAATGGTGATGACGTAGCCGACCGAAGAGACGTGGTTCCAGAGCGTGTAAGCTTCCGGATAATCCACGTAGCGGCGCGGCATGCCCTGCAGGCCCAGGAAGTGCTGCGGGAAGAAGATGATGTTCACGCCGATGAACATGATCCAGAAATGCAGGCCGCCCAGGAAGCCGTTGTAGCGATAGCCGCTCATCTTCGGGATCCAGTAGTAGAAGCCCGCAAAGATCGCGAACACAGCGCCAAGGCTGAGCACGTAGTGGAAGTGCGCGACGACGTAATACGTGTCGTGCAGCGCCGTATCGATGCCCGAGTTCGAGAGCACGACGCCGGTGACGCCGCCCACGGTGAACAGGAAGATAAACCCGATCGCCCACAGCATCGGCACGGTGAAGCGCAAGCTGCCGCCCCACATCGTGGCGATCCAGGAGAAGATCTTAATCCCCGTCGGCACCGCGATGACCATCGTGGCGGCGACGAAATAGGCTTCGAGATCAAGCCCCATGCCCACGGTGTACATGTGGTGCGCCCACACGACGAAGCCGATGAAGCCGATCGCCACCATGGCGTACGCCATGCCGAGATACCCGAACACAGGCTTGTTCGAGAACGTCGAGACGATCTGCGAGATCATGCCAAAGCCAGGCAGAATGAGGATGTAGACCTCAGGGTGGCCGAAGAACCAGAACAAGTGCTGGTACATCACCGGATCCCCGCCCCCGGCCGGCTCAAAGAACATCGTGCCGAAATTGCGATCCGTCAGCAGCATCGTCAGCGCGCCGGCGAGCACCGGCAGCGACAGCACGAGCAGCCAAACCGTGATGAGGATCGACCACACAAACAGCGGCATGCGATGCAGCGTCATGCCGGGCGCGCGCATGTTGAAGATGGTGGTGATGAAGTTCACCGCGCCAAGGATCGAAGAGGCGCCCGCGATGTGCAGCGACAGGATCAGAAGATCCATCGAAGGCCCGCTATGGTGCGTCGTCGAGGTTGAAAGCGGCGGATAGAGCGTCCAGCCCCCGCCAAAGCCGCTAAAATCACCGTTGCCGGGCACGAACATCGACATCAGCGCCAGCGCGAACGAGGCCGGCAGCAGCCAGAACGAGATGTTGTTCATGCGCGGGAAGGCCATGTCCGGCGCGCCGATCATCAGCGGCACGAACCAGTTGCCGAAGCCGCCGATCATCGCCGGCATGA
>DAORMO010000231.1:0-3863 GCA_035440585.1 Terricaulis sp.
TGGTTTTCTGCCAAGCCCCAACGCCGCCCGCAACCAATGCGACGCTGCCGCCGCGCGCGCCTATCCGCCCGCGCTTTATCTTTCCTGGGCGCTTTATCGCGCCGCGCCCCACGCAGGGCTGAGCGAAGCGGACGCGCGCGACCGCTTGGCGCAAGCGGCGCGCAACGGCTTCAGCGCCGCGCAGATTGAGTACGCGCTCAGCAGCAGCGACGAAACCGAAGCCGGCCAATTCCTGCTCGCCGCCGCCGAAGAAAACGACCCGCGCGGCCAATACGAATACGCGCGCTGGCTGCGCGATAGCCAAGCGGGCCCGCGCGACGTGCGCGCCGCCCTGCCCTTCCTTGAGCGGGCCGCAGAAGCCGGCCAGCCTGAAGCGCAGCACATGCTGGCGACGCTGCATCGCGACGGCATTGGCGTTTCCCGCGATGCGGCCAAGGCGCGGGCGCTCTATCAGCGCGCGGCCGGCGCAAACTACCCGCCGGCGATGTTCAATCTCGCTGACTTGCTGCGCGGCGGCTCAGCCGAGGAGCGCGCGCAAGCGATTGCGCTTTATCAGCGCCTTGCCTGCATGCGCGATGAACGCCAGATCGCGCCTCTGGCGCAGCGGCGGCTGCGGGCGTTAAGCGCTGCGGCGTCATGCTAAGACCCCAGCCCGATCGTTGGAAACAGCATGACGCGCCCGCCCGATCTGGTATTTGATCCCGCGCAATGAATTGGCGTTCGACCTATAGCGGCACGGAGCCGCAGCGCGTGAACAAATGGCTGGCGGCCGAGGGCGTATGCTCGCGGCGCGAGGCTGAAGCGCTGATCGCCAAGGGGCTCGTCACCATTGACGGCCAGCGCGTCGATGATCCGGGCCGCAAGATCGAGCCGGGCCAAAGCATTGAGGTGGGCGCGCCCCATGCGCGGCCGCAGATTTCGGCGGTGCTCAATAAGCCCGTCGGCTTTGTCTCCGCGCAACCCGAGCTCGATCAGATCCCCGCCGCGCGGCTCGTCACCCGCGCCAACCTCATCGGCCCGCCGCGCAATCTGCCGACCAAGCGCACGCGCCTCGCCCCGCTTGGCCGGCTTGATCAGGATTCGCGCGGGCTCTTGCTTCTGAGCGAAGATGGCGTGCTGGCCAAAGCGGTGATCGGGCCAGAGTCCAAGCTGGATAAGGAATATCTTGTCCGAGTTGATGGCCGCATCGATGAGGCGAAACTGAAAGCACTGCGCCATGGGCTGATGCTCGATGGCCGCCAGCTCAAGCCGGCGAAGATCACGCAGATTGAGCCGCAGCGCATTCGCTTTGTGCTCACCGAAGGCCGCAACCGGCAGATCCGCCGCATGTGCGAATTGGTGGATCTTGCCGTCACCGATCTTCTGCGCATCCGCATCGGCCCGCTCAATCTCGGCGATCTGCCCGAGGGCCAATGGCGCGCGCTTGGCCCTGAGGAGCGCGAGGCGATCATCAAGGCCAGCAAAGCTTGAGAGGGAAAATTTCAGCGCCCTTCGCGGCGGCGCAATTCAGCCAACAAGCGTGCATCAAATTGGGCCGCCGGCGCAGCGTTCAGCGCGGTGATGTAATCAGTCATATCCGATTGCGGGCGCGCTTCGGCGAAGCTCGAGCCCGGAATGATCCCGCGCGAAAAAAGATACTCGTCCGAGCGACCTGTCAGCACGAAGGCCGGCGCCCAGGGAAAGCCTGCGGCCTTGGCCAGCTCATTGGTGCAATTGGAAAAGATCGTGTTGTAATAACGCGCGCGCGTTTCGAGCTGCTCTGTGCGCTCAAGCAATGTGCGCAGCAGCGCGCGCTTTTCGCGGTTGGTGATGTCCGTCGGGTACACGAACACTTCGTGATCCAGCATCACGGTGCGGCGCGTCAGAAAATCGCGCGCGCTGCCCCAAACATATGCGAGCTCGAACGCATTAAAGAGCCCCCAGAGCGCGGAATACTCCTCCCCAACTTCGCGGCGCGCTTCGATAGTGAGGCCAAGCAGCCGATCGCCCTCGAACTCAAACAGCAGCAGCGTGTGCGCCGCCAGCTGCGAGCCGGGCTGCGGCTCCAGCACAAACCAGACATTGCGCAGCTGATCGAAATCGAACGCTGCATCCGTATAAGTCTGCGCTGTCTCGCCTTCGCGCGCGTAGGACCAATCGCTCACCGGGGTGACGCTGAATCCGTTTTCACGCAACGTCACATCGGCGGTGCGGCCAAGATAGGGATACCAATCGCGATCGAGCCGCGCCGAAGAGGCGATCGCCGCCAGCGCGCCAAGGCTCAAGATCAACCCGATCGCCAAAAACGCCGGGCGCAACGGATGCGCGGCGAACCATGCGAAAATGCGCCTCACCCCGTCTCCCTGGACCGCGCCGCAATCTGCTCTATGTCAAACCGTTTAGAGTTTCGGAGCGCATAATGAAACACCTCGCCCTTCTTCTCGCCTCCAGCGCGCTTGCGCTCGCCGCATGCTCCCCGTCCGCGCCGCCGCCAGCTGAGCCGGCTGAGCCTGCGGCTCAAGAGATCCGAGTTGAGGTGCAGCGCGCAACCGAGAGCGGTGCGGGCGATAGCCTCGGAACCGTCACGTTCCGCGAGGCCGATGGGCGCGTGCTGATCAATGTTGATCTTTCTGGCCTGCCGGGCGGCGAACATGGCTTCCACCTGCATGAGCACGCCAGCTGCGCCCCGCACAGCGAACCGGGCGGCGCGATCACGCCCGCAGGCGCCGCCGGCGCGCACTATGATCCGGAAGGCACGGGAACGCATGCCGGCCCCGAAGGCGCGGGCCATCTGGGCGATCTGCCCCGGCTTGAAGCTGATGCCGAAGGCCGCGTGCAAGCCGAGCTCAACGCTCCGCGCATCACCGCGCTGTCGCAAGTGCGCGGCCGCGCGCTGATGATCCATGCCGGCGGCGATAATTACACCGACACGCCCGCCAATGGCGGCGGCGGCGCGCGGCTGGGCTGCGTTGTCATCAATTAGAGGGTTTAGCCGCGCTTAAGCGCGGCTTTACCGCGGTCGATCTGCGCTTGGCGGGCGGGCAAGGAGAAGCCATATCTTGCCCGTCCGGCTTGGCTGGCGCGAGCATCGCGCCTGCGGGCCGCCCGCCTATTTTAAGGAGTATTCCATGGCGCTGCGCATCGGCGACAAAGCCCCCGATTTCGAGGCCGAGACCACTCAAGGCCGCATCAAATTCCACGAATGGCTGGGCGATAGCTACGGCATCCTGTTTTCGCACCCAAAGGATTTCACCCCTGTCTGCACCACAGAGCTTGGCTATCTCGCCCGGCTTGAGCCGGAGTTCAAAAAGCGCGGCGTGAAGGTGATCGGCCTCTCGGTCGATCCGGTGGAAAATCACCAGCGCTGGCGCGAAGACATTAAAGAAGTCACCGGCGGGGATGTGCAATATCCCATGATCGGCGATAGCGATCTGAATGTCGCTAAGCTCTATGACATGCTGCCGGCCGACACCGCCGGCACCTCCGAAGGCCGCACCGCCGCCACCAACGCCACCGTGCGCACGGTGTTCATCATCGGCCCGGATAAATTGATCAAAGCGGCTTTGATCTACCCGATGTCGTCTGGCCGGAATTTCGACGAGGTGCTGCGCCTGGTTGAATCAATCCAGCTCACCGCCAACCACAAAGTGGCGACGCCGGTGAATTGGAAGAGCGGCGAGGATGTCATCATCGTGCCGGCGGTTTCCGATGAAGAAGCCAAAGAGCGCTTCCCCAATGGCTGGACCACGGTGAAGCCCTATCTGCGCGTTGTGCCGCAGCCGAAGTAGCGCCTGCTGTTTTCGTCCTCCCCCGCGAGGGGGAGGTGGATCGCGGCGTAGGCCGCGAGACGGAGGGGCGGGCGCGAAGGAATGCAAGCTTCGGCG
>DAORMO010000231.1:3911-4498 GCA_035440585.1 Terricaulis sp.
CCCAGCACGTCCTGCGCCTCGGCGTGCCGCGCGAACCATGCGCGCGCGTAGCCGCAGATCGGCGTGAGCTTCACGCCGTTTTCGCGCGCGTCCGCCGCCAGCGCGGCCATCAGCTTCGCCGCATGGCCCTGCCCGCGCGCGGCGCTTGGGGTTTCAACATGCAGGATCGCCCGCACGCCTTGCCCATCGCGGTAGCGCGCGAAGGACGGGCCGGCTTCATGATCGAGTTCGTATTGATGGGCGGCGCTATTATCGCGGAATGTCATCGGGGCTCCTGGCGCTTGGGGCCGCATCGCGTTAGCGGTGCGCTGTGAATTATCGACACGCCTTCCATGTGGGCAACCACGCCGACGTGCTCAAGCACCTGGCGCTCGTGCTGTGCCTGGATGCGCTTAAGCGCAAGCCTGCGCCGTTCGCTGTTTTGGTCACCCACGCCGGGCGCGGGATTTATGATCTGCACTCCAGCGAGGCCGAGCGCGATCAAGTCGTCATAGGGGTTGGCGTTGAAGTACTTGGACTGAATGCCGCGCACGCATTCCTTGCAGCGGTACCCGACCGGGGTTTGCACAGCGCACTGCACGCACATC
>DAORMO010000232.1:0-218 GCA_035440585.1 Terricaulis sp.
CTGGCGCGGGGCCGGGGCGGGCGCGCAGGCGGCGAGCGCCGGGGCGAGGGCGAGCAGCAGGGCGGCGATCAGGGTGCGCATTGGCTTCCTTAAAATGCGCCGCAAGGCTCGCCAACGGCGCCAAGCTCGGCTAGAGCTTCCGCCCCCAACGCTCGCCGTTGGAAACGCACCCATAGCTCAGCTGGATAGAGCGTTGCCCTCCGAAGGCAAAGGTCAGG
>DAORMO010000232.1:345-4489 GCA_035440585.1 Terricaulis sp.
CACAATACTTAGTGGGTTGCGGCGTGTTGGCGCGATGAAGGTGCGACCGTTCGGATCAAACCGTTGCAGCCTGTCTCAACGCCGAACACCAATGGACCCCCGGAGCAATCGGTGTCCGGCCGTTGCGTTAAGCAATCGAGCCGCACTGCGGTCGATGGTAAGTGTTGGAATTGGGGGATCGGCTGTTTCAACTGTTGGCGTTGGGTCGCGGTCAGGCGAGAGCCAAAGTCGGCGTGGCCGGGTGCCAACAGCTGATTCCCCGGTTAAGGACATGAGTTCGAATCGAACGCAGACAAGGTTGGGGTCGTGAGTTCGAATCTCATCGCCCGGGCGGCGCGTTTCGCTTGGCGCCGCTCTATGATGTCATCAGCGACGCTGGTGATCGGCGCGCATCGTCGTTGGCGATGGGGATCGACGGCCATCGCATCCTCAAGACAATCATCCCCGGCACCGGGAAGCGCTCGCCGCAGATGTTGGCTTTGACGCTGATCGGGCGATCGGCCACGTCCGCGACATCGTCAGACGCGCGGCCGACGAAGCGTCGACGCTCCTGGCGGAGTTAGGGGCTGCATAACAGCATGCTCGATCGGCTGGTCAAGGGATTGGGCGCTCGCTGCCAAGGGCCTCAACGCGTCTATGGAGTCGAGGCCGGTGGCGGGGTGAACCTAGCCGAGGCCTTAGAGGGGCCTCCTCTTCTTGGCTCGCGCCCGTCACCTAGCGCTCGGTGTTGGCGGGGAGGTCGAGCGCTTCGAGCGCGGGGATTATATCTGGTAGGCCGGGAAGGGTGGGCAACATCTGCGCGGACCATGCTTCGGCTTGCGCCTTGAGGTGCGCGAACCTCAAGGTCTCGCGCCGCTTCAGATTAGCGTGCTCGGTTGGGTCTTCCTGGATATTGTAGAGATGCTCGTGCGGCCCGACGCGCAGATATTTCCACGGATAGGCAAGCGCCGAAAGCTGATCGCGCGGCGCTTTCCAAAAGACGGTACGCGCCACGGGCGCGGATCCGAACAATTGTGCGCTGATATCGGCGCCGTCCGAGGCTTCTTCTAGACTTGTCCCCGCCAGCGCAGCAAGTGTCGGCAGGAAGTCCATCGACATCACGACCTGATCGCTCTCGGCGCCGCGAGGAATTCTGCCGGGCCAGCAGGCGAGCAGCGGCACACGCGTGCCGCCCTCCCATAGATCGCCCTTTTCGCCGCGTAGCGGCCACATCATAGAAAAACGTTCGCCGCCATTGTCCGACGTGAATATTACGATGGTGTCGCGTGTGAGCCCATTGCGCCGCAGGGTCCGCAACACGCGACCAACGCCTTCGTCTAAAGCTTGCATCATCTGCGCATAGATGGCGGGTGAACCACCTTCGGCGTGATAGTCCGTTCGTCGCGGCTCGCCGGGGTCTGTTCGAGTCTGCCAAGGCCAATGTGGCGCGGTGTAGTGCAGGGACAGCAAGAAGGACCGGTGGGCGTTTTGATCGATGAACGCGCATGCGCGGTCGGTGAACAGATCCGTCGCGTAGCCTTGAAGGGAAATCGGCGTCTCGTTTTCGTAGAGGTCCGGTCGGCGCTCGGCGGTTAGAATCTGGGTGTCGTGGGTGAAATAGTCGAAGCCTCCGCCCATTAGGCCGAAGAATTCATCGTAGCCGCTCTTGTTGGGGCTGAACGCAGGCAACTCGCCGAGGCCCCACTTGCCAATTAAGGCGGTTCGATAACCTGCACGCCGCAAAGTCTTGGGCAGCGAAGGCCAATCTCCCGAATATCCGATCGTGTCGCTGGGATAGCCGCCGCCTTCGCCTGAGCCGATGGGGAAACGATTTTGATAGCGGCCGGATATGAGCGCGGTGCGTGTCGGCGCGCACGTGCTGGAATTGGCGTACCCCAAGCGAAACTTGACGCCGTTGCGCGCGAGGCTGTCGATGTGAGGCGTCCGGTAATCGGGCCGGCCGTAGCAAGAGAGGTCGAACGCGCCGAGATCGTCAGCGAGAATGAAGACGATATTCGGCGATCGGCCCTGTGCGGCGTGCACGCGTTCGGAGAAGGCGCCGGCCGCAAGCGCGCTGCTTAGGAGAGCCCTTCGCGAGACACTATCGCCAATTGCGTGCATACGGCGTCCTCTTCAACTGGAATGGGCGCCCTTTCTTGGCCATTGAGCGCGCGGGGGCGGGCCACGGCGACTCATCCATGGCGCCGCCGTGACGCCCTCGTGGGGAGATCAATATCTATAGGACAGTTCCAACACGATCGTGCGCGGGCGTTCGGAGGTCACGACATAAGAGCCGGGGCCGACAAAAGGCGTTGGGAAAGCGAACACGGAGCGGTTTTCGTCCGTGAGGTTGCGCCCATAAAGCCTGATCGCGTAGCCAGCATCCGATTCCAACCCGATAGAGGCATCAAACTTCGTAATCGACTCCGAAGGCGGCGGGTAGTTTGGGTCTTGCTGGCGCGTCTGACTGGATTCATAGCTGACGCCGCCGTCCATGGTGAGCGTGAAGCCGGCTCCCAAGCTATGCTCGTAGCCGATTGAGAAGCTGCCGCTCCATTTTGCGGCGAACGGGATGCGCCCGCCTGTGATTGCATCCGACGCATCGGCGTAAGTGTTGTTCCAATCGATTCTCAGCCCCGGGAGGAAGTTGGGCCGCCAGATCACTTGCGATTCGACCCCCATCGATTCCAGATCGGTGTTGGCGATGACGAAAGTGATGCCGTTGAACGTCACCAGCTGATAGTCGCTCACCTCGGTCGAGAAGAGGGTGGCGTTGGCCGTCAACGAACGATCGCTACTTTGGTAGCGCACGCCGATTTCCGCCGTTTGCGCGACCTCCGGGTCGTACTCGGATTGATCCAACAAGCCCGCGCTGCTCGCGAATCCGCCGCTCTTGGTGCCTTGCGCCCACGCGGCGTAGACCATCAGATCATCGGAAAAATTGTAGCTTAGGTTGATGAGGCCATCCAAAGCGCTTTCCGATCGAGATCGAGAGAACGGCGCGTAGCCTGGGAAGGCCCCTGTGAAAGCGCCGGGAACAAGAACGGTGCGTGCGAGATCGGCTTCTTTTTCTTCTTCCGTGTAGCGCAAGCCGCCGGAGAGGACGAGGTCGTCAAAGATATCGAAGTCCGCCTGCGCGAACACCGACCAGGACTCGGTGCTTTGATCGACGAAATTGATGTGATTGGTCGCGCCGACCGGCGGCGGGAATGTGATATTCCATTGGTTAGTGTCGGTGTATTGGTTCGTTCCGAACCACACGCCGGCCACATAGCGGAAGCGCTGCTCGCTAGGCGAGGTCAGGCGGAATTCCTGGCTGAACGACGAGGTGTCGATAACGTTCGTGTAGAGAAAATAGTCGCCGGGTAGATAATCGGTGTCAGCGGCGGAATCGCCCGACGTTTCCGACGCCGCGGTTTGGCTCGTAAGCGTGAATCCGCCGAGATCCCAGCGCGCGGTTAGCGAGGCGCGTTCAACATCATCGGTGTCGTAATAGCCCTCAGGCACTTGGCTGTGGCTGTAGTTCGTGACCCGGTCGAAATTGGTTTCGAGCACAGGCACGCCGCCCAGCGCAGCCAAGCCGTTCACCGTGGCGTTGGCTTGCACGATCTCGGTGGTGAAACCTTCGATGCGCACGTCTTGGAGCTCATACCGCAAGGTCGCGTCAAACGTGGGCGAAGGCGCCCAGACGAGTGTGGCGCGCGCGCCTTGCCGTTCGCCGCCGCCGCCGTCGCGCCCGGTGGCCACATTCCTTACCCAGCCACCTTCTTCTTGGTAGATGCCCGCCAGGCGCAGCGACAACGTTTGCGTCAACGGAATGGAAACGCCGCCGTTGAAGGTCCACGAGTCGAGCTCGAATTCGTGGCTGAGCGAAACATTTGCTTCGAACTCGTCACCGGGCGTGCGGGTGACCAGGTTTACCGCGCCAAGGCTCGTGTTCTTGCCGAGCAGCGAGCCTTGGGTGCCGCGTACAACTTCAACACGTTCCGCATCGAAGAGAGAGGACGAGAATTCGCGCGAGCGGGGCAGATAAACGCCGTTCACAAAGAAGGCGACCGAACTTTCAAACGTGCCCGGCCCGCCGGTGGAGCCGAGGCCGCGGATGGTTACGGCCGCCGCCAAGGCGGCGGGCGAGGTAACCACTCCGGATGCCGGCCGCTTAGCC
>DAORMO010000233.1:0-4467 GCA_035440585.1 Terricaulis sp.
GACATCTTGATCCGACCGGCTTGCTTGGTATAAGGATTTGCGGAGATCACCTAAGGTCCATGGCAGCGAGACCCAGAACCCCAGCGAAGCGATGAACTCCGCTGACAGCGCAAGGTGTTCCTTGACGAAGAACGTACCGACGATGTTCGTGACACCGGACAAGCCGGCGGCCAGATAGATCGTCAGCGGCGGCAGGGTCTCACGCCAAGTCAGGCGCTGTTCGCAAGTGGCATCACCGGCGAATGCCCTAGGCATGCGAAGAGACCGTTTCGGTGCCCACCAGCGTCGCGCCGCGCATCACGCGCCTGTGGCATGCGAGGTCGTAGGGGGTCACCTTATGCATCGTCCAGCGGTTGTCCCAAATGAGTACGTCTCCCGGGAGCCAGCGATGGAGGTACACGAAACGATCGGCGCTCGCCCACTCGGTGAGTTCTTCAACAAGCGCTCGGGAGTTGTTGTACGACAGACCGTCAATGTGCGCCATGTAGGGCGGGCTTAGGAATAGCGACCGCCGGCCATCGGAATGGCGCCACACGAGCGGATGCGACGCTTCAGGCAGCCGAGCCGCCTCGAGCGGCGTGACCGGCGGCATGCCACAACACTCGATCATGTGCGCGAAGCTATGGCGACAGATCAGGCCTTCGATCGTCGACCTCAGCGTCGGCGGCAGAGTTACGTAAGCTAGTCGCAGGTCGGCGAACACGGTGTCGCCGCCAATCGGAGGTACGACAAGTGCGCGCAGTACGACGCCACGGTTGGGCTTCGCGCGGTAACAGCCGTCGACGTGCCAAAACCAGTTCATCTTTAGCAGCTTGACGCGTTCGTGACCGAGCGGCAGCAATGCGCTGTCATCGGCGGTGTTGGACGCACCATAGATGCACGAGCTCTCGGCCGCGCTAGCCCCTGAAGCAAAGATCGCCGGTGTGCCGAAGTGAGCGGCGAACGCCGCATGCGCGGGATCGTCGATCGACTGGTCGCGCAATAGCAGCACGCGGTATGACCACCAAGCATCCAGGATCTGTGCGACGTCCTCCCTTGGCAGCGGCCGGCGCAAGTCGATACCGTCGATCTGCGCGCCGATCGTGTCGGTGAGGGGTCGCACTCTCAGCGCCATGGAGGAGCTGTTTTCGGGCTCATCATTCCTGCGCGAGTCGGGAGCGCATCACGCCCGAGAACGTCAGCAGCGCCAGTGTCGTCACGATCCAGCCGAGCGTCGCATAGAGAGCCTTCAAGAACTGGTACAGCGCCACTTCCCAGTCCCGCGGGCGCGGCGTCGCCGCCTTCTTTGACCAGAAGATGGATGAAGAAGCCAAGCAGCGCCGCCAATTGGAGAGCGATCTTAGGCACGCCATCACGCGCAACCAATTGCACCTTGTGTATCAAGCGCTTGTTTCGGTGGGCGATGGACGCGCTTCGGGCTATGAGGCGCTGCTGCGCTGGCGCCACCCCGATCGCGGTGAGATCTCGCCAGAGGTCTTCATCCCCATCGCTGAGGATACGGGCGCGATCTTAGCAATCGGCGAATGGGTGCTGAACAATGCCTGCCGCGCCGCCGTGCAATGGGCCGAGCCTTTGACGCTTGCGGTGAATATTTCCGCGATTCAATTTCAGGTCGCCACATTCGAGGAAACGGTTGTCGCGGCGCTTGAGCAATCGGGGCTCCCGGCAGAGCGGGCTATTCATCGCTCAGCAATTTGCAGAGCTTCCCGTTCGATAAAATCAAGATCGACCGCAGCTTCATCCAATCGATCCAGCATGATGCGGCCGCGCGCTCAATTGTGCGTGCGATCGTCGGCATCGGGCGCAGCCTCTCACTGCCGGTGGTGGCCGAGGGCGTTGAAACTGACGCCCAACGCCGCATGGTGGAGGAAGAGGGATGCCCGCAGGCGCAGGGCTTTTTCTTCGGCTACCCAGGCATTGGCCCGGCGCTGCGAACTGAACACGCAGTAGCGTCCGCCCCCCTGAAAAAGTAACTTTGCGCGATTTTGGCGCGCCGCGTGTTCGCCGGGCGATCCGAGGCGTCGGCATTTGCGCAAGCGCGCATAGACGGGTATTGCCCCTCCGCCGATTGGGTTGGACGATGACAGTCCGACACGCCACCTGCGCCACTTCAGAAGTTAGATGCAATACCAACCACACAAGTTCAGCGTCGCGCCCATGATGGATTGGACGGATCGGCATTGCCGGGCGTTTCATCGCATGCTGAGCGCGCGGGCCTTGCTGTACACAGAGATGCTCACGGCGGACGCCGTCATTCATGGCGATCGCGCGCGGCTGCTGGGGTTCTCAGAGATTGAGCACCCCGTCGCGCTGCAACTGGGCGGCAGCGATCCGGCGCAGATGCGCGCGGCGGTCAAGATCGGCGCGGATTTTGGCTATGATGAGATCAATCTCAATATCGGCTGCCCATCGGATCGGGTGCAGGCGGGGCGCTTCGGCGCGTGCCTCATGCGTGAGCCCGATCTCGTCGCGCGCTTGTGGGCCGCTGCGCAGGAAGGCGCGCCCAACACGCCGGTGACGATCAAGTGCCGCATCGGCGTTGACGATCAAGAGCCGCGCGCGGCGTTGTTTGAATTGGTGGATGCATGCGCGGCCGAAGGCTGCGGCACGTTCATCGTGCACGCGCGCAAGGCGTGGCTCGATGGGCTCTCGCCCAAAGAGAATCGCGACGTGCCGCCGCTTGATTATCCTTTGGTGCGGGCGCTGAAGCAGGCGCGGCCGGGGCTCACGATCATCCTCAATGGCGGGCTGCTCGATCTCGATCAGGCGCAGCGTGAAAGCGAAGGGCTCGATGGGGTGATGCTGGGCCGCGCTGCTTATCAAAATCCCGCGGTTTTGCTGGATGTCGATCCGCGCCTTTTCGGCGCGCCGGCGCCGCACGCCAGCCGCGAGGCGGCGGTTGAAGGCTATTACGCATATGTCGCAGAGCGCCTGGCCGATGGCGCGCCGCTGCATGCAATGACGCGGCACATGCTAGGGCTCTTCAACGGCTTACCTGGCGGGCGGCGCTGGCGGCGCGTGCTCTCCACCGAAGGCGTGCGCAAGGGCGCGGGGCTTGAGGTGCTGCGCGCGGCGCTGGGCGAAGTCACGCACGCCGGCGCGCTCTACGCATGAGCGGCGACCTCGCGATTTTCATCGTCGCGCTTGCGGGCGCGGGTTTGTTCGCCGGCTTTGTCGGCGGCCTGTTTGGCATAGGCGGGGGCGCAGTGCTGGTGCCTGCGCTCTATTATCTGTTCACCGTGCTGGGCGTGGATGAAGCGGTGCGCATGCACGTGGCGGTGGGCACATCGCTCTCCACGATCATTTCAACCTCCTGGCGCTCGCTCGATGCGCATCGAAAGGCGGGCGCGGTGGATTTCGCCGTGCTCAAGGCGTGGTGGCCATGGATTATCACGGGCGCGGTGATCGGCTCGGCGCTTGCGGGCCTCGCCAATACAGACGCGTTGCTGATCGTGTTTGGCGCAGGCCTCATGCTGGTGGCGCTGCAGATGGCGCTCGGCAATCCGAATTGGCGCATCGCCAGCGATCTGCCGCGCGGGCTTCCGCGTGCGCTCACTGCGGGCGGGATCGGCGTGCTTTCGGCGATGATGGGGATCGGCGGGGGCGCCTTTGGCGTCACGGTGATGACGCTATGCGGGCGCCCGATCCACCAGGCGGTGGCCACGGCCTCCGGTTTCGGCGCCGCGATCGCTGTCCCGGGCACGATCGCCTACATCCTCACCGGTTGGGGCGTCGCCGGTTTGCCGCCTTGGTCGCTTGGCTATGTGAATGCGCCCGGCTTTATTTTGCTGGCGGCGCTGACGGCGCTCACGGCCCCGCTCGGCGCGCGCTTGGCGCACCAGCTGCCGCAAAAAACCTTAAAGCGCGTGTTTGCGGTGCTGCTTGCGCTGCTCGGCGCCAACATGCTGCGGGGCGCGCTTTAGCTCGGCGCCTTGATGCCGGCCTTGGCGAGCCGGGCGGGCAATTCCGCCATGATCTCAAGCCGCCGGGCTTCATCGTATGAGCTCCAGGCGGCGATCTCGCGCAGCGTCCGGCCGCAGCCGATGCAAAGCCCGCTTTGGCCATCAACAGCGCAGACCGTGCGGCACGGCGTGGAAATTGGCGGGCGGCTCATCCGGCTCTGCTAGGCGTCCCGGCGTGCGGCGGCAACAACTACCAATTGGTGATATCGTTTTTCAATAAAAACACATTGACATTCAATGTCGCATATCGCAAAACGATATCAGCCTGAAATCGCGGTAAGGTCGCATCCAACGAGCGGCCCGGCGGCATCTTTTTCGTGAAGTCGGCGCTTGGGCCGCGCCGTGGATAAATTGTTATGCGCTCCGCATTGCTCGCCGCGTCTTTGGCTATCGTTTTCGCGCTGCCGTTGGCGGGCGTATACGCACACAATCAAGTGAACGGCGGCAGCGCTGCGCTGCTGGCCGTCGCCAAGCCCGCCGGCGCAGCTATGATGCACGCGGGGCT
>DAORMO010000234.1:0-4459 GCA_035440585.1 Terricaulis sp.
AGCAGCGGATTGAAAATCCGCGTGTCGCTGGTTCGATTCCGGCCCCAGGCACCACGACCCCCTCCAAAGCCTTCCGCTAACGTCCAAAAACACAGTGTTTTCAAGCGCGAACGTCCAAGGACGTCCATTGCCGCTCGTTAACATTTCCGGCCTGTGCCGTACATTTGGCGGCACGAATTTGGACGAGGTCCGCCAATATGCCGTCAATTTTGACCGCGCATGCAGTGCACAGCGCAGCCCCGCGCGCCAAGCGTTACAAGCTCTACGACGCCCATGGTCTGCACCTCCTGATAACCCCCAACGGCAGCAAGCTTTGGCGCATCGATTATCGCGCCGACGGCAAGCGTCGCACGCTCTCGCTGGGCCCCTATCCGCTCTATTCTTTGGATGAGGCGCGCCAAGCCCGCGACAACGCCCGCAAGCAGCTGCGCGTGGGGGCAAATCCCACCGATCAGCAAAAACGTGTGAGGCTAGCTGAGGCGCTCACGCAAAGCTCAAGCTTTGACCACATCGCCAATGAGGTGCTCGCCAAGATGGAGCGCGAGCAACGGGCGGAAGCGACGCTCACCAAGACCCGCTGGCTGCTTGACTTCGCACGCCCCGATCTTGGCCGTATCGCAATCGGCGATATCACTGCGCCCGAGATCTTGGCGGTGCTGCGCAAGGTCGAGGCGCGCGGGCGCTATGAGTCAGCGCAGAGACTGCGCAGCATCATCGGCTCTGTGTTCCGCTACGCCATCGCAACTGGCCGGGCCAGCAACGACCCGACCTTTGCCTTGCGCGGCGCGCTCACCGCACCGCGCGTCACCCATCACGCCACCATTATTGAGCCTGACGAAGTTGGCGAATTGCTGCGGGCGATCGACGGCTATGAAGGACAACCTGCAACGCACGCGGCGCTCCGGCTGGCGCCGCATGTGTTTGTGCGCCCCGGCGAGCTGCGCATGGCCGAATGGGCCGAGATCGACTTTGAGACCTCGATCTGGGCGATCCCTGCGCCCAAGACCAAGATGCGGCGCGCGCTCAAAGTGCCGCTCTCGCGCCAGAGCATCGAGATCTTTCAATCGATGGCGCGTCTCACCGGTCGTGATCGCTATGTGTTCCCGTCGCTCCGCTCCAAGGAGCGGCCCATGTCGGACAATTGCCTCAACGGCGCGCTTCGCCGGCTTGGTTATGACAATGGCGATATGACCACGCACGGCTTTCGCGCCATGGCCTGCTCACTGCTCAATGAAAGCGGTCAATGGCATGCCGACGCCATCGAGCGCCAGCTCGGCCATTGCGACAGCAACGAGGTGCGCCGGGCTTATGCGCGCGCCCAATATTGGGATGAGCGCGTGCGCATGATGCAATGGTGGTCCGATCAGCTCGATACGCTTCGCGCCGCAGCCAAGCGCCGATGCGCAGCTTGAGCGCGCCCCTTCCCCAGCTTGACGCCAATAACCCAAGCGGTTAGGTTATGCCAACGATAATGGTGATCCTCGGCTGCCGGGTCGTGGTCTATCCCAACGATCATAGGCCCGTGCATGTGCATGTGATCGGCGGCGACGCTGAGGCGGTGTTCAATCTGCATTGCCCGCACGGCCCGCCGGAGCTGCGTGAGAATTACGGCTTCTCGCGCGCAGAGGTGAGACGGTTCAGAGCAGCTTTGACCGAGGCGCTTGACCGGATGTGCGCGGCCTGGAGTGAGATACATGGCGCATACTGATGATGAGTTCGAACGCGCCAGCCAGCGGGGTGCGGTGCGGCGCGCCAAGCAAGTACTTGCCAAGGCCGCGCGCTATGACCGCACCAGCGGCAAGATCGTGATCGAGCTCAGCAATCACATTGAGATCGCCTTTCCCGCCGCAGCCGCACAGGGCCTCAAAGGCGCCAGCGCGGCAGATCTTGCAAAGATCGAGATCACCGGCGCTGGAACGGGGATCCACTTCCCGCGGCTTGACGCTGACCTCTACGTGCCCGCTCTGCTTGAGGGCATGCTCGGCTCGCGGCGCTGGATGGCGGCTCAGCTTGGGGCCAAGGGTGGCAGCGCCACCTCGATTGAGAAGCAGCAAGCCGCGCGCGCCAATGGCAAGCTGGGCGGGCGCCCCAAAAAACAGCGCGTCTGACGCCATCGCCTCTCTTCACGCAGCATCGACGCTGGCGCACCGTAAACGCGCGCGCTTGAGTCTATGCGCCATCTGCAGACATCGCGCGGAAAAGGACGAGAGATTGAAGGCAAGATAGAATGCGCCGCAGTACCGAAAGGCATAGCGGCTTGTCTGCACATCTATTTTTACCAAGGCGCGAAAAGCCTTGTGAGATGAACGCACACACTACCGACGAGGTGGGCGCAGAAATCAAACCGCTGACATAAGGTGAGGCAGTTTGTGATGGCGCGCTCAGACGACGAAGACTTACTCGAAGGCGAGCTCGGGCGCGGACGCGCCAAGGTGGTCACAGACGACGCCAAGGCGAAGATCCGCATCAGCCACAGCTCAAAGCGGGCGCGCGCAGCCCGGTACAATCGCCCGCGCAGAGGCGGCCCGGTCACCCTGGTCAAGCCGCGCGCCGCTGGTAGTCAGCGCGTGATCGTCAAGCTCAAGCCCGTGGTTCATGCGCGCTCCGGTGGTGGCGCGGGCGGGCTGATGCGGCATGCGCTCTATGTCGAGCGGGACGGCGCGGGCCGCGATGGCGACGAGGTGCGGGTGTTTGATCGCGAACTCGATCGCGCTGACGGTTCGGCCTTCGTCGAACGCTGTGAGGGCGACCGGCACCATTTCCGGGTGATCCTTTCTCCTGAGCACGGCGCGGACATGGCCGATCTCAAGAGCTTCACCCGCGAGTTGATGACACAGGTTGAGACAGACCTCCGCACTGACCTTGATTGGATCGCGGCCGAGCATCACGACACCGGACACGCGCATGTGCATCTGCTGATCCGCGGCCGGCGCGATGATGGGCGCGATCTGGTTATCCCCCGGCCTTACGTTTCGCACACCTTCCGGGAGCGGGCCGAAGCGATCGTTACGCGCGAGCTTGGCCTGCGCCTGGAGCACGGCCTTAGCCACGACCTCGACCATGCGATCAGCCGAGCACCCGAACAGATCAGGCTGACGGAGTTCGATCACGCGCTGCGCGCGGCGGCGCGCGGCGATGAAATCTCCATAGCCGACCTCCCGGCCGAACGGCGCAGCGCCCTGGTTCAGCGGCTCAACCGGTTGGAGGATTGGAAGCTGGCCGAGCGGCTCGCCGCCAACCGCTGGCGGCTGGATCGGGCGCTGGAGGACAAGCTCATCCGACTGGGGGACGAGCGCGCCCGCGAGCGCGCCCTCGCCCGGCTGATGGCGCGCGAAGATCGCGGGCTTGAACCAGAGCGCACACGTCGCCTCGAGGACGCCCATTCAAGCCAGCGCGTGAGCGGCAAGCTGGTGGGCTTTGAGAAGCTCAGCTCGGATGTACGCGGGCCATTTCTGATTGGCGTTGAGGGCGTGGACGGGCACTTCTGGACCGCGCGCGTGGGCCGTCAAGAAGAACTACGCTGGCTCAATGGCGTTGAGCATGGCGCCATCGTCTCAATTCATCGCACCCCAGCTGAGCTGCGCGCCTCAGATCGCACCATTATCGATATCGCTGGGGCGGAGCGGTCCTATTCGGCAGAACGGCACCGCGAGGTCCGGCCCACCGATCGAGACAACTACATTGAAATGCACGAGCGCCGGCTCGAGGCGCTGCGGCGTGAGGGCATCGTCGAGCGCACCAAGGATGGGTGGTTTATCCTGCCGGCAGATTACGAGGCGCAGGTCTTGGCGCGCGAAGGGCGCGGCGGACGCCAAGCCATCGAGATCCGAGTGCTCGATTCGCAGCCTCTGGAGAAGCAGATCGGCTATCAGGGGCCAACCTGGCTTGACCGGTCAGATCAAGATCCAATTCCGCCGCGCGGCTTTGGCCTCGAAGCACTAAACGCTTTCGACGATCGCATGGCGCAGCTCCGGGATTGGGGCCTTGCAACGAAAGACTACGGACGCCTGGCGCCCGCCCCCGGCAGCCACCGCACCTTGCGCGAATGGGAGCGAGACGACATGCGCCAGAAGATCGAACGGCAAACCGGGCGCACCCCGCATTTCGCGCAGGACGGCGAACGGGTTGAAGGGATTTTTGCCAGCCGCATCCATAAGACCGGCAAGTCGTTCGCGCTCATTCTGCAGGACAGGACCGCGACGCTCGTGCCGTGGAAGCCAGCGATGGATCGCGCCTTCAATCAACTCATCTCAGGCCAGGTCAACGGCCAAGAGCTTGATTTCAAATACGGGCGGGAAGCAGCGAAAACGCTGGGCCTGAAGTTGGGATTAGGTATTGAACTTTAGCCGGAATGCTGTTGGCCTTGAGGGTGCAAATGTGTCGCCGCTACAGCAATCTGCCCCTCAATTCCGCAAAAAGCGGACACCAAGTTGGCGCCAAACGAAACCGGACCCTGACC
>DAORMO010000235.1:0-4435 GCA_035440585.1 Terricaulis sp.
CGCGCGCGCGGCCACGCGCTCGGCCACGAGGCGATCGATCTCCGCCGCCGCTTCGCCAAAGCTGGCGCGGAACCATTGCTCCGGGTCAGCTTGCAGCACGCCAAACAGCGCCGCGGCGGCGAGCAGCTCGCCTTTCGCTTGCGCCTGTTCGGCCGGCTTTTTCGCCACGTTCGCGGCGGTGGCGAGCGCCGAGAGCGCGGCGATGGCGGCGGTCGTGTTGAGATCATCAGCCAGCGCTTCGACGAACGCAGCCGGCGCCGAAACATCAGCAGCCGCCACATCCTTCAAGCGCAGCAGCGCCCCGTAAAGCCGATCCAGGCTCGCCTGCGATTGCTGCAAGAGATCATCGTTCCAATCGAGCGGCGCCTTGTAGTGTGCGCTCAGCAGCGCCCAGCGGATCGTCTCACCCTGCCAGCCTTGCTCAAGCAATTCGCGCGGGGTGATGATGTTGCCAATGCTTTTGGACATCTTCTCACGATCCATGGTGAGAAAGCCGTTGTGCATCCACACGCGCGCCAAGGGGCGCCCATGCGCGCATTCGCTTTGCGCGATTTCGTTTTCGTGGTGCGGGAAAATGAGATCAACGCCGCCGCCATGAATGTCGATCGGGCTGCCCAGCACCTCTTCGATCATGGCGGAGCACTCGATATGCCAGCCAGGCCGGCCCGCGCCAAACGGCGCCTCCCATGAAGGCTCGCCAGGTTTTGACGCTTTCCAGAGCGCGAAATCGGAAGGATGGCGTTTATCGTCCTCCCCCTCCACGCGCGCGCCGGCTTTGAGATCATCCTGGGCGCGGCCCGAGAGCTTGCCGTAATCGGCGTCAGCCGCGACGGAAAAGTAAACGCCGCTCGGCACGGAATAGGCCGCGCCATTGGCGATCAGCTTCTCGATCACGGCGATCATCGCCGGCACGTTCTCTGTCGCGCGCGGGCGGAAGCTGGGCGTCAGCACATTGAGCGCGCCCATATCGGCCTCATACTGGGCCTCCACCGCGCCGGTGATGTCGCCAATCGGCACGCCCCGCTGGATGGCGGCGGCGATGATTTTATCGTCAATATCGGTGTAATTGCGGGCGTAGAGCACCGCATCTGCGCCAAAGACATGCCGCAGCAGCCGAAACAGCACGTCAAACACCACAGGCGGGCGCGCATTGCCGATATGGGCGGTGTTATAGACCGTGGGCCCGCAGACATAGAGCGTCACCCGGCCAGGGTCGGCGGGGGCGAACGGCTCTTTGCGCCGCGTCAACGTGTTCGAGAGCTGAATATTCATGCGGGGTGGGTTCTAGCCGTGGGCCGTGCTACACTCCATATGCAAAGCGGGCCAGGTGGATGGCCCGTCGCCTGAGGTGAAAATCGGGCGGGCGTTAAGTCCCGGTGCCAGCCGTTCTGGACCCTCCGGGCTCGACCTCCGTCCCTCAGACTTGAGGAAACCCCCTTTGAGTGAAATTCTGAAATGGCGCACGCCTGAAGAGGCGGCGAAGACCCGCCCCTCGCGCGAGGCCGCGATGGAAGCTGTGCGCACCCTAATCGCCTGGGCCGGGGATGACCCGAACCGCGAAGGCCTGAAGGACACCCCCAAGCGCGTGGTGGACGCCTATCGCGAATGGTTCCGCGGCTATGACGAGAACCCGGCCGATGAGCTCAAGCGCGTATTCGAGGATGTCGGCGGCTACGATGACATCGTCATGCTCAAGAAGATCGACGTGGAAAGCCATTGCGAGCACCACATCGCCCCCTTCCTCGGCAAAGCCTATGTGGCCTACCTGCCGAGCGACGCGGTGGTCGGCATCTCCAAGATCGCACGCGTGGTGGAAATTTTCGCCAAGCGGCTGCAAACGCAAGAAACCATGACGATCCAGATCGCAGAAGCGATCAACGCCACGCTCAACGCGCGCGGCGTCGCCGTGCTGATCGACGCTGAGCACCAGTGCATGTCCACGCGCGGCGTGCACCACAAAGACGTCACCACCGTGACGACCCAATTCACCGGCGCCTTCAAGGACGATGCGGAGCTGCGCAATCGCTTCTTGAAGCTTGCGGGCTACGGCTGAGGCGCGGCGCTCAACGCGTAAGGCAAGAACAATGTCAGCTCGAGTTCGCCAGATCGCTGCCACGCGATTTGGCGCTCAAGCCCTGATAGTTCAACGCCATAGCCTTCGCCCAGCATGGCCGCGACGCGCCGGCCGTCCTCAGTGATCTGGCGCAGCAGCGGATCGCGATATTGCTGGGGATTCACCAGCGTCAGTTCCATTGCGCCCTTTTCCATTTCCACACGGCCCGGCTTTGGCGCCTGCCGGATGAACGCGTCAATGCGGGCGGCGATGGCGTCGAGATTATCGCGCTCCCCCACCGGCGTGCGCAGGCGGATCGTCAGCATGCTGGTATCGGCGCGGCGATCGGGGCGGATCAGCTCTTCGGCGCCCGCCAGCGTAAATTCACGCACAATGCCGACGCTTTCATCCACGAGCGCGAGCGTGACAGCGCCCTCGCGCGCACGGCTTTGCAACCCCCGCAGCGCATCGCGCAATTCTTGACGGCGCGCGGCCTCATCGCGGGTGTCAGACCGCACCACGAGCGAAAAGATCGCGTAGTCAGCGCGGCGCGTCATGCTGACGTGCGGCGTCTGCAGCCCCTCAAATCGCGCCAGCCGCGCGCCGGTGACGACGATCTCCTGCGCAGCAACCGGCGCGGCGAACGCGAAAATCGCCATGGCGACGGCGGCAAAACCAAAACGCTTCATCGCGCCCCTCCCCAGTTCTATAACCCATCCCACCAACGCACCGAGGCCGCCATGCGTCAAGCCTTCCACACGCTCAGCATCACAACGCGCGGCAAAGGCCTTTACGAATTTACGCGTGAAGCCAAAGCCTGGATCGCGCGGGAGCGCTTTGGCGATGGCCTGCTTTCCTGTTTTTGCCGGCATACCAGCGCTTCCCTGCTGATCAACGAAAACGCCGATCCGGACGTGCGCACGGATTTAGCCGCGTATTTCGAGCGCATCGCGCCAGAAAGCGGGCCTTACGTGCATGACGCCGAAGGCCCGGACGACATGCCCGCCCATATCCGCGCGGCGCTGACGCAAAGCCACCTTTCCATCCCTGTGCAGGAAGGCGCGCCATTGCTGGGCGCATGGCAAGGGCTTTACCTGTTCGAGCACCGCCGCGCCGCGCACACGCGCGAGATCGTACTGCATTTTATTGGCGGTTAGCCCTCCGCGCGCCTCGGCTTATGCACCAGGCTCACCAGCACCCAGCTTAGCAGCATCAGCAGATACCAGGCGCCCATCTTGTCCAGCGGCACAAGATGCCAGCCATCGCGCTGGCTGGGATAGACCCAGGCGGCGGCGAAGGTGCCAAGGTTCTCCGCAATCCAGATAAAGAACGCCACCAGCAGAAAGCCCACCAGCAGCGGCATGCGGCGCGCTGCGCGATCGGGCGTGAACAAAATCCAGGTGCGCCAAAAGATCAGCGCCGAAAACGCAAACAGGCCCCAGCGAATATCGATGATGAAATGATGCGTGAAGAAATTCACGTAGGCCAAAAGCGCCAGCGCCCATGTCGCCCAGATCGGCGGATAGGCGATGAAGCTGAACTCAAAGAGGCGCGAAGCCCGCGCCATGTACGAGCCCACGCACGCATACATGAAGCCCGAAAACAGCGGCACATCGCCAATGCGCAGCAGGCTCGGCTCCGGATAAATCCAAGAGCCCTGCGCTGTCTTGAACACCTCCATGATGGTGCCGACGATGTGGAAAATGAGGATGACAAGCGCCTCCTCCCAGCGCTCAAGCCCCGTGGCCAGCAGCAGCCCCTGGATTGCGATGGCCGCAACCACCAGAAAATCATAGCGCGCGATCGGCGCGTTCTCCGGCCAGAACAAGTGCGTGGCCACCAGCAGCGCCAGCATCGCCCCGCCGAACAGGCAGGCCCAGGCCTGCTTGAGCCCGAATTTGAGAAACTCAAACGCCCAGCCATGCCATTTCGAGCGCTGCGCCCAGGGGCGCGCGAAGGCGTCAAACGCCTCCACCTGGGCCTTGATCTTATCTTTGAGACTCATTCCCAAACGCTAGCGGCTTTCCCCGCGCGCAAAAGCCCGCTTATACCGATGGGATGAGAATCGCCGTCGTCGGGCTGGGTATAGCGGGGCTGAGCATTTGTGCGCGGCTCAGCCTTGCCGGCCATCAGGTCTACGGCTTTGAGCAATTTGAGCCGATGCATGAGCGCGGCTCCTCCCATGGCGATACGCGGATCATGCGCCTCACCCCTGGTGAGGGCGATGTCTATGTGCGGCTGGCGCGGCGGGCGGCGCCGCTATGGCGCACCTGGGAGGGCCTGGCGGGCCGTCCGCTGATCGAATGGACGGGCGGGCTGATGGCCGGCCCGCGCGGCTCGCCCTTCGTGCTTGCCTGCCAGGCGGCTTCGGCCAAGCCAGCG
>DAORMO010000236.1:0-336 GCA_035440585.1 Terricaulis sp.
CGCGGCGGAGCGCGAGGCGCCCATGCAGCGGCTGGCCCGGCATGCCCAGCGGCGCATGCGGCGGCGCCAAGCGATCATTCACGATTTCGTACGCCACGCGCGCCCCCCGAAGCACGCATTACACGCGCGCACGGCGCGGCGTTCGAGGGAGGCGCGGCCGAATCTTCGCTTCAGCCGCGACAAGCCCACAAATCAGGCGCGCCACGATGCGCAATGCGGCAGTGCAGCAAAGTGTTCCAGGGAATTTCGCATGCGCGAACGCAGAGGCGCTGTGGAGAAATGCAGGGCTGGCGCGCGCGGCCGCGCCCGCTTGCGGCGGTTTGGGAAAATGGCGGG
>DAORMO010000236.1:352-4428 GCA_035440585.1 Terricaulis sp.
CAGAACGCGCCGGGTTAGCTCAAGCAGACGTTGCGTAAAGCAACGCCGCGCGTTCGACGCGCCCCGTGCGGAGGGTTGGGCGCCGGGCCGGCGCAGGGCGGTGTTTCACACCCTTGGCTCATTCGCCCGGCGGCGTGCTGGCCGTGATGTTCGCACGGTCCCAGGTTTACTTCCGCGCTTCGGCCTTGGCGGCCTCGCACGGGCTTGGCGCTGATGCGCCCGGTAACGCGGCCCGCAGCGTTCGCGCCGCACGCAGGCTTTGCCCGGAGCCCTCTTCCGACACCGCGACAATGCCGGGGCTGGGCTTCCTCCATCAGAGCGTCACGCTCTCTCCGCGCCGCGCCCGATGGCCGAACAGAGGATCCACCTGCTCCCGCTGGACGCGACAGGGGCATGATACGCGAGGTGCGGAGGGGGGAGGATAGATTTTTTGTGCCCGAAGCAATACCAACAACTTGCAGTTGGCGAGTGAGGGATAGGTGCGGCTAAGTTGGAACGAGATCAGGGTTCGCGCCAAAGCCTTCGCTGACGAATGGGCCGGCGAAACCTACGAATCCGGCGAGGCGAAAAGTTTCTACGATGCCTTCTTCGACATATTTGGCGCGAAGCGCCGCGGCGCGGCCAGTTTCGAGGCGCGGGTAAAGTTAGCCGGCGCGCGCCAGGGGCGGATCGATCTGTTCTGGCCCGGCGTCTTGGTGGCCGAGCACAAGAGCGCCGGCGCTGACCTGATCCGCGCGCGCGCGCAGGCGCTAAATTACCTCACCGGCATCAAGAACGCTGAGCTGCCGCGCTACATCCTCGTCTGCGATTTTCAGACCTTCGACCTGCTCGATCTCGAAACAGGCGAGAACGCGATGTTCGCGCTCGAAGCGCTGCCGGCGAATGTCGAGAAGTTCGGCTTCATCCTCGGTGTCGAAAAGCGCACCTTCCGCGAGCAGGATCCCGTCAACATCCTCGCCGCCGAGTTGATGGGCAAGCTGCACGACGCCCTCAAGGGCGCCGGCTATGCCGGGCCCGATCTTGAGCGCTACCTGGTGCGGCTGCTGTTTTGTCTGTTCGCGGACGATACCGGTATTTTCCAAACGCGCGGTATGCTGGAGGAGTTGATCGTCGCGCGCACCGCCGAGGATGGCGCCGATACCGGCCAATGGCTACACAGCCTGTTTGAGGTGCTGAACACGCCCGAAGGCGCACGGCAGAAAAGCCTCGATGAGGATTTGGCGGCGTTTCCCTATGTGAACGGCGATCTGTTCGCCGCGCGGCTGCCGGTGGCGAGCTTTGACAAGAAGATGCGTGATCTTTTGTTGGAGGCATGCAGCTTCAAATGGGATGCGATCTCGCCGGCCATTTTCGGTTCGTTGTTTCAGTTCGTGATGAATCCGGTGGCGCGGCGCAAGGAAGGCGCGCATTACACCAATGAGCGCTGCATCCTCAAAGTGATCGAACCGCTGTTTCTCGATGAGCTGCAGGCCGAGCTGGCGCACATCAAGGGGCTGAAGACCGGCCGCGAGCAGCGCCTGCGCGCGTTTCACGAAAAACTCGCGGCCTTGAAATTCATCGATCCGGCCTGCGGCTGCGGCAATTTCCTGGTCATTGCCTACCGCGAATTGCGGGAGATGGAGCTTGAGCTGCTGCGCGAGATTTATCCGCGCGGGTCACGCATTCTCGATATTTCGATCCTCTCCAAGCTTTCGGTGGAGCAATTTTACGGCATTGAGCTCGGCCAATTTCCCGCCCGCATTGCCGAGGTGGCGCTTTGGATGATGGATCACATTATGAATGTGCGCCTTTCGCTGGAATTCGGGGAGAATTACGCGCGCATCCCTTTGAAGCAATCGCCGCACATTCAGCACGCCGATGCTTTGGAGATCGATTGGAACGAAGTGCTGCCGGCGCAGGCGTGCAGCTACGTGATGGGCAACCCCCCTTTCTCGGGCCAGAGCTTTCAGTCGCAAACGCAGCGAGCGCAAATGGCGCGTTTGGTTGACGCTGACGGCGGCGGCGCCGGCTCATTAGATTACGTGGCGGCGTGGTTTATCAAAGCGGGCGAATATGCGCGGGCCGCCGACATCAAAATCGGTTTCGTCGCCACCAACTCGATCACTCAGGGCGAACAGGTGGCCCAACTTTGGCCAATTCTGTTTGAGCGCTACGGGATTGAAATATCGTTTGCGCACCGGACTTTTGCCTGGGAAAGCGAAGCACGCGGCGCTGCGCACGTTCACGTGGTTATTGTTGGCCTTACATCCGCGAATAGTACACCGAAGGAGAAAAGGTTATTCTCATACGAGGACTTGAAAGGCGATCCGGTCGAGAGTCGACACGCTGCGCTGTCTCCTTATCTTATTGACGCAACGCGCCTCGCCGATCCTCACGTTGTTGTGCGTGAAGTGTCGAAGCCAATGGTGGTGGACGCGCCGCGCTTTCGCATGGGATCAAAACTCGTTGACGGCGGGCACTATCTTTTTGATCGTGAACAGAAGGCAGAGTTCATACTGCGAGAGCCTGCTGCCGCTTCTCTATTTAGGCCTGTTGTCGGGTCGCAGGAGTACATCAACGGCAACGAGCGATGGATTTTGTATGCGGCTGCCGCGAGCGCAGGGGAGCTGCGATCGTTGCCTCTGGTGGCCGCGCGTATCTCGGCCGTGCGCGATTTTCGTCTAAGGAGTTCCAAGAAGAAGACCCGCGAACTTGCTGACTATCCAACGCGATTTGAAGTCACGACGTTGCCGGATCGGCCCTACTTGGTTATGCCCGAGGTGAGCTCAGAGCGCCGTGCCTATGTGCCGATTGGTTGGCTTTCGCCTCCAACGATTCCTAGCAATCTCGTTCACACAATGCCGGACGCGGAACGCTACCATTTCGGCATTCTCACATCGTCGATGCACATGGCTTGGCTGCGCAATGTAGGCGGGCGATTGAAGAGCGACTACCGGTACTCCATTGGTATCGTCTACAATACCTTCCCCTGGCCGCAGGCGGATTCGGCTCAGAAGCAGCGGATCGAGGCGTCGGCGCAGGCGGTGCTGGATGCGCGCGCGGCGCATCGAGGCGCGACCCTGGCCGACCTCTACAATCCCGATCTCATGCCGGCAGATCTGCGCGTCGCGCATCGCGATCTCGATAGAGCGGTGGATCGGCTTTATCGGCGCGAGCCGTTCGAGTCAGATCGCGCCCGCGTCGAGCACTTGTTCGGCCTCTATGAGCGGCTGGCCGCGCCGCTGATCGCGGCCGCGCGTGGGAGGCGGCGTACCAAAAAAAGCAAGAAGGTTACGGGCGCTAACCCCTAATCCTCCTCCACCTCATCCAGCAGAATATCCCGCTTACCCGCAGCATTCGCTTCCGAGATAATCCCCGCCTTTTCCATCTTTTCGATCAAAGTTGCGGCGCGGTTGTAGCCGATGGAGAGGCGGCGTTGGAGGTAGGAGGTTGAGGCTTTGCGGTCCCGTCTCACGATCTCGATGGCGCGGTCGAACAGATCGCCGTCGCCGCCTTCGCCGTCGCTGAACAGCTCGGGATTGTCGCTGTCGGCGTTTTCGCCGGGCTCTTCGGTGACATCCTGGCGATAGACCGGCGCGCCTTGCGATTTCAGCATGGCGACCACGCGCTCGACTTCGGCGTCGGTCACGTAGGGGCCGTGCAAGCGGCGGATGCGGCCGCCGCCGGCCATGAACAGAAGATCGCCCTGGCCAAGCAATTGCTCGGCGCCTTGCTCGCCCAGGATAGTGCGCGAGTCGATCTTGCTGGTGACTTGATACGAAATGCGCGTGGGGAAATTGGCCTTGATCGTGCCGGTGATGACATCGACCGAGGGGCGTTGCGTGGCCATGATCACATGGATGCCGGCGGCGCGCGCCATTTGCGCCAGGCGCTGCACGGCGGCTTCAATTTCCTTGCCGGCGGTGATCATCAGATCCGCCATCTCGTCGATCACGACGACGATGTAGGGCATCGGCTCAAGCGGCAGCTCGCGCGTTTCGTAGATCGGCTCGCCGCTTGAGGGATCGAAGCCCGCATGCAGCGTGCGTTCGAGCTTTTCGCCGCGCTCGAGGGCGTCAGCGACGCGCTCGTTGTAG
>DAORMO010000237.1:0-3935 GCA_035440585.1 Terricaulis sp.
CAGCGTTTTCTCCGTCGATCTGATGCAAGCCGCTGCGCAGGCGATTCCCGCCGCCAAGCCGATGTTAACGCTAACGGGTGGGATTGTGGCGCATAGCGCGCTTTAAAGTGCGGCGCCGGCGCCACAACCCCGCCCCGTGACGTCCTTAATTGCCTCCCTAACCCCTTGCCATCGCGTCCAGACTTCTCTAACCCTGGCTTAGACACCGGTGGCAAAAACCAAGAAAGCGGTGTCATAGGGATGAAACGCAGCTTTAAGGGCGGTCCGGTCTAAGCTGGACGCGCTCCTGAGCGCCCGGGGAGGGACCGTTATGGCGGACAGAAAGAACTCATCGAAAATTTTCGGCTGGACCAGCGCGTCACTGATCGCACTCGGCATGGCGATGGGCGGCGGCGTTGCGCACGCTCAGGACGAAGAGGAAATTGTCGTCACCGGCTTCCGCGGCTCGCTGCAAGCTGCCGTGGACATCAAGCGCCGCGAAGTGGCCGCGGTGGATGCGATCGTCGCCGAAGACATCGCCGACTTCCCCGACCTCAACCTCTCTGAATCGATCCAGCGCATCCCGGGCGTCGCCATCACGCGCGGCGGCGGCGAGGGCCGGCAGATTTCAGTGCGCGGCCTTGGCGCGCAATTCACCCGCGTCCGCATCAACGGCATGGAAGCGCTGACCACCACCGGCGGCACCGACGCCGAAGGCGGCGCCAACCGCGGCCGTAACTTCGACTTCAACATCTTCGCCTCCGAGCTGTTCAACAACATCACCGTCCGCAAAACGGCGTCGGCTGACGTTGAGGAAGGTTCGCTCGGCGCCACCGTCGATCTGCGCACCTCGCGCCCGTTTGACTTTGACGGCTTCACGCTCGCTGTGAGCGGCCAGGCCGGCTACAACGACCTTTCGGACGAAATTGATCCGCGCATGGCGATTTTGATCGCCAACCAATGGGCCAATGGCCAAATCGGCGCGCTGTTCTCTGTCGCCTATTCCAGCCGCAACGCGGTTGAAGAGGGCGCCAGCACGGTGCGCTGGCAAAATGGCGGCGGCTTCCAAAGCGTCGTCGGCGATGCGGCGGCGGTGAGCAACGCCTTCCGCCCGCGTATCCCGCGCCTCGATTATTATGAGAGCACCTACGACCGCCTCGGCATCACCGGCAGCCTGCAATGGCGCCCGAGCAACGCCACTGACGTCACCTTCGATCTGCTCTACGCCAACCATGACGGCACGCGCATGGAGACGTTCATCCAAGCGCCTGTGTTCTCCACCACTGGCGCCAGCGCCATCGGCGCGGTTGATGTTTTGGATTACGAGATCCAGGGCAACACGCTTGTGTACGGGCTCTTCAACGACGTCGATCTGCGCTCGGAAATGCGCTTTGACGAGCTCTCCACCGAGTTCACGCAATACACCCTGGAGGGGCGTCACCGCTTCAGCGAGCGCTTCTCGGTTTCGGGCCTGATTGGCCGTTCAGAATCCAAGCACGACAACCCGGTGCAAACCACGCTGCTATGGGATGTCGCGGACGCGGATGGCTATTCCTACGATTATCGCAATGGCAGCATTCCGACATTCAATTTCGGCACCGTGGACGTGGCCTCGACCGCGCCGTGGACGCTGTCGCAGATCCGCCTGCGCCCGATCACCGTGGACAACATCTTCGAGACGGTGAAGGCTGACTTCGACTTTGACGCCACCAATTGGCTGACGATCAGCGGCGGCGCCAACGCCAACCGCTATGAGTACGAAACCACCGAGCTGCGCCGCTGGAACGGCTCGACCAACGCCAATATCGAAAGCACGATCCCGGGCTTTGCGGCGGCGAGCGCGCGTGACAGCTACGCACGCACGATCTCCTCAAACGGCATGACCTGGGTGGTTCCGGATGTGCGGGCTGCGGCCAATCTCTGGAACCTCTACGACACCAGCGTCTTCCCGATGGGCATGGAGCCGATCAGCGGCAACAACGCCGCGATCACGGAAGAGACGCAAGGCGCCTATCTCCAGGTGGGCTGGGACGCCTCGATCGGCAGCATGCCGTTCCGCGGCAACATCGGCGTGCGCTATGTGGAAACCGACGTCACCTCTATCGGTTACACCTACAACACCGTGACCAGTGATCCCGTGCAGCAGAGCGTCACCAATTCATACGACGATACGCTCCCGTCGCTGAACCTGACGATCGAGCCGGTTGAGAATTTCCTCATCCGCTTTGGCGCCTCGCAGGTGATGTCGCGCCCTGGGCTCGGCTCGCTCAATCCCGGCGCGGCCGTGCAGCGCAGCGGCAACAATAAGTCGGTCACGGCGGGCAACCCCGCGCTCGATCCGTTCCGCGCCGATGCGTACGATCTGTCGTTTGAATATTATTTCCAGGAAGAGGGTCTGTTCTCCGTCGCGCTGTTCTACAAGGACGTGACGAGCTACGTGCAAACGCTGCGCACCACTGGCGTCTACACGGGCAACGCGCTTGGCTTGCCTGACGCGCTGGCGATCGCCGCTTGCTCCGGCGCGCCGGCTGGCACCTGCTCGCCCGCTGACTCCGATTGGCAGTTCAACCAGCCGATCAACACGCCCGGCGGCACAGTGGAAGGCTACGAAATCTCGCTGCAGCTGCCGTTCTTCTTCCTGCCTGGCGCGTTGTCGAATTTCGGCTTCATCGGCAACTACACCAATGTCACGTCGAGCTTTGACACCTATGGCAACGGCCCGGCGCCGACCTTCCCGATCGTGGTCGTGCAAAGCGGCGCGGAGCTGGTCAATCTCTCGCCGGAATCGTGGAACGCGACGGTGTATTACGAAGATGAGCGCTTCTCGGCGCGCGTCTCGGGCTCCTACCGCAGCGCCTACATCACCACCATTCCCGGCCGGAACGGCAACGCCTCGGAAAGCACGGAAAGCACGCTGAACGTGGATGCTTCGGCCTCCTATCAAGTGAGCGATCGCATGACGTTGACGCTGGAAGCGCTCAACCTCACCGACCAGGAGAGCGATCAGATTCTCTCCCCGGATGGGCGTCCTTCATTCTACCACGTGTATGGCAGCTCCTATTTCCTCGGCTTCCGCTTCAAATACTGAAGCGGCGCAAACTCCCAACCTCCAACCAGCGCCGGCCTCTCTCCAGGCCGGCGCTTTTTTTATGCGCCTGCGCGTAGCGCGGCGTCGAGGCCGGGAGGGGAAAGCGGGCCGTGCGCAAGCGCGGCGTCATGAAAGCGCGGCAGCGCGGCGTTCAATTCCGGCGCGATCTTCGCCAGATGCAGCGCGGCAAGCCCTTGGGCGGCGGCCGCGCCAGGTTGGGCGGCGATGCGGCTGACATCCTCCTCGATGCTTACAAACGCGATGCTCTCGCCTTGGATGGCGCGCATTTCAGCGATGCAGCGCGCGCGGCTCCAACGCAGCGCGTGCATCCCGGTATCGATCACGACGCGGCCAACGCGAAACAGCATCCAATGCAGATAGCCAAGGCGGCCGAGCGCATCGCCCTCATAGGCGCCAAGCCGATCGGCCAGCATTTCAGCGTATGTCGCCCAGCCTTCGCTGAAGCCGCTGGCGTAGCGGCGCTGCAGCGCTGGCGCATGCGCATTGGCTTGATAGGCCGCTTCAACGCCGTGCCCTGGCAAGGTTTCGTGATACACCACGGTGGCTAGAGACCAAAGCGGGCGCGGGCCGCCGAGATCGACGATATAGGCGCCGCCCTCGCGCCTGCCGCGCGTTCCGTCAGCTTCTTCGGCCATCGGCACGGCGCGGACGGATGCGGGCGGCAATGGCCGCGCGAACGCCGGCGCGCACAATGCGCGGGCGCGCTCCAGCGCGTGCTGCATGGCTTCTAAGGCTGCGGCGCGGCCTGCTTCATTTGCGGGAATGCGCGCGCTTGGGTCATTGGCCAAAGCACGAAGGCGCTCGCCCACGCCGCCGCGTGTCAGCCCGTGTTGACGGAGAATAGCGT
>DAORMO010000237.1:3948-4409 GCA_035440585.1 Terricaulis sp.
GCTACATGCGCAAGCGCTGCTTCATGCGCTTCGATCGGCTCAACCGGCGCGCCGAGATAAAATTGCAGTGCGCTTCGATAGAACGCTTCGCCATGCGGCAGCCGCCACGCGCCAGACTCCGCACTGGCTTGGGCGCGCGATAAGCGGAGCGCCGCCGCTTGCGCCGCCAATGCGGTCGCGGCGTCCTGCGGCGCGCGCGCGGCGGCGGCTTCAACCAACGGCAAGGCGGCGTCGATAATAAAATCTGGGGCGATGATCCCGCGCGCGGCGTCGGCTTCGAGCTGCGCGGTGTCGCGCGCGATCGCCTCTGCGCTAGGTGATGCGCTGCGGTAGGCGCCATTGCGCTGCGTAACCGCATAGGGCGAGGGGCTGTAGCCCAGTTGCGCGAGCGCAGCGTCCGCTTCGGCGCCGCTGAAAATGCTCGCGCGCAAAATCTGGCCCTGCGGGGAGAGGGCGCGCGC
>DAORMO010000238.1:0-4374 GCA_035440585.1 Terricaulis sp.
AGCGCAAAGCCAGGATTTGCCTTTGCCTCTTTCGAGGCGGCGATGCGGCGAGCCGATTTCAGAGCGGCCGCCGCGCGCTTGGCGCTGGGCTGCTCTTCTTCGTCCTCAGCTTCGGGATCTTCTTCGTCCGTGGCCTCGGTTTCCTCATCCTCGCCTTCGGCGGCGTTTTCGGATTCTTCATCCTCTTCGACCGGCGGCTCGCCCTCGGACTCTTCGTCCTCGTTCACGATCTCATCGATCTTTTCTTCCTGTTCTTCTTCGCTCAAAGCTTTGCGGGACAACACGGCTTTGATGCGCGCGAGTTTACTCGACATGGATTTCTCCACTATTTGCGCGCCGCTTTTTGGGTGAGCCGCTTTCGGGGCGGCGGCGCGGCCCTGGAAGCGGAAACGGAAGGGGTGTGAATCGCCAGAGCGGAATGACGCACGTGGGCGATTAGGGAATGGTAGGCGTCCTCTTCGCGCGCGATTTCGTCCACCAAGCCTAGCTTAATGCCAGAGCGCGCGGGATCGGGGTGCGACGCCATCATGCAACCGGCCTCAGTGGCGAGCAGCTTGGCGCGCGATAGAAACTCACGGCCCGCGCTCACGTCCGCAAGGAAGCGTTCGCCAACCGCATCGATCTCGGCTTGCAGATCTTCACGCGCGCTTTCACTCAGCGGAGCAAACCAGGCGCCATCGGTTTTCTTAGCGCCAAACTGAATGGGCGTGATCTTAACGCCGTGCTTTTCCAGCGCTTCGGAATGATCCTCATGCACGATCACCGCGCCGATCGATCCAACCATGCCCACGGCGGGGGCAAAGATGCGATCGGCCTGTGACGCGATCCAATAGCCGGCGCTTGCGGCCATGTCGGCATATACGAAAATGGGCTTGCCATCTTCATTGCCGGTTTCACGCAGCGATCGCATGTCCTCTGTCAGCGCCTCCAGCGTGCCGCTGACGACGCCGCCTGGGGAGTCCATGCGGATAAAGATGCCCTTCACGCGGGCGTCGGCGTGCGCCTCATGCAGCGCCGCGCCGATCGCGTCATATCCCCAAAACACAGAGCCGGAGATTGAGCTAAAGCCGCGATCCATGAGCGCGCCATCGATCTCAAGGCAGGCGATGCCGTCACACAGCGTCCAGCCAAAGCCCTCGTGCTCGGGTGCGCTCGCAAAGCTTGGCGCATAGGCGGCGGGTTGCATCGGCCCATCGGCCATATCGGGTTGTGCATACGCGCCAACGCCAAGGCGCTTTAGGAATTTCGCCGGCTGCCGCGCCAAGCGCTCATGCCGCATCGCGCCCGCATCGAAGCTGAGCGCACGCAGGGCAAGCTCTCGCGCCGCCGGCTCAGTCATGAGCAGCGGGCGCCCGGCATAGCGGGCGATGCGGTGAATAGACATGGTGCGCTCCTTACGCCGCCGATTCCGAGGGGCGCGCGTCGGGGGAGGCCACCACTTGCGGCGCGCTCGCCGCAGCCAACGTCACGCCGCCGGCAGGTGCGGTGAGGCCGTTTTCGGCGAGCCATTCGAGATAGCGCTTATGATCGGCCACGATGTCGCGGAGATCGCGGCCTTGCTCTGCGGCCGCGTCGAAAGGCGAGAGCAACAGGTTCTCCATTTCCATCGCCGTCGCCTGAATTTCCTTCGTGGCGTCGATGTAGCCTTTGCCGGGCGTGATCCAGCGGCAGCGGGTATAGGCGTGCAGGTTGTCCCAAAAGTCCGGCGCATCGAGCGGAAGCTCAACGCGGCCTGTTTCGATCGCCTCTTCCAACCACGCCACATAGAACGGCTGCGCCATCTGATCACGCAGCAGCGTTTGCATGGTCAGCGTCTCTTGCCATTGCGGGATGAACGCCGCACGCATGGATGAGTAGTTCGTCGTGGAATAATCCATCGACGTTTCCTCATAGGTCGAGCCGACGCACGCCGCGATCAGGCGAATGTTCGTGCGCATGTAGGCTTCAAAGGACGCGACCTCGCGGCCTTGCGTAAACAGCTGCAGCTCATCCTCGGGCGGGAGCACCGGCAGATTGATGCCGCCGTCCAGCGTGATTTGCTGATCGTCGCCATAGCGCGCCGCGCGGCGTCCATGGAAATCGCGCAGATCATCGACGCCGAAATTCTCGCTCACAGCGGAGGGGCCAGCGTTCGATTTCACCACCCCGATCATCATCGCCTGCAACGCGGCATTGGCGAGCGTGGATTCGTCGTACTTCTCAAAGCCCTTCACGCGCGAGAGGGCGGCGACGATGTTGGAGAGGCCGCGCGTTTGGCCGGGGCGATCGCGGTCATAAACGTGCAGGAAGTTGGGACGGCCCCACGGGGTCCAGCGCGGAATGCGCCGCCACGTCGGCGCGGCGGTGTCTACGCCCACGTCGTTCGGGTGGCGCTCGCGCACGTAATAGGCGATGGGCGCGCGCGTGTTCGGATCCAGCTCAATGCCGGCGCGGCGCGTATCTTCATCGATCGCGCCATCGGGGTTTGACACGCGATCGGTGTCAATGATGTCGAGGCGCGTGGCCCACGTCGAGCACGCCTCGCGGGGCGACCAGGCCAAGTGCCCGAATGCTTCGCCGTCGATGAACAGCGAGCGCGCTGCGGTGCGGAGCAAGCCGCCGAACGTGAGTTGGCGCTGCGCGTCGGGCTCAAAGGTGTGGCTGGTGGCATACTCGCGCCACAGCTGCTCGATGCGCCGATTGATGCGCGCCGTGTCCTCGGGCGTGAAGCCGAGCGCGGCGCCATCCACCTGCGCGGTGATGTGCCAGCCAGAGCCCACAGCCGCATTCACGCGGCGGCGGCGTGCCGAGGTGATGATCGCATTGTTTCGGTCAAGCTCGCGCGCGCGGGCGACGATGGTGGCGCGCTCGGAGAGATATTCCCGATCGGCGCTGGCGAGCGTCGGCTTCCACCAGCGAAGCTGCGGCTGGTTATCGGCTGCGCCGCGGAAATGCGTGCCTGGGAAGTTTGCGCCGGTCTTTAGGCCGAGGCGGTTAGCAACACCGCTAAGCATGCCCTTGAGCGTCATTGGCGCCACCCCGCAAACCCGATGCGACCGCGCCGACGCGGCGTGCCATCGCCTTCGGCGGCGGCTTCCAGGCGTTCGATTTCGTTCTCGATGGTGGGCAGGTCGGCTGGTGTGTAATCCACCGCGCGGCCGCCGCTGCTGATCTTAACGCGCTTGTCGCCAAGAATCAGCTTGCGCCGCGCTGCCTTCAGCTCAAGCAGCCATGCCGCATCATCCGCCGACAGCGCCATGATGCTTAGGCCCCTTCCTCGGACGGGGCGGGGGCTGGATCATTGAGCGCGGCTTCAAGGTTGGCGCGCGCCTCAGCGAGTCGTTCGGTTTGCGCGTTGACGAGTTCGGCTTCGTCGTCGTGCAAGGCTTGGCCTGGGCGATTGTAATTGCGCAGGGCCAACAGCAATCGGCTCATGGATTTGTCTCCGGTGACGACGAAGAGCAGCATTAGAAATAACCCTTCGGCGCCTGCTTCACGAGTTTGCCGCCGGGGTGCTCATCCGGTGGCGGCGGTGGTGGTGGCGGTGGTGGCGCGGCAAGCGCCGGCCGCGGCGCAACGTGCTCGCCGACGATGGCGGCGCGCGCTGCATCCCAATCAAATTCGCGTTCGGACTTCGGCACGCCAACACCAAGCCCGTAGGCGAGGGCGCGCGTGCCGACGTAAACGTCGGTTTCTTCGTTGCGGAAGCCTTTGCGCAGCTTCCACACGCGGGTGATCTTGCCTTTCGACGTGTCCTCGACAACGTGCTCGGCGACCAGCTCGCGCGTGTAATCCTGATCAACCCATCGCGGGAAGTGCGCACGACCCGGTGCATTATTGCCGTGCTGCAGTCCATCCTGATCAAGCACGACGCCTTTCTCGATGGCGAGGCGCAGGCTGTAGGCCAATTCCGATTTCAGCGACCATGTGCCGGTCGGGTAGAGCATCGTTGAGCCGACGATCTTCCCGTCGAGCTTGGCCTTCACGCGCTTGGGCTTGCCGATGTACGGCCGATTCCAACCGGGCAAACCGTCGAGAGCGCGCGCGGTGGGGTGCTGGCCGCAGAACGCATAGACGTGATGGCTCTTGAAGCCGGTGTCCACGCCGAACACTTCGATCCCGATCTCGCCGCCCTCGGCATGCCGGTAGCGGCGCTTGAGCACTTCGCCCAATTCTTCCCACACCGTCTCGCCGGCAGGGTCGCCGAGGATCTTTCCGCGATCGACCAGCCACCATTCCGCGCCGCGGCCGTAGCCGATCACGCTCCATGCAAGGTGATCGCCTTGCACGTCGCACATGCCGATGAGCAGGTAGGCGCCAGGGATCTTCCCCGAGAGCACGTCCTCGTTCAGCGCCTTGCGAATCTCGCCGAGCTTGCCCTGGTCGAAGCCGAGG
>DAORMO010000239.1:0-601 GCA_035440585.1 Terricaulis sp.
CGCCGACATCAGCTTCCGCGCCAGCCCCAGCCGCCGCGCCTCAGGCGCGACATAGAGCTCGCACAGCGTCACCCCAGGGCACGCGCGGCGGAAATCGTAGCTCGTGGAGATCACCGCCAGCGCCGCCGGCGCTGCATTGCGTCCGGGCTCGGCCAGCCAGACCTCGAACAAGGGATTGGAGCCAAAGGCATGCGCGCGCACGCGATCCATCTCAAGGGCCGACACCACGCCATCCTCGGCCGCAGCGGCGGCGGCGAGGCTTGCGATGGCGGCGCTATCGCGCTGAACGGCGCGTCTGATCTGCACGGCGTTTGCTCCCGCCGCGATTTAAGCCGCCGAAACGCGGCGCGCGCAAGCGATCACATATCCGACCAGGGGCCGATGGGGCGATCTTCGTTCCGCTCCCAATCGCCCGTGTCATGGCGCGAGAGAAATGCGCCCAGCAAAGTCAGGGCGACAACCAGCCCCACCGCGATAAGGAACCAAAAAAACATCGCTCCGCTCCCAACGGCGCTTCGCCCGATCTTCGATGTCCGCACCCGAGTGCGGGGCGATAGTGCGATGGTTTCTCTATTTAGCCAACCCTTGCGCGCGACGGGCG
>DAORMO010000239.1:611-867 GCA_035440585.1 Terricaulis sp.
CCCGCCGCAGCGCAGAAACCGGCATTACCAAAGATCAGCAACGATCTCGGCGCGGCGCTGCATGATCGTGCCGTGCTCCCCGCGGGGGCGCACGATGCGGATGGCGCTGTTGGGCGCGCCGGCTTCCACGAGCGCCGCCCGGATGCGGGCCCCGCGCTCCCGCATTTCGGCCTCGCCGCGCGCCCGGTTGCCCCGGCTATCGGGATAGGCGGTGACGCGGATCTGGCGCAATTCGCCGCCCGCCGCGGTGCAGGCG
>DAORMO010000239.1:973-4122 GCA_035440585.1 Terricaulis sp.
TCCGCCCGCGGCGAGACCGGCGCATCCGGCGCCGGATCAAAGCCCGCGCAGGCGCCCGCCAGCAGCAGCAAACCGAACGCACCCGCCCGCAGGCCAGATTGAATCATGCCGTCCTCCCCTCGAAGCGCGCTATTGTGGCGAAGCAGGCGGCAAAGGCAATCGGCGCCTTGGGCCCGCTTGCGCAACAATCAACAGGTGTTCCCCACCGGCGAACACGCTTACCCAGCGCGGACGCGCACACTACATTGAGCGCACGCAACCTTGAGGCAAGCGCATGGCGCGCACCGCGCGACAATCCAACGCTCCGCCCGCCCCGCGCGCTTGGCAGCGCATGCTTTCGGGGCGGCGGCTTGATCTGCTCGATCCCTCCCCGCTCGATGTGGAGATCGAGGACATCGCCCACGGGCTCGCGCGCGTGGCCCGATGGAACGGGCAAACCATCGGCCAGCACGCCTTCTCGGTGGCGCAGCATTCGCTGGTGGTGGAAGACATCTGCCGCAAGCTCGCGCCCGAATGGGATAAAAAGCGCCGCCTCATGGCGCTGCTGCACGATGCGCCAGAATATGTGATCGGCGATATGATCTCCCCGTTCAAAGCCGCGCTCGGGCTCGATTACAAAGCGTTTGAAGCCAAGCTTGAAGCCGCCGTGCATCTGCGCTTTGGCCTGCCCGTGCAAATGCCCGCCATCGTGAAAACCACGATCAAGCGCGCGGACATTATCTGCGCCTATTTTGAAGCGGTGCAACTCGCCGGCTTTACCGAGGCCGAAGCCAAGCGCTTTTTTGGCAGCCCGCCGCGCGGCATGGCGCTCAAGCTCAAGCCGATGGAAACAGCCGCGGTGCAGGAAGCTTTCCTCAAACGCTTCCGCTCCCTCATCGATCCAGCTTAATGTCGCTGCGCATGCGCATCATCCGAGCACATCCTTGAGCGCGCCCCGCGTGGTGCTTGGGCTCTCGGCCGCCATCGTGGCCGTGACGGAGGATGAGCCCTTCGTCGTCGTCACCCATGATGACGCCAACACCGCGGGCCTGCCCTTCGGCCCGTTCGATCCCGCCGGGGACCGCACGCTCGAGCTCTCCCTGCGCCGCTGGGTGGCCGAGCAGACCGGCTTCGACATCGGCTATGCCGAGCAGCTTTACACCTTCGGCGATCGCGGCCGCGAAACGCCGCTGCCGGATATGAAGGGCGCAGGGCCCGACCGGTTGATCTCCATCTCCTACCTCGCGCTCACCCCCACGCGCGCGGTGCTGAACCGCTCCGGCGCGCAATGGCAGAGCTGGTATGATTTCTTCCCTTGGGAAGATTGGCGCGAAGGCCGCCCGGCCCTGATCGATAAGCTGATCGCGCCGCAGCTTTTGCAATGGGCGCTAGAAACGCCAGCGCTGAGCGCCGATCGGCGCAACCGCGCGCGCCTCGCCTTCGCGCTTGATGGCGCAGTGTGGAACGAAGAACGCGCGCTCGATCGCTACGAGTTGCTCTACGAAGCCGGCCTTGCGCCGGAAGCTGCGCGTGACAGCGCGCGGTTTGAAAACAAAGCCGCCCCGCCGATGATCCGCGCGCCGGGCTTGGGCGAGCCGATGGCCTCCGATCACCGCCGCATCCTCGCCACCGCGATTTCACGCCTGCGCGCTAAGATCAAATATCGGCCTGTGGTGTTTGAGCTTGCGCCCGAGCTCTTCACGCTGCTGCATCTGCAGCGTCTCGTCGAAGCCATCGCCGGACTTTCGCTGCATAAACAGAATTTCCGCCGCTTGCTTGACCGCACGGGCCTCGTCGAAGGCGCGGGTGAGTTTGACGCCAGCGCTGGCGGCCGCCCTGCGGAGCTGTTCCGCTGCCGGCGCGAAACCTTGCGTGAGCGCCCTGTTGGGGGCGTGCACGTGCCCGCCCCGCGCGACTAAACCTTGGACCGCCGGCGTCCCCGCCGGCATGGCTACTTGCTTCAAGCGCCATCACAAACGGATAAAGTGCTGCCGGCGAGGACGCCGGCGGCCCAAGAAAGCTTCAACTCACTGGCGCTTCTTCCGCTGGGCCATAGCGCAGCGGATCAACGCGCAAGCCATGCACCATCACCTCGTAATGCAGATGCACGCCGGTGGCGTTGCCGGTTGCGCCCATGCGCGCCATCGGCGCACGCGCCGGCACGAACATGCCCGGCGCCAAACGCGGATCGATTTCAGCAAGGTGCGCATAGAGCGTGCGCACGCCATGCCCGTGATCGAGTTCTACCACATTGCCGTATGCGCCGCGCCAGCCCGCATGCGTGACCCAGCCGTCCGCCGCCGCATAGATAAACCCGCCGCCGCGATTGGCGAGATCGAGCCCCGCGTGCTCCCGGCCCGCGCCGCCCATGGAATTGCGCCAACCAAAACCTGATGAAAGGCACGCCGTCTCGGTTGGATTACGCAGCAGCGCGCCTGCGGGCGTGTGCATGTAAGGGCTGTAGCGCAACGCCTCACCGCGCGCGCCGATTTCACCGAGATTGGAGCCCGCGCCGTTGTTGCAGACAAACAATTCGCCATGCAGCGGCGCAAACGGCGCGCTGGCGTAAAGCCCGCCGCTGGGCGCTTGCTGATACGGCGCGGGCGGATAATGCCGCACAATCGGCGCTGGCGAAGATGCGCACGCCGCCATCGAACAGAGCGCGGCGAAACCCGCGAAAACCCGCCAAAACATAATCCCGCACCTTGCCGCCGCACGCCCCGCCAAACCCAGTCTGGCCGCAAGGGCTGAATCCAAACTGAACAGCGCGCGCAAACAAGGTTTCAATGCAGTTAGGGTTAGCTGACTGGCGCCGGCGCTGCGCGCGGCGTCAAAGTCCACCAGCGCGCCGGGCCGTTCATGCGCTCAGCACCTATGCCCGCCTCCGCGCCCGAGCCAAAAAACACATCCCCGCGCAACGGCCCGCGCCGGATCGCCCCGCCGGTATCCTGCGCCACAAGCAAGCGGCGGAACGGCGCGTTGTCATAAGCGCCGTCGACGAACACCACAGCGCCATAAGGATGAAACGCCGGATCCACCGCGATTGAGCCCATCGCCGTCAGCGGCACGCCGGCCGCGCCGCGCGGGCCAGCGGATGGATCGGTGATCACTTCTTCTTGGAAGAACACGTAAGACGGATCAGCGTTCAGCGCCGCGCGCGTGGCGTCTGG
>DAORMO010000239.1:4160-4370 GCA_035440585.1 Terricaulis sp.
CACCCGGCAATTCACCGGCATCGCGCAGCACGCCAAGCGCAGAGCGCCAGCGATAGCCATTCTGCGCCGCATACGCCGCGCGCACCTGCTCTCCATCCGGAAACGCCAGCCGGCCTGAGCCTTGGATCTGCAGATTATAAACATCCACCGGATGCGCATACGCGAACGCCCGCTCTGGATCGGCGTTGATCTCCGCGCGTGGCCAATAGG
>DAORMO010000240.1:0-2692 GCA_035440585.1 Terricaulis sp.
TCACGGGCGTCGAAATGTTCCGCAAGCTGCTCGATCAGGGCCAGGCCGGCGACAATATCGGCGCGCTGCTGCGCGGCATCGATCGTGAAGGGGTTGAGCGCGGCCAGGTTCTGGCCAAGCCGGGCTCGATCAAGCCGCACAAGAAGTTCGAATCCGAGGTCTATATTCTGACCAAGGAAGAAGGCGGCCGTCACACCCCGTTCTTCACGAACTATCGCCCGCAATTTTACTTCCGCACCACCGACGTGACCGGCATCTGCCAGTTGCCGGCGGGCGTGGAAATGGTCATGCCGGGCGACAACGTGAAGATGGTGGTTGAGCTGATCACCCCGATCGCCATGGACCAAGGCCTGCGCTTCGCCATCCGCGAAGGCGGCCGTACGGTCGGCTCGGGCGTTGTGGCCAAGATCCTCGAATAGTCTTTAGCCTCAGGGTTAAGACGAAAGGGCCGCCCAATCGGGCGGCCCTTTTTTGTTGCATCCAGCGCGCCTTCGCGGCGCATCTGCTGTAAAAGGGGCCGCAAGGCCGAGGGAGAGCTTGCGATGGAACGTTTTGTGTTCGTGGCCGCGATTGTGGTGGCTTCGATCTTCGCGCTGGGCGCCATTTTCGGCAAAGGCAATGGCGCCTTCTCGTTTCATTTCGACGATGACGGCAGAACGGCCGAGCTGGTCGAGCTGACCCCAGGCGCGGTTCCGGCGCAGACCTATGAGGCGGATGCGATCCGGCTGCGCCATGTGGCGGCGCGGGTGGTCGTCACCCTTGAGGATCGCAGCGACGTGGAAATCAGCATCGAGAACCCCGGCGCCGCGCCCACCCCCGCGGTCAGCCTTGAGCGTGGCCGGCTGACGATCGACGGCCTGCTGAGCGGCCGAATCGGCGCCTGCCGTGAGGATGGGGTAGAGCTGCGCGGCTATGGCTTTGCTTCGTATGACCAGGCGCCGCTGATCACCATTCGCGCGCCACGTTCGCTGGACCTGGATTTCACCGGTGCCGGCCGCGCCGAGATCGGCGAGACTGAGGCGCTTGAATTGGCGGTAAATGGTTGCGCGCACGCCGTCGCCGCCAATGTGGCCGGCGACGCAGACATTGATGTGAACGGCAGTGGCCAGGTGAGCATCGCCGGCGTCGAGAACGCTGTGATTGATCTTAGCGGCTCGGGCCAAGTGCGGTTGGAGGCGGCGCGCGCCAGCGTCGAATCTGAAGTTAACGGCTCGGGCGGGGTCTCGATTGGGGCGGCGAACGGGCGTCTCAACCTTCAGAATCGCGGTTCGGGCTCCGTCGTGGTTGAATCTGGCGCGGTCACCGAGGCCGAGATTGATCTTTTCGGCTCAGGCCAGGTGCGTCTGAACGCCCCAGCGGAGCGGCTCAGCGTGTCGATTTTCGGCTCCGGGGATGTGGATGCGCCGGTCGCCGTGGGCAGTTTGGACGCGAAAATCTTCGGTTCGGGCGATGTTCGGGTGCAATCGGTGAGCGGGGCCGTTAGCCAAGAGGTCCGCGGCTCGGGGGCGGTGCGCATCGGCCAATAGCTTTCATGCTAAATAGGCTGGGAAACACGCCTTGACGCACCCCCCGCGCATCTGTATCTGAGCGCCCTTCGAGCCGGCTGTAAGCTTTGCTTAGACGCGGTTCGCAACTGACGCGACCTTCATCCCCCGGCGCTCCTGCGGCGCAGAATTTTGGGTTTGAGGCGCGGGGCTTTCAAAGCCCCGTCCAGTCGCGGTTTTTGCGGATCTTTCGTTGAAGCCCAAAGCCGCTCGGAGCGGCGCAAAATTCGTCGGCGCGGAAAAGTCCGCGCCGTCGTGTTTTGCGTCCCGGGCCGCCCTCGCGCGGCGCGTGAAATTTTTGGGAATTGGTGCGCGATGATGCAGCAAAATATCCGGATCAGGCTCAAAGCCTTTGATCACCGCACGCTTGATCTGTCGGCGAAGGAAATCGTCTCGACGGCAAAGCGGACGGGCGCGACGGTGATCGGCCCCGTGCCGCTGCCCACGCGCATTGAAAAGTTCACCGTCAACCGCTCGCCCCACATCGACAAGACGAGCCGTGAGCAGTTTGAAATCCGCACGCACAAGCGCGTGCTCGATATCGTCCAACCCACCCCGCAAACGGTCGACGCGCTGATGAAGCTCGATCTTTCGGCTGGCGTTGACGTGCAAATCCAAGTGCTCGGGTAATCGCGATGGCTGAAGCAGAAAAATTCCGCCGCACCGGCGTTATCGCCCGCAAGGTCGGCATGATGCGCGTGTTCGCCGAAGATGGCGCGCACGTGCCGTGCACGGTGCTCGATCTCGAAGGTTGCCAAGTGGTCGGCCGCCGCACGGTCGAAGCTGAAGAGTTTAAGAACGCCGCTGGCGAGGCCGGCGATGCTACCGTCGATACGCTGGCGCGTCAGGCTCGCACCGATGGCGACCTGCTCGCCGCGGAGCTGGGCACCGAGACCCTTGCCACGCTCACCGCGCGCCACGGCTACGTGGCGAGCAGTCCGTTTGCCAGCCGCCTGGCCCTGGCGGCGCGCCTGGCCGCCACCTCGCTCACGCCGCGGCTGCTCACCGTGGATGGAGATCAGCCCTGGGACACCCACACCTCGCAGAGCACCAACACCGCCAGCGCGGCCAAGGGGCTCTATGCGAGCACGGCCGACCTGGCGACCAACCTGGCGGCCTTTCGCACCGATCTCCTCGCACGTGGCATG
>DAORMO010000240.1:2702-3676 GCA_035440585.1 Terricaulis sp.
CCACCGCGATCGTGGTGATGTCGGAGTTCGGGCGCACGGTGAAGGAGAACGCAAATGGTGGCACGGATCACGGTCGCGGGGGCCTGATGCTAGTGATGGGGGGCGCCGTACGCCCCTTCGGCGACGCCGCGTATCAGGGGCGGATGAGCTGGCAGCTCCCCGCCTCGGTCGATGGCAGCACCCCACTATCGCTGGTGCACGATTACCGCCTGGTCCTGGCCGAGATCCTCGAGCGCCACCTCGCTGTGCCAACGGCCACGGTACGCACGGCCTTTGCCAACCAGCTCGGGGGCAGTCCGAGCTACCTGAATGTACTCCTCTAACGAAGGGGATTCCGCGGATCCTCGAGATCTCGCCAGGTTGCAAACCTGCCGCCGGAACATTGCACGTGCCGCGAGCTGCCCTATAAATTTTTGGTTTCTCGCCCGCGTCTGTGCCGTACCAAGGAATGACCATGGCCAAAACCACTCTCTTCGCCTCGCTCTTGACCCTCTTTGCCGCCCTCACCTTCGCCCCGGCCGCACAAGCCGATAACAAGTGCCACCGGGTCGAGTTCAAGACGGAAGAGGTGAAGGCTGCCTGCGCCAAGGGCCAGAAGGCCGCCAAGGATCAGATGAAGGCCTTCATGAAGAAGGCCAAGATCAAGGACTGCAAGGCCTGCCACTCGTCGCTGGCCCCCGAGTACAAGCTCAAGGAAGACGGCCTCAAGAAGTACCAGGACGCCGGCGGCAAGTGAGCTAGCGCTCCGGCGCCGCCAGCTCTTGGGCGCCGGCCTCGATCGCCGCCTTGCGTCGCGCCAGCTCGAGCAAGAGCTTGCCCGCGTAGGGCGAGTCAGCGAGCCCCTCGACACACGTCCGGGCCGCCGCCCAGGCCTGGCGCGCAATATGGACATCGCACGCCAAGAGCCGCACCGCAGCTAGCTCCTCGGGCTTGCCGGCTTGCCGGTCTGGCTCGGCGAGCGCCGCGGCGGCCTC
>DAORMO010000240.1:3728-4334 GCA_035440585.1 Terricaulis sp.
GCGAAGCTGCGCTTGGAGCGGTGCGATGGCGAAGCCGCGCCGCGCTCTCCGCGAGCTCGAGATCGCCCGAGCCTAGCGCCGCGTTGTAGAGCAGCTCGCCCACCCGCGGTGCGCTCGGGTGCTCCTGGGCCACGCGCTGCAGATAGAGGAGCGCCACTCGCTGCGCCTTCTCCTGTACCAGCACCCGCGCCAGGTGCTCGGGCACTGGGTAGTCCGTGGGGATGGCCAGCGCCGCCAGCGCTGGATCCGAGAACGCCCGAACGATCTCACCCAGCAATGGAGCCACCTCGGCGCTATGCCGAAGCGCGAACGCATACTCGAGCGCCGCCTGCCGGACAGCGCCGCGTGTGATGAGCGCGCGCGCGACCACGCGATGCAAGCCCGGGTGGTTGGGGTGCAGGCGCAGCGCATGATTATAGAACGGCAGCTCCGCGCCCTTCTCGCGGTGGGCCTCGCCCAGGTGCGCAAAGGCCAGGTAGTCGTGAGGGTGGCGCAGCGCCAGCGCGGTCGCCAGCTCCACCGAGGCGGGCCGCGTCGCGAGCAGCTCGGTGTGCGCCTCGCGCACCAGCTCGGTGGTGGACGTGGCCAGCGCCGCCGTGGCGACCA
>DAORMO010000241.1:0-853 GCA_035440585.1 Terricaulis sp.
CGATCAGGCGGTCCTGCGGGTAATTGTGGCCGAAGAGGTAGATGGCCGGCGCGTGCCACACGCCCCAGATCGCGCCAGTGGCGAGTGACGCGCGCCAGAAGCCGAACTTGGCCCACAGATCCCACAGATAGCCGCGCCAGCCCAATTCCTCGGAGAAGGTGAGGATCAGCGTGTTGATCAGCGGGCCGATCAGCAGCGCCTGCACCAGCACGATAGCGGCAAGCGCCCCAGGGCCGAGCTCTTGAAGCGAGGCGGCTTGCGCTGCCGGCGCCGCCGCAATCACGGCCTCGCCCAGCGGCACAAAGCTATTGGCCGAGAAGATCAGCGTGAAGCCCACCGCCAGCGCCGCCAGCGCCATCGGGATCAGCCACGCAAGCAGCCACCACCAATTGATTTTCGCGCGCAGGCCCAGCGCCTCAACGCGTCGGCCTTTCTCAAACAGCGCAGCGCATGTGATCGCCGCCACAGCCGGGCCGAACATCGAGAGCGCGATCACAAGCACCGCCAGTTGCGGGTTCTCATGCAAGCCCGCCGCCCAGCCGCCGATCACGATCGCCCAGCTCACCGCGAAGGTGATGGCGATAAACAGCAGCGATTTGTTGCGCACGCTCATGGCGTTTCCCCTTTATCATCAGGCTCAGGCGGCGGCTCGATTTTGACGCCGCGCGCGCGCAGGGCTTCGCGCAGCAGAAACTCGATTTCCGCATTCACGCTGCGCAATTCAGCGCCCGCTAGGCGGGCGATGGCGTTGTGCAGCGCTGGATCGAGGCGCAGCGCGAAGGCTTTGCGGTCAGACGGCATGCGCGCGTCCTACACTCCTCCCCCGCCTGCGGGGGAGGTCCCGAGCGGAGCG
>DAORMO010000241.1:891-4284 GCA_035440585.1 Terricaulis sp.
GCTGCGCGTTCGACAGCTCCCCCGCGTGCGGGGGAGCATGATGTGGCGCGCGCGTCATTGATAGATCGTCCCCGCATTGATGACGGGTTGGGCGTCATTATCCGAGCACAGCACCACGAGCAGGTTCGACACCATCGCCGCGCGGCGTTCGTCGTCGAGCTTCACAACATCGCGTTCGGAAAGCTGGTTGAGCGCGTGCTCCACCATTTCCACCGCCCCTTGCACGATCTTCTGCCGGGCCGAGAGCACAGCTTCGGCCTGCTGGCGGCGCAGCATGGCGCTGGCGATTTCCGGCGCATACGCGAGGTGGCTTAGCTTGGTTTCATCGATGATCACGCCCGCCACCGCCACGCGCTCTTGCAGCTTGCTGCGCAGCAGGCTTGAGACCTCCTCGGCGTCGCCGCGCAGCGTGGGCTCATCATGCTCGGCGTTGTCGTAGGAGAAATGGCTGGCGATCTCGCGCACGGCGGTTTCGATCTGGATGTCCACAAATTCCTGGTAATCGTCCACGTCAAACAACGCGCTCGCCGTATCTGTGACGCGCCAAACGACCACCGCCGCGATCTCGATCGGGTTGCCGCGCTTATCGTTCACCTTGAGCTTTTCGCCCGTCACGTTGCGCACGCGCAGGCTAATTTTCTTGCGCGTGTACCAGGGCAGCATCCAACGCAGGCCGGGGGTGCGGTCGGTGCCCTTATAATTGCCGAACAGAGTGATGGCGGCGGCTTCGTTGGGCTGCAGCGTGTAAAAGCCGATCGCCTGTGCGGTAAGCACAAGGCTCAGCAGGATCAGCGCTCCGGCGAATACCGCCTCGTCGGTGATGATGAGCTCATAGAGCGACCAGGCGCCGAGGCCCGCCACCGCCACGCTGAGCAGCAGCATAAACCCGCCATTGGTGGTGTTCGCCGGGCGTTCTTGGGTGTTGCGAAGGGCGGGGGCCATGGGTTCCTCTATCAAAGTGATATCACATACATATCAAAAGTTCCTGCGGTCGCAACCGAAATCGGCGCATTCACCACGTTCCCAAATCAGAGATTAACGTCATTGCGGTACCGTTCCTGCGCAAAATTCTAGTTTTGGGGCGGGAAATGCGGTTCGGGCTCAAGCAGTTCGGCGGCGCACGCGGCGGCAACGTCGCCATGATCTGGGCGCTGCTGGTGGCGTTCATGGTGGGGCTCACCGGCCTTTCCGTGGATTTCACCCGCGCCCAGATGATCCGCACCCAGATGCAAAACGCCGTCGATGGCGCGGCCCTGGCTGGCGCGCGCGGCGATATCGTCGACCACGACGAACGGATGGCCGCGGCGCGCTCCTATTTTGAAGCGGAGATGGGCGATCTCGCCGATCGCGCGGTGCTGACGCTGGTGGAAGACAGCGAAGGCCGGGTGGACGCCTCGGCCTATGTCGACATGCCGCTTTCGATCGCGCGTCTGATCCGCGATGAAGATTGGCGTCTCTCCGCCAGCTCGCAAGCCGAACGCAGCGGCGTGAACGTCGAAGTTTCGCTGGTGCTGGACATCACCGGCTCAATGGCCGGCCAGCGGCTCACCGATCTGAAAAGCGCCTCCGCCGATCTTGTCGATGCGATCGCGCGCGTGGAGCAGGAGCCGTATTATTCAAAGGTCGCGCTTGTCACCTATTCAACCGGGGTGAATGTCGGCTCCTACGCCGATCAAGTGCGCGGGCCGATCACGCCGGGGCGTTCGCTCTCCAATCCGAGTCTCAATTATCTGAACGCCACAGGGCCGGCGATCAGCAACATCGAGAAGGTCACCGGCTGCGGCTCCAGTTGCCGATATGTGCGCGTGACGAGCAGCGGTCACGGCCTGCAAAACGGCGATCGCGTTCACATCAGCGGCGTCAACGGCATGACGCAAGTGAACAACACGCTGTACATGGTGGCCAATCGCACCGCGGACACGTTCCAGCTGCGCCCGCACAACAACAGCTCAACCTATGTGAATGGCAACTCGTACAACAACTATACCTCAGGCGGCATGCTGCGCTTTTGCAGAACCAGCGGCTGCGAAGTTGTGTTCGACTCAAGCAGCCACGGCTTCTCTGCCAACGACTGGATTTATGTGCAAGGCGTGGGCGGCATGAGTGGTTCGCCCGCGATCAATAACGCCGCCCCTGGCACGATTGTGACGCAAAACAATCCGACGCTTTGGCAAGTCGGCAGCGTGCTCGATGCGAACGCCTTCTCGCTGAGAAATTCATACGCGCCAAATTATGGGAACTGGACCTCCGGCGGCACGGCGTTTTGCCTAGAGCGCGGCTGCGAATATTTCCGCTTTACCAACACATCCAGCAACATTCGCGTGTTGCCGATCACCACGTGCGTCAGTGAGCGCACCGGCTCGAACCGATATTCAGATGTTGCGCCGAGCGTGAGTTATGTCGGGCGCAATTATGCGCGGCACAACAACGCCAATGCGATGTGCCCCTCAAGCCCGATCGTGCCGCTGACGATCGACGCGGACATGCTGCAAACCCGCATCAGCGGGATGGCGGCTTCCGGCTACACCGCCGGCCATATCGGCCTCGAATGGGGCTGGTACATGGTCGCGCCCGATTTCGGTTATCTCTTCCCGTCCGGCAGCCGCCCCGGCCCATACGGGGATCGTGAAACGCTGAAGATCGTCGTGCTGATGACGGACGGTGAGTTCAACACGGGCTTCTGCCAGGACGTGACCAGCTCCAACAGCGGCATGGGCGGCAGCGAGCGGATCAATTGCGGCTGGACCAACGGCCATCCCAATGACCAGACCGCCGCACTCTGCACTGCGATGAAGGCGCGCGGGGTGGTGGTTTACACCGTGGGCTTCCAGGTGGGCTCAAGCCAAATGACGATGCTGCGCAATTGCGCCACCTCGTCGAACCACGCGTATCAGAGCAGCAATGGCGCGCAGCTGCGCGCCGCCTTCCAGGCGATCGCGGCCTCGATCACACAGCTGCGGCTGACGCGCTAAGGCTTAAATCGTTTTAGCCCGCGTGGCCGCTATGGGCGGCTTTGAGCACGACATTGTTGTCGTCATCCAGCAGAACGACGCTCGGATTGTAATTGCGCGCTTCCTCAGCTGGCATCTGGCAATAGGCGACGATGATCACTTGATCGTTGCGCTGCACCAGGCGCGCGGCGGCGCCGTTGATGCCGATGGTTTTCGAGCCGCGCGGGGCTTCAATGGCGTAGGTGGTGAAGCGCGCGCCATTGGTGATGTTCAGCACATCCACCTGCTCATGCGGCAGGATATTGGCGCGCTCCAGCAGATCGGCGTCGATCGAGATCGAGCCTTCATAGTTGATGTCTGTCTGCGTCACGCGAGCGCGATGCAGTTTGGCCTTCAGAAGCGTAAGGATCATTGAGCGGGAGCCTGGAACTGAACAACAATG
>DAORMO010000242.1:0-1524 GCA_035440585.1 Terricaulis sp.
GCCAGCGCCCGCGGCCGCCCCCTCGGCCCTCGGCGCGCTGGCCATGGAGCAAACCGCCGAAAGCCTCGCCCAGCTCTCAGCCAATCTCACCCAGGCGATGACGCGGGCGAACCAAGTGTTTTCCACCGCCTTCCTCGAGCAATCGCAGGACGCCGCCAATTGGAAGCCCGATCCGCTCGGGGTGCAGATGGCGCTCAATGACGTGTGGGTAAATCTGGTGCAGCAGCCCGATACCCTGCGCGAGGCTCATGCCGAGCTCTGGCGGCGCTATGCCGAAATTTGGCAAAAGCACACCGCCTACATGCTCACCGGCCAGATGCCCGGCGATGAGCCCACGCGCGACAAGCGCTTCAAGGATCCCGAGTGGCGCTCCAATCCCGGCTTCTCAATGATGCGCGAGACTTACCTCGCCACCGCCGAATTCATCAACGACCTCATCACCCGCACCGAAGGGGTGGATGAAGCCGTCAAGCGCAAGGCCGCCTTCTTTGTGAAGCAAGCGGTGGACGCGGCCTCCCCCTCCAATTTCCTGATGACCAATCCCGCCGCGCTGCGCGAGCTGCTCGCCACCCATGGCGAGAGCCTTGTCAAAGGCGTCGACAATCTCGCCGAAGATCTCAAGCGCGGCAAAGGCGTGCTCGCCATCAAGCAGACAGATCTCAGCGCCTTCACGCTGGGCGAAAACATCGCCACCAGCCCCGGCAAGGTCGTGTTCCGCAATCGCGTGTTTGAACTCATCCAATACACGCCGACGACCGAAACCGTTTATAAAACGCCGCTGCTGATCTTCCCGCCGTGGATCAACAAATTCTACATCCTCGACCTTCAGCCGAAGAATTCGATGATCCGTTGGCTCACCGCCAAGGGCTACACGGTGTTTCTCGTTTCCTGGGTCAATCCAGACGAAGCGATGGCCGAGGCCACGTTTGAAGATTATATGCGCGAGGGCGTCTACGCCGCCGTCGAAGCCGCAACCAAAGCCGCCGACACTGAGAAGGTGAACACTGTCGGCTATTGCATCGGCGGCACTCTGCTCAGCTCCACGCTCGCGCACATGAGCAAAACCGGCGACGCCCGCATCAACAGCGCCACCTTCTTCGCCAGCCAATCGGATTTCAAATATGCCGGCGATCTGCTGGTTTTCACCGACGATGCAGGCCTTGGCTATCTCGAAGGCAAGATGGACGCCGCCGGCGGGGTGCTCGACGCGCAAACCATGGCCGACACCTTCAACTCGCTGCGCGCCAATGACCTCATATGGAATTACGTGGTCGATAATTACTACATGGGCAAACACCCGCCGCCGTTTGATCTGCTTTATTGGAACGCCGATCAAACCCGGATGCCGAAAAATCTGCACCTGTTTTATCTGCGCAAATTCTATCGCGACAACGCGCTCAGCGAAGGCAAGCTCAGCTTGCTGGGCGAAAAGCTTTCGCTGAAAGACGTGAAAATCCCGATCTTCATGCAAAGCTCAAAAGAAGATCACATCGCCCCTGCCGCCAGCGTCTATCAAAGCGCGCT
>DAORMO010000242.1:1562-4262 GCA_035440585.1 Terricaulis sp.
GGCTCCGGCCACATCGCCGGCGTGATCAATCACCCCGACGCCAAAAAATATCAGTATTGGACCAACCCCAACCTCAAAGGCGCCGTCGAAGATTGGTTCGCCTTCGCTGAGGAGCATCCCGGCTCCTGGTGGCCGCACTGGGATGGCTGGCTTTCCAAACAAAGCGGGGCGCAAACCGCCGCCCGCACGCCCGGCGAAGGCGCGCTGCCCGCCATCACCGACGCGCCGGGCGAATACGCAAAAGTGCGCTCAGGCTAATCTTGGACCGCCGGCGCCCTCGCCGGCTGGGCTATTTGCTTCAAACAATTACACAAACGGATAAAGCGCTGCCGGCGAGGGCGCCGGCGGTCCAAGACCCTAAAGCCCCGCGCCCTCATCCAGCCCCAGCGCCAGATTGAGGTTCTGCACCGCAGCCCCGCTCGCGCCCTTGCCGAGATTATCGAGCAGCGCGACCAGCCGCGCTTCGCCATCGTGCCCGAACACAAAGAGCTTCAGCTCATTGGTGCCGTTGAGCCCTTCGGGATCGAGCGTTTTGAGCGCCGCCGCTTCTTCAAGCGAGGCCACACGCACAAACCGCTCGCCCGCATACGCATCGGCCAGCGCGCCATGCACGTCGGCCAGCTTCGGCGGGGTCGGCAGCGCCATCAGCGCCAGCGGAACCTCAACGATCATGCCCTTGTAATAGCGCCCCACGCTGGGCGCGAAGATCGGCGCGCGCGAAAGGCCGGCCTGCACCTGCATTTCCGGCACATGCTTATGCTTTTGCGCCATCGCATAGATGCGGAACGGCGCGCGCGTGTAGCCGGGCGCGGCTTCATCCTCAAACTCGGCGATCATCGCCTTGCCGCCGCCCGAATAGCCGGAGACGGCGTTGCAGAAAAATTGCCACCCGCGCGGCACAAGCCCCGCCTCGATCAGCGGCCGCACAAGGCCAATAAACCCGGTGGGATAACAGCCCGGATTGGAAATGCGCGTGGAGGCGGCGATCTTCGCGCGCTGATCCTTGGCCATCTCGGCAAAGCCATACGTCCAGCCATCGGCGACCCGATAGGCGGTGGAGGCGTCAATCACCTTCACTGCATCGTTTTCAATCAGCCCCACCGCCTCGCGCGAGGCCTCATCCGGCAAACACAAGATCACCGCATCAACGCTATTGAGCAAGAGCTTGCGCGCCTCCGCATCCTTGCGCTTGGCCGGATCGATCGAGACAAGCTCAAGATCGCGGCGGCCCTCCAGCCGCTCACGGATCTGCAGACCAGTGGTTCCGGCTTCGCCGTCGATGAACACCTTTGCAGCCAACTACGACGCTCCTGAATCAGGTTGTGGCCAACTAAAAACCAAGGCCGAAAGAAAAATCGCCAAAGCGGCGACAACACAAACATGCGTCCAATACGTGATTGGCGCATCGGTCCTGCGCAATGGAAGTCGCTGGTCGCGCCAGCTCGGCGTTATCGGGAGCGCACCTCGGAACAGCGCCGCACCAACGTACCAAGTGCAAAACAACAAGCCTAATATTGCGCCAACGAAACCTAGGGACATCACACATCCCAAAAACAAAACGGGCGCTTCCCATCTGAGAAGCGCCCGTTGAAACCACAAGCCTGAAGCGGATTAACGCTTCGAGAATTGGAAGCTGCGGCGCGCTTTCTTTTTGCCGTACTTTTTACGCTCAACCGCGCGGCTGTCGCGCGTCATGAAGCCGGCGTGTTTCAGCGCAGGGCGCAGCGCGGGCTCGTAATCGGCCAGCGCCTTGGAGATGCCGTGGCGCACCGCGCCCGCTTGGCCCGAAAGGCCAGAGCCGACGACGGTGACGAACACGTCGAACTCGCCTTCGCGCTCGGTGATCTTGAACGGCTGGTTGATCATCATGCGCAGCACCGGGCGGGCGAAATACGCGTCGCTGGTTTTGCCATTGATGGTGATTTGGCCCTTGCCGGGCTTCACCCACACGCGGGCGACCGCGTTCTTGCGCTTGCCGGTGGCGTAGGCGCGGCCGAGATTATCGACCTTGCGCTCACGCGCCACAGCTTCGTGCGTGGAGCCGGGCAGAATGCCGGTGACTTGGCCGAGGGATTCGAGGCCTTGCGTCGTATCGCTCATCTTAGGCCACCTTCGCGTTCTTACGGTTCTTGGACTTGAAGTCGATGCTCACCGGCTGCTGCGCCGCGTGCGGATGCTCAGGCCCGGCATAGATGTGCAGCTTCGAGAATTGCTGGCGCGCCAAGGGGCTTTCCTTGGGCAGCATGCGCTCAACGGCTTTTTCCAGCACGCGCTCAGGATGCTTGCCGGCGAGCACCTTGCCCGCGACGCGCTCCTTGATGCCGCCCGGATAGCCGGTGTGGCGATAGTAAATCTTGTCGGTCAGCTTCTTGCCCGTCAGCGCCACCTTTTCGGCGTTGATGACGACGACATGATCGCCGGTGTCGACATTGGGGGTGAAATCAGCGCGGTGCTTGCCGCGCAGACGCAGCGCGATGAACGAGGCCAACCGGCCGACGATCACGCCCTCGGCGTCAATCACGACCCAGCCGTGTTGAACTTCCGAAGCCTTCGCCGCGCGCGTCGATGTAGTGCGCATGTGAGTGTTCCTGCGAAAAGTGAAGGCGCGCGTTTAGTGGAGCGCCGAAATGGCGTCAATAGGCTTTGTTTTAGTCAATAAAACCAATGCACTATTCATATGGTATAATTTGCCGCCGCGCA
>DAORMO010000243.1:0-1193 GCA_035440585.1 Terricaulis sp.
TGGAATCATCGTTTGTCCTAACGGCCAATCACCGCGTGTTTTTCAACACAATCGGCCAGCGTCAGACATTACACGCTTCGCCGCCGAGCGCCCCGCGAAAGCGGGGCTGAGAGCGGGGGTCCAGGGCAACGGACGCAGCTCTCGACTCTGGATCCCGGATCGCACCCCGGCGTGCGCCGGGGCTGCGTCAGGGAAGCGTGAGCTCATTCGCTCAAGGCCAACCTTGAAAGACGCGAACCGGTGATGCCCAAGCAGAAAAAATATTGGTCGGAGCGAGTGGATTCGAACCACCGACCCCCAGTCCCCCAGACTGGTGCGCTAACCGGGCTGCGCCACGCTCCGAGCCGATAAACCCCGCGTCCGGCGCGCGGGGAGGCGCTTCTTAGCTGCATGGGCCCCGCTTCGCAACGTGTTCGCGCCATCGGCTGCGCTCTTAACGCCTTCAGCCCTTGGCGCGGCCTTTATCGCCTTTTTCGACGTGATCACGCAGCATCTGCGAAGGCCGGAACGTCACCACGCGGCGCGGGGTGATCGGCACTTCTTCGCCGGTTTTTGGATTGCGGCCAATGCGCTGGCGCTTAGTGCGGACGTTGAAATTGCCAAAGCGCGAAAGCTTTACCGTTTCGCCTTCGACCAATGCGTCCTGCATCATGTCCAGCATGCGCGTGAGCAGCCGGTTAGCGTCGGCGCGCTGCATGTTGGCGCGGCGCGCGAGCGCCTCGACCAGATCCGCACGAGTAATGGTCTTGCCTGTCACCGGAGCCCCCTCCGCCGCGCGGCCGCCGCCGCACCGGGAAAAGCTATGCTCATCTGAGGCTTAGGTCAAATGGTTGCGGTCCCGTCACATCCGCACCAGGGCCGCCCCCCAGGTGAGCCCGCCCCCCAGCGCCTCAACCAGCACCAGATCGCCAGTTTTGATGCGTCCATCCCGCACCGCCACGTCCAGCGCCAGCGGCACAGAGGCGGCCGAGGTGTTGCCGTGATAGGCCACGGTGGAGACCACCTTGCCCTTCTCGATCCCCAGCTTGCGCACCACCCCGTCGAGAATGCGCTGATTGGCCTGGTGCGGCACGAACCAATCCACCGCGTCCAGCGGCACGCCCGCGCGCGCGCAGGCTTCCAGCATCGCCGCCGAAATATGCTCCACCGCCTGGCGGAACACCGCGTTGCCCACCATGCGCACCTTGCCCACC
>DAORMO010000243.1:1294-3176 GCA_035440585.1 Terricaulis sp.
TCGCCTTCTTCGCCGCGTAAAACGACCGCACCGGCGCCATCGCCAAACAACACGCACGTGGTGCGATCTTCCCAATCGATGATGCGCGAGAAGGTTTCCGCGCCGATCACCAAAGCGGTTTTGGCTTGCCCGCGCGTGAGGAAATTATCCGCCGTGGCCAGCGCGAACACAAAGCCAGAGCACACCGCCTGCAGATCGAACGCCGCCCCAGGCCCGGCGCCAATCGCGGCCTGCACGCGCGCGGCGGTGGCGGGGAAGGTCAAATCCGGCGTCGTTGTCGCCAGCACGATGAGATCAATATCCTTGCCCTCGCGCCCGGCCGCCTCCAGCGCGCGCTTGGCGGCGGCGGTGGCGAGGTCTGAGGTCTTTTCGCCGTCAGCGGCGATGTGGCGGCTTTTGATGCCGGTGCGCTCAACGATCCACTCGTCGGTCGTATCGACGCGCTCTGAGAGCTCGGCATTGCTCAGCACGCGCGCGGGCAAATAAGAGCCGACACCTAAAACGACGCTACGCATCCGCGGGCTTCTCCGAGGCGGCCGCCGGCGCGCGCGTCAAACGCGCGAGATTGCGGGCGATTTCTTCGCGATAATGGCTGCGCGCCAGCTTTTCAGCGACGCCGATCGCAGCCGCATAACCTGGCCCTGAGGCGCTGCCGTGGCTTTTCACCACAAGGCCATTGAGCCCCAAAAACAAAGCGCCGTTGAACGTGCCCGGATCCATGCGCGCGCGCAGCTTCTTCAGCGCCGGCGTTGCGATCGCCGCGCCCAGCAGCGCCAGCGGTCCGCTCGTCAACGCCTCGCGCAGCAATTGGCCGACCAGGCGCGCCGTGCCCTCGCCGGTTTTCAGTGCGATATTGCCGGTGAACCCGTCCGTGACCACCACATCCACCGTGCCCTTGGCGATGTCGTCGCCCTCGGCGAAACCCTGAAAGTTCAAATCAAGATTGGCTTCGCGGATCAGCCGCGCTGCGTTGCGGATTTCCTCATGGCCCTTTTGATCTTCGGCGCCGACATTGAGCAGCGCCACGCTGGGCTTTTCGATGCCAGAAACCGCGCGCTGAAACGCTTCGCCCATGATCGCGAACTCGACCAATTGCTCGCTATCGGCCTCCACATTGGCGCCCACGTCGAGCAGCACGACATACCCGCCCGTCGCCGCCGGCCAGCGCGCCGCCAGCGCCGGGCGATGCACGCCCTCCATCATGCGCAAACGAAACATCGCGATCGCCATGTAAGCGCCGGTGTTGCCCGCGGAGACGACCGCATGCGCGCGCCCTTCCTCCACCGCCTGCACCGCATTCCAGAGGCTTGAGCCTTTGCCCTGGCGCAGCGCTTGGCTGGCTTTGATCTCCATGCCGATGACTTTCTCGGCCGGGATGATCTCGCTTGCGGCTTTGGCGTTGGGATAGCGCTCAAGCAGCGCGGCAAGGCGCGCCGCATCACCGTGGATCAGATAGCGCACGCCCGCGCCGTAGCGGCGCGCGGCGATATCGACCCCTTCAACCACGATGTCAGGGGCGGCGTCTCCGCCCATCCCATCGATCGACAGAATGAGAGTGCTCTCGGCCATGAATATGCAGTTCGCCCTTTAAGCGTTCGGGAAGACGGGAGCGGACGCGGCCGTCGATTGCGGCGCGGACCATAAGCCTCGCGCACGGGAAAGCCAAACCGATCGGTCAGGCAAATTCATCATCAGCCCAGCCTTTGGGCTCCAGCAAGCCGCTGACAGGCGCCCCGCCCTGAAGCGCCGCCAGCCGCGCGGCGTAGGCCGCCACCTTGGCGTCGAATCCAGGCTCGCCCGCCGGCCCGAGCAGATTGCGCCGCAACGCCTCGGCCAGCGCCGCCGGATTGCCCAGCGCCCCGGCATAAGCGCCGAGCCGGCC
>DAORMO010000243.1:3223-4238 GCA_035440585.1 Terricaulis sp.
ACGATAAGATCGCCGACGCCGGCCTCGCGCAGCCCCGAATCGATGTGGCGGAACAATTTGTCGGTAAAGGCTTGCGCCAGGCTCTCGGCTTCCGGCGCGGCTTGGAGCCGGGTGAGCGCCAGCGACGCATGCAGCGTCAGCAGCTCGAATCGCCCCTCAAGCGTATCGGGAACCTTGCCCGCGCCATAAAAGCCCGGCCGCCGGCTGGCGGCGACGATCGCGGCGAGCAGCAGCTCAGCGTCCGCATGGGCCTGATTGCGCCGAAACGGCCAGATCGACATGCCCTACCTGTGCTCCCCTCTTGCCCGATGCGCCGCCGCGCCTTACCCGTTGAGCCCGATTTGGGCTAGGCCCAACGCCTCCAGAGGTGAAAGCATGGATCGCAGTTTCTTGCGTATGTCTGCGGCCTTGATCGCGCTTGGCGCGGCGGCCGCCTGCGCGCCAGTGCAGACCTACAGCGGCTTCTCGGCCGAGCGCAACAATGTCGAGATCGCCGACCCGCAAGTGGGCGTGGACACTCGCTCCACCGTGCAGCAGCGCTTTGGCAGCCCCTCCACAACCGCCATCCTCGAGGAAGGCGCGACCTGGTATTATCTCTCGGCGGTGCAGGAGCGGGTGGCCTTCTACACCCCGCGCATCACCTCGCGCCAAGTCATGGCCGTGCGCTTTGAAGGCGATACGGTTTCGGCGGTCGATAAATTCGGCCTCGAGCGCGGCCAGGTGATTGCTTACAATTCCAACACCACGCCCACGCGCGGGCGTGAGCTCGGCGTGCTTGAGCAGCTCTTCGGCAATATCGGCAACCGCGTGCCAATCGGCCGCGACGAAGACGAGCAAGGCGCCCGGCGCGACCGCAACTAAATCATCGCATCATGCACAAAGAAAAACGCCCCGGCTTTCACCGGGGCGTTTTGTTTTGAGGTGATCGAACCCGATCAGTTCCAGTGCGCCAGCACCGCGAGCAGCAGCAGCGCCACGATGTTGGTGATCTTGATCATCGGGTTCACGGCCGGGC
>DAORMO010000244.1:0-4178 GCA_035440585.1 Terricaulis sp.
CGCGCAGGCCGAACGCGCGGCGCGCACGGCCACCGGCGCGCCTGCGCGCTGCGTGCTGCATTCGGCGATCGCGGAGGGCGCGGATCGCTATGCGGCTGACGCGGCGCTGGCGCGCGGCTGGCGGTTGGTGACGCCTTTGCCGTATTCGGTGGAGCGCTACGAGGAAGATTTCCCCGATCAGGACAGCAAAGAGCATTATCAACGCCTGCTTTGGGCCTCGCGCCGGGTGCTGCCGGTTTCTGATGAGCTTGTGGCCAAGACGGGCGGTGGCGGCGCTGCGCCCTATGCGGCGGTTGGGCGCGCTTTGATTGAGAAGGCGGATTTGCTTTTGTGCGTCTGGAATGGGTTGCCGCCCAAGGGGCCGGGCGGCACATCGGAGGTCGCGGCGTTGATGCTGGAAAAAGGCGGGCTTGTGCTTTGGATCCCGGCCGATGGCGGGGCGACCAAGCTGGTTGCGCCTGCGCCGCTGCCGCGCGCCGGCAGCTTCCGCCGCGCCTTGCATGAAGCGCTGGCGGCTGATTTTGAACGCATCGCGCGCCCGGAGGCGATGCGCGTAGCATGACTCATGTGATTATCGTCGGCGCTGGCGTTGTCGGGCTCATGTGTGCGCGGCGGCTGATCCATCAGGGCGTGCGCATCACATTGCTTGAGGCCGAGCCGGAGGATTTCCACGTTTTCCGTCCCGCCGCGTCGCAAGCCGCCGCCGGCATGCTCGCGCCATTTGATATCGAAGATGGCGCGTATCTCGAAGCAACGCTCGCGGCGTTTGATCTCTGGAAAGATGCGGTGGCGCGCGCGCCGTGGGGCGCGCACGTGCGCTTTTGCGGCGGGCTCATTGGCGCGGCGCGCGAGGCGGACGCCGCCGCTGTGCAGGCGCGGGCGATGGTGGCGGGGCGCAAGGCCCGCGCATTCACGCGCGCGGAGATCGCCAAGCGCGCAGGCTTTGATCTTGCGCTCGATCACGCAGCGTTCGTTGAGGATGAAGCTGTGGCCAACACGCTGCCGCTGCTGACTGCACTGACGGAGGAGGTGCGCAGCCTGGGCGCTTTGGTGCGGCACAATGCGGATGTCGCGCGCGTGGATGCGCTTAGCGCCGAGACGTTTGATGGCGATCGCTATGAGGGCGATGCGGTTTTGCTTGCTCCGGGCGTCTGGGCAAACGCCGCGCTCGTTGAAGCTGCGCCAGTGCTCGGCCGCGTGCGGCCGGCCAAGGGCCATCTTGTCACTGTGAAAACGCCGAAGGCGATGCAGGCCAATGTGCATGCAGGCGGGGTTTATCTCGCGCGGCGTGGCGATGAAACCGTGCTTGGTTCAACCCTGCAATATGATCGCTACGAGCGCAGCGTCGAGGATGACCAGGTGCAGAAGCTGCTTGCCGCCGCCGCATCGCTTGCGCCTAGCCAGATTGCGCCCGCAGGGCGCGCCTGGACTGGAATCCGGCCCATGTCGCCCGATGGGTGGCCGATAGTTGGACAGAGCAAGCAAGTGCTTGTCGCAGCCGGCCATTCGCGGCAAGGCTGGTTGCTCGCGCCGCTGACGGCTGAAATCATCGCGGCGCAGATCGCGGGCCGGCCCGCGCCTGCGCCAGCGCGCGCGTTTGCGCCGCAGAGGTTTGAGACATGACATTCGCAATCGAACTCACGCCCGAACAAAGCGCCATCAAAGCCGCGATCGAAGATATTTGCCTGAAATACGACGATCAATATTGGCTCAAGATCGATGACAGCGGGCGCTTTCCTGACGAGTTCGTCAACGACATCGCCGCTGGCGGCTGGCTTGGCGTGGCCATGCCCGAAAGCGCGGGCGGCGCAGGGCTGGGGCTCACGGAAGCTGCGCTGATGATGCAGACGGTGGCCGCCTCCGGCGCTGGCTTTTCCGGCGCAAGCGCGATTCATCTCAACATTTTCGGCCTTATGCCAATCGTCAAGTTCGGCACGGCTGAGCAGCAGGCGCGCTTTTTGCCGCCGGCGATCGATGGAACCGATAAAGCGTGCTTTGCCGTCACCGAGCCCAATTCCGGGCTTGATACGGCGAGCCTTGAAACGCGCGCGGACAAAGTCAGCGGCGGCTATCGCATCCGCGGCCGCAAGATTTGGACGACGAACGCCCAACGCGCCAACAAAATCCTCATCATCGCGCGCACTACGCCGAAGGATCAGGTCAAGCGACCCACTGAGGGGCTTTCGTTGTTTTACGCTGATTTCGATCGCGCGCGCATTGAGGCCAACCCGATCCCGAAAATGGGCCGCAAGGCGGTCGAGTGCAACACGCTGTTCATCGAGGATCTGGAGGTCACCGATGCGGAGCTGATCGGTGAGGAAGGGCAGGGTTTTAAAATTCTGCTCTCGGGCCTTAATCCGGAGCGCGTGTTGTTCGCCGCCGAAGCCACCGGGCTTGGCCATGCGGCGCTGCGGCGCGCGGCGCAATACGCCAAGGAGCGCATCGTGTTCGGCCGCCCGATCGGGCAGAACCAGGGCGTTCAGCACCCGCTCGCCAAATCATGGGCCGAATTGGAAGCGGCAAGCCTGCTCGCGTTTAAAGCCGCGGCGCTTTACGACGCGGGCAAAGAATGCGGCGCCGAGGCGAATGCTTCAAAGTATCTGGGCGCTGAGGCGGGCTTTCACGCGTGCGAGGCGGCGGTGCTCGCTCATGGCGGCATGGGCTACGCTAAGGAATATTATGTCGAGCGCTATTTCCGCGAAGCGATGATTGCGCGCATCGCGCCGGTAAGCCGCGAGATGATCCTCAATTTCATCGCCGAGCGCGTGCTGGGCTTGCCCAAGAGCTATTGACCGAACTGCGCCGCAAAGCGCTTCGAGCGCGCCTAGGTCGGCGTTTCGGCGAGCACTTTTTGGATCGCTTGGCCGAGCTCTTCGGTGTCGATCGCGCGCATCGCCCGCAACGCGGCGAGTTGCTCGGCATGCGCGCGCAAGGGATTGCTGCGCTCTAGCCGCTGCGAGGGCTCCGATTCAGACCAGAGCACGGCGGCTTCAAGATCGGCGGGCCCCAAGCGCGCCGCGACAAAGCGGCCGATCCAATTGGCGAACTCGCCGCTATCGAGCCCATAGACCGCCATCTGCTCGACTTCGACCGCAGACAGGCGCTCAAGAAACGCAGCGCCAAGCCGGTTCGCCAGCGCGTCATGCGCAGGGTCAAGCGTTTGCGCCGTTGCGGGCAGGGCGCTGAAATCCCCGGAGAGCGCGGTGTTGAGCAGCGTCATCACCAGATCAATCGCCGCGACGACATAGCGCCCGCCAGTCTCAGACTCATAATAGGCGAGCGCCGCTTCCAAATCGGCGGTGCTGGAATTGGCGGCGAAATAATTGGTCATCTCGTCGATAAAGACCGTCGCTGGCGCGGTGAAGGACGTTTCCAACGTCTGCGTCAGCAGCAGGCGCTGCCGCTCCGAAAGGCTGACGCCTTGTTGCTGCAGCGTGGCTTCAATGCCGATGATCGCGCCGCGGACAAACAGATCCTCCGAGCCGCCAATCGACACAAAGCGCCGGGCAAGCGCTTGGCGCTGGGCGGCGTCGGCGGCCTCCGCGCTTGGGCTTTGCGCCAGGGCCGGCGCAGGCGCCAAGCCGGCGATCAGCAGCGAACAGGCCAGTAAAATCGCGCGCATGATGTTCTCCCCAAGTGCAGCATCAGCATTTTGCCGCCCGCCCCGCAATCGCAAATTGTGGGTATTTGTTTTGCTTACGCATTGTTTTTGCGCGGCCGCGCCCGTTAATCCCGCCTTCATAAAATCAGCGCAGCGCTGAGGCATGAGCGATCCGATCGCCCCGGCTGGCCCTGATGCAGTGCGCGCTGCGATACGGCGCGCGGCTGATGCGACGGGCGTGAATTTCTCGCTCCTGGTCGAGACCGCGCGGCGTGAAAGCGCGTTCAATCCCGACGCGCGCGCGGCGACGTCCTCGGCCACGGGGCTCTTCCAGTTTATCGACAGCACTTGGCTCGACATGGTGCGCCGCCATGGCGGGCGGCATGGGCTCGGCGCGGAGGCTGCGGCGCTGCAGCAGGGCGCGGATGCGCCAACGCGGCAGGCGATTTTGGCGCTGCGCGCGGACCCTGAACTCTCGGCGCGCATGGCCGGTGAATTGGCGCGTGAGAACGCAGCGGCGCTTGAATCGCGGCTTGGCCGCAGCCCCAGCGCTGGCGAGCTTTATGCGGCGCATGTG
>DAORMO010000245.1:0-4147 GCA_035440585.1 Terricaulis sp.
GATCACGGTCAAGAAGCGCCGTTCGGCGGCCATCGCGGGTTCCGCGCAGGCCATGCGGGTGGCGCCCGCTTGGCCGAAGCGGAGCGCATCGCCTGCGCGCGTCACGCTGGCGAACCAGCGATTGCAGCCGGCATAGCCGGAGGCGCGGCCATCCTCGAACGTGATCGTCGGCGGATGCGGATTTGCATCTGCATCATCGATGCGCCGCCATTCGGCGCCGGCAAGATCGTTCATCGCGGCCTCCGGCTGTGTTTGCGGATCGGCGGGGTGCGCGCACGCGCCCGCCAGCACGGCGGCGATGGCGATAAGCAATGAACGTATGGCGGCCTCCTTATTGAAGGCGCCAGCTTACACCGGATCCCAGGGAAACACTGTGGCCGATGCGCCAAGATCGGTGTAGCTGCCCTTCATGGCGGGCAGGGCGTGCTCGATCAGGCTTTGCGGATCCCAGCCCTCCAGCTTGGCCATCGCGCGCACGGGGCGAGGCTGGTTGAACAGGAACACCTCGTTGCCGCGCACGGCGAAGATTTGCCCGCTCGTATCCTTGGCTCCATCGGCGCAGAGCGCCACCGCCAATTGCGCCACCTGATCGGCGCGCATGTGCTTTTGGAAGCGCTCCACGCGCTGGGCGCTGGCTTCATCCTTCACCGGGATGGACGCGATCATGCGGGTCCATGCGAACGGCGCGATGATGTTGGAGCGCACGTTTTTGGAGGCGTTCTCCATCGCCACCACATGCGAAAGCCCGGCCACGCCCAGCTTCGCCGCCGCGTAATTGGCTTGGCCGATATTGCCGATGAGGCCCGAGGTGGAGGTGAACAGCACATAGGCGCCATCTTGCTGCTCGCGGAACAGTTCGATGGTGGCGCGGGTGACGTTGAAGGCGCCGTGCAAATGCACGTCGATCACCGCCTTCCAATCTTCGGGCGACATTTTGTGGAACATGCCGTCGCGCAGGATGCCGGCCGGATTGATCACGGCGTGCACGCCGCCGAATTCTTTCTTGGCTTGCTCCACCATGGCGACGACGGCGTCGTAATCGGAGACGCTGTCGGAATTGGAGATGGCGCGCCCGCCGGCGGCGCGGATTTCGGCCGCCACTTGCTCGGCCGGGCCTGAGGAGCCAGCGTCTTCGCCTTTGAGGCCGCCGCCGAGATCGTTCACCAGCACCGCCGCGCCCTCGCGCCCCGCCAGCAACGCGCACTCTTTGCCGATGCCGTTGCCGCCGCCGGTGACGATGACGACTTTGCCTTCCAACACGCCCATGGGGTCCTCCACTTGTTGGAGGAGGCTTAGACCGCCGCCTGCGTTGCGTGAAGCGCTGGGCCCATACCGGCTGGTGCAGGCGGCAATTCCGTGAGGTTATGGCTGCTTGGCGGGCTCAAACCCGTCGGCTTTGGCCAATTGCGGAAACAGCCGCATCCACCAAACCGAAGCGCCGACGGCCAACGCGCCGCCCGCCACCACCGCGAGCACTGGGCCAAAGATGCGCGCCATGAGCCCTGCTTCAAAATCGCCAAGCTCGTTGGAAGCGGAGATGAACACAAAGCTCACTGCGCCCACGCGCCCGCGCATTTCGTCGGGCGTGTTGAGCTGGATCAGCGTCTGGCGCACATAGACTGAAATCATGTCCGCCCCGCCGGCGATGGCGAGCGCGAACGCCGTCATCCACAGCCATTGCGACAGCCCGAAGGCGATGGTGGCGAGGCCAAAGGCGATGGTGGCGCCGAACATCCAATGGCCCACGCGCGTGCGCAGCGGCTTCATCGTCAGCGATAACGCCACGATGGCCGCGCCCACGCCCATGGCCGAGCGCAGCACGCCCATTTCGCTTGGCCCCGCGTGCAGAATATCGCGCGCAAACACCGGCAACAGCGCAACCGCGCCCGCGAGCAGCACCACAACCAGATCCAGCGAAATCGCGCCGAGCACGATTTTGTTGCTCCAGACAAAGCGCAGGCCCTCCACGATCATGCGCAGGGCGTGGGCGTCCTCCACCGGCTTTTGCTGCGGCGGCTTGAGCAAAGACATCAGCACCACGGATATGCACATGAGCGTCAGCGTCACCGCGTAGGGCGCAAAGGCGCCTATGCCGTAAAGCAACCCGCCGATCGCGGGGCCGATGATCGTCGCCGATTGGAACGCGAGCGAGCTCCAGGCGATGCCTTGCGGCAATTCCTCGCGCGGCAGGAGGTTCGGCAACAGCGCGCTGGCGGCGGGCGGCATGAAGGCGTTGGTGGCGCCGGCGGCGATCGCGGCGGCGAAGATGGCGGGGATGATGATCGAGCCATCCAAGCCGGAGATCAGCGTCAGCCCCAGCGCGATCACGCCTTTAAAGGCGATGCAGGCGGTGAGGATGAATTGGCGATTGTAGCGATCCGCCGCCTGGCCGCCGAACATCGACAGCAGCAGCAGCGGCAAAAATTGCGCAAGGCCGACAAGCCCGAGCAGAAACGCCGCCTCCGCGACGCTCTGCCCATGCGTGCGCGCCACATCATAGACCTGCCACGCCATCGCGGTGGCCTGGATTTGCACGCCAAGGGTGGCGAACCAGCGCGCCACCCAGAAGCGGGCGTATTGCCGATGACGGAAGATATCGAGCGATGGGATGCGCAGGGAGGGCAAGGCGGGCGGACCATGATCCTTTGCTCCACGAGTCGCAACCTGCGCCCGGGCATGCAAGCGCTGCGCGCGTGCGATTGACGCGGCCCAGCGCCGGCCCTATGCGCTCGCGCCTCACCTTGGGGGGCTGATTTGTCTTACGCGCTGGTCGCGGAAATGCCGGAGCACGCCGCGCGTATTGAGCGCGTGCTGGCCCGCGCCTTCGGCCCCGGGCGCTTTGCCAAAACCAGTGAGCGCGTGCGCGAGCAGGGCGCGGTGTTTGAGCCTGCGCTCTCGCGCGTGGCGGTGAGCGAGGCCGGCGCGGTTGTCGGCGTGTGCCGCATCTGGCGGGTGCGCGCGGGCGTTGAGCTTTTCTTCCTCGGGCCGCTTGCGGTTGATCCCGATGCGCAGATGGCGGGGCTTGGCGCGGCGCTCACGCGCGCGGCGGTGGATGCGTGCCGGGCGTCTGGCGGCAATGGCGTGGTGCTGGTGGGCGCGGCGCGGTTTTTCCAGCCGCTGGGCTTTAGCCTTGTGCCGCATGGTGCGATTTCGCTGCCCGGCGCGGTGGATCCGGCGCGGTTTCTCTGGTGCGAGCTGCGCCCCGGGGGCTTGAGCGCGGCGCGCGGGATGCTCGCTGCGCCGCGCTAATTTGCGAAATGCGAATTACGTGTGGTAGTCACTACCCAGAGGGCTGAGAGACTTTGGGGGCAAAGATGGCCAAGACAGCTTCGTATCAAAAATCTGAAAGCAACGGCGTGACGACGTTCACCGTCACCCCCGCCGATCCGCCGAAATTTATCTATGGCGTGGTTCTCGCCGTATTCTTCAGTCTCTTCGGCCTTATGTTGATGCCGTTCGGGATTGTGATCTTGGCGTTGTGCGGCGTGCTGCTCTGGTATGGCTTGACCGACCAGCGCCCAAAAGAGCATCGCGCGCCAGTGACGTTCCGCGTGGCGCCAGATCGCGTCGAAGTCGGCGGGCAAACTTTTAAGCAAGATGACATCCACCGCCTCATCATTCGCAACGGCGTCACTGGCAAAGAAGTGTTGGAGCACTACACCACCAGCGCAAACGCCGCCGCCGGCATGGCGCATCGCGCGCGGACAGCGAAGGTCGCCAACGGTTTGACGCTGGAAAGCGGCGGCCGCGCCACCTTCCTCGCCGGCGGCATGGATGAAGTCACCGCCTACGGCCTGCTGCGCGACGTCGGCAAAGTGCTGGATTTCAAAGTCGATTAGAAGCTCTCGCGCCGCCAGCCGAGCATGAGCAAGGCGAGCCCCGCGAACGCCCAGGCCCAGCCGGGGCCGAGCGGGCTCGCCACCGCGGCGCGCACCACATAGGCGCCGTTTTCGGCGATGCCAATCCAATCATTGCCGCCCATGCGCCCGCTGCGGCCCACGCGGCGCACCTCGGGCAAGCGCGCGCCATCCTCGCCGGTGAGCAACACTGTCCCGCCGCTCGCCTCCGCATAGGGGCGCAAGATATCCGGCGTCGCCGCGATCGCCGCCGCTTCGCGCGGATTGAGCGGGCCCACCGCCGCGAAGGC
>DAORMO010000246.1:0-366 GCA_035440585.1 Terricaulis sp.
CCGGTTTGAGCCGCGCGGGGATCGGCACGTGCGCTTTGGCGCCAGCTACAAGATGCCGTTCGTGTTCCGAATATCCGGCGCGTCGAAACTGAAACAAGCCGGGCGGCGCGCGCGCAAGCTGCGCCCGGCGCTGCAGGCGGCGGCGGATGCCGTCGAAAAGCTGCGCGGCGCGCCCTGAGCACACCTTGAGCGCGGCCTGACGGGGCGTTAACGCGTTGAACTTTCTTAACTTAACCGCGCGTTCACCAATTTAAGCACTTGTTAACATCTGAGGGCCCGATGCGGCGTTTTCATCGTGCGCGAAGCACGTGAGGATGGCTGTTGGGGCTTGGCGATTCGTTTCGCCGTAGGATGTTTTAGGGGTCG
>DAORMO010000246.1:382-830 GCA_035440585.1 Terricaulis sp.
GGACGTCGGTTTGTTGAGCCTGCTGGTGGCGGGCGGCGCGGCGGCGATCGCCATCGCGGCGCTGCTTTGGGCCGTGCGCGTCACCGATGGCGCGCGCGGCAGCGTCGAGGTGTGGAAAAAGCGCTCGCGCACGCTGGAGGATCAGCTGGCGTGGGCGGATTCCATTTTTGGAGCGCATCCGGGCGTGGTGCTGATCTGGGACGATGTGGCCGCGCCCGCCATTGACGGCGAGTGGGGCAGCCCGCGCATTTATGGCTCGCCGCTGGCGCTCGCCTCCATGCTGCGCTTTTCGGATGCGGCGGTGGCCGCCGAGCCTTCGATCCGCATCCTGCAGGGGCTTTCCACGTTTGACGCGCACGCCGCCGGCGGAGAGCCGACGCGGCTCGGCCCGGCGCTGGCGCGGCTGCGCCGCGAAGGCGCGCCGTTCTCGCTTGTGATCTCAACGCCC
>DAORMO010000246.1:947-3989 GCA_035440585.1 Terricaulis sp.
AAGGTGCTGGCGGGCGATCCCGCCGCGTTCCTCAAGATGTGGAACACGACGCCGTTCATGGCGTGGCGCGTGAATGGCGGGCTCGAGCTCGATTGGGCCAACCCCGCTTATCTCGAAGCGCTGCGCGCCAAGTCGCTGGACTCCGCCGTGCAGCGCAATCTGCAGCTCGATTCCGCCGTGGTGGAAATGGCGCGCAAGGCCATCGACACCGGGGAGGTGATTGAAGAGGTGCGCACCGCCACCGTGGGCGAAGCGCGGCGCACGCTGCGTCTGCGCATGGCGCCGATCTCGGGCGGCGCGGCCGGCCTTGCGATCGACGTGACTGAAACCGAAGCCTCGCGCGATCTCATGTCCAAGCAGCAGCGCGCGCATGATGAAACGCTGAACGCGCTGGCTGAAGGCGTCGCGGTGTTCGATGCGCAAAAGCGGCTCGTGTTTCACAATCTCGCGTTTGAGCAGATGTGGGGCGTTGAGGCCGCGTTCCTGGCGGATCGGCCTGCGCATGCGGCGTGGCTCGATTATCTCAAGGAAAAGCGCAAGCTGCCGGCTACCGCCAATTACGCTGAATGGCGTGCGGGGGAGCTGGCGCTCTATCAAGAAGTGGCTGAGCTGCCGGAAGATCTTTGGGTGCTGCCCGATGGGCGCATGCTGCGCGTGGCGCGCCAACGCCACCCGGGCGGCGGCATGCTGATGATCTTCTCGGACATGACCAACGAGATCTCGCTGCGCAGCCAATATGACGCGCTGCTGCAAACGCAGAAGGCCGCGCTCGATAAATTGCACGAAGCGATCGTAGTGTTTGGCCTTGATGGCCGGCTCAAGCTTTCCAACGCTGCGTTCTCTGAAATGTGGGCCTTGCCGCGCGAAGCGTTCGAGGCGGAGATGCCGTTCGAGAAGCTGGTCGCGGCGTGCAAAGCGAAATTCCACGATGATGCGGTGTGGGCGCAGGTGCGCGCGCGCATCACCGATCCTTCGCCCGAAGCGCGCACGGAATTCCGTGGCGAAATGCGCCGCAGCGACGAGACGGTGCTGAAATTCCTCACCCGCCCGCTGCCCGATGGCGCGACTTTGGTGGCCTTTCAGGACATCACCGCAGATCGCCGCGTGGAAGATGCGCTGCGCGAGCGCGCCGAAGCGTTTGAGGAAGCCGATCGGCTCAAGACGCAATTCGTTGAGAACGTCTCCTACCAATTGCGCAATCCGCTGCAGGCGATCCAAGGCAATGCGGAGATGCTGCATCACAAGATCTTCGGCCCGCTCAACGATCGCCAAGTGGAGCAGGTGGGCTCGATCATCGAAGCCTCGGGCAATCTCTCCAAGCTGATCGATAACATTCTCGACGTGGCCATGGTCGAAGCCGGCAATGTGCAGCTCGATCTCGGGCCGATGAACATCTACGAGACGCTCACAGAGAGCGTGCAGATGGCCGCCTCAAAGGCGCGCGATACTGAGGTGCCGATCCGCATCAAATGCGATCCCGAGATCGGCGAAATCGCCGCCGATCAGAAGCGCATCACCCAAGTGATCGTGAACCTGCTCTCCAACGCGCTGCGTCATACCGAGCGGGGAGATACGATCACCGTGACGGCCGAGCGCGCGGAGGATCTCGTGCGCCTCACCGTGGCCGATACCGGCAAAGGCATGAATTTCGAGGCGCAGGCGCATGCGTTCGATAGTTTCCAAAGCGGGGATCGGCGCGGCGCCGGGCTTGGCCTCGCGCTCGTGCGCTCATTCGTGGAGATGCATGGCGGCTGGGTGGCGCTGAAAAGCGAGCCAGGGCGCGGCGTCACCGTAACCTGCCACCTGCCCGCACACGCCCCGCCCGAACCACCCGCCGCGCCGCCGCCAACGCCGCCGCGTGAGCGGCGGAGGGCGGCTTAAGGTGAGGGGGAAAGGCCGCTTCTCGCCGAGAACGGAAGTTCGACGGGCGCTAGAAGCCCTCGCTCATTGCTTCCTGTTCCGTCAGCAAATCCCAAACGAAACACATAGAGCTTAGCGGGTCGCGACCTTCGGCAATCTCTTTGTCGAGATACTGAGCAAACCCTTCTCGCCCCGCCGCCAGAAAATCGACGTTTCGTCGCAACTCGGCAAAATCGCGCGCCCCGGCTTCTGCGGTGCGCGTCACCCGCTCCGGCCAAGGCAGAACTTTGTCAACTGATTGGTAGGTGTCCACCTGAACCCAATAGCATTCGCATGTGCCGCCATCCGGGAGCCGGAATTGAAGCTGTCCGCCGATGCTGACGAGATTTGCCTTTCGCGCGGCATCAATCACGTCGGGGATGTCATCAACCGGCCAAGCGTGCTCGTTTCCCCGCAGCGACGCGCGGGCGAGCAAATCAGCAGGTAGCAACTCTGCGGCAAGGCGAGGCATGAGAACCGTTTCCAAGCACGATGTAGCACGCCCCGCTCATGTCCGCTCCGGGCCAGCACCGGAAGCCGCAATTAACTCCGCCCCAGCCGCGCCGCCCACATGGCGGTGCTTGCGTCAAGCTCCGCTTCCGCGCCTTGCTCCAGCACTGGCAGCAGCGCGTTCGCCATTTCCTTGCCGAGTTCCACGCCCCATTGATCGAACGGGTTCACGCCCGCGAGCACGGCTTGGGCGAAGGTGCGGTGTTCGTAAAACGCCAAGAGCGCGCCGAGCGCTTCGGGGCAGAGTCGATCCATCGCCATCAGCGTTGAGGCGCGATTGCCGCGGAAGGCGCGGTGCGGCGCAAGCCGATCTGCCTCGGCTTCGCTCACGCCTTTGGCGATCATCTCGGCGCGCGCTTGGGCTTGGCTTTTGCCCACCATCAGCGCGCGCGCTTGCGCCAGCGCGTTGGCGAACACCTTGGCGCGGTGCGATTGCGGGCCTTCGTGCGGGCCGGCATTGACGATGAACTCAACCGGAATTTCCTCTACGCCCTGGTGCAGCAATTGGAAGAAGGAGTGCTGCGCATTGGTGCCCGCCGCGCCCCAGGTGACGGCGGCGCCCATGACCAGCGCCTCGAACAGCGCCTTCTGGGCGGCGATCGTTCCATCGAATAGCAGTGGCGGCCGGGCGCA
>DAORMO010000247.1:0-3926 GCA_035440585.1 Terricaulis sp.
GGCATGGACATCGAGCCGTTCCTGGCAGCTCGACAGGCGCGCGATGCGGCGCGGCGCTTCGGCAAGCCGATGCTGATCTCCTCGATCCGCAGCGCCACTGGCATCGGCAATCTTTACGCCGCGCCCGGCGCAGATTGGTTTTGTGAAACCGCGCGCCTGCCGCGCGCGCCGAAAGGCACAGGCGATCTGTTTACCGCCCTTTTCACCGCGCGGCGCATGCGTGGGGAAGCGCCGGCCGTGGCGCTCGAAGCCGCGACGGGCGCGGTTTATGACGTGATCGTCCGCTCGCTGGCTGCGGAGAGTGAGGATTTGGCCTTGCCTCAGGCGCAGAATGTCCTGGAAGAACCAGTGACATGGCCGCAAGCGGTGCGGCTGGAGATTGCTTGATGGCCGAAGGCTATGTCGCGCCGGGATTTGAGCGCGTGCGCGAAGCGTTTGACGCGGGGCTCAGCGAGGAGCTCGGCGCCGGCTTTGCGGCGGTGCGCAATGGCGAGGTGCTGGTTGATATCTGGGGCGGCTGGGCTGATCGCGCGCAGACGAAGGCGTGGGCGCGCGACACGATCGTGCCTGTCTATTCCACGACCAAAGGCGTTTCCGCGATCGTGCTGGCGTGGCTGAACGATCGCAATCTGATTGATTACGAGGCGCCGCTGGCGGCGCTGTGGCCTGAATTTGGCGCGCGCGGCAAAGATAAACTCACGATCGCGCAAGCGATCGCGCATCAAGCCGGCGTGCCGGGCTTTATCGATCCGATTGATCCTGACCTTTGGCTTAATCCGCCGGCGTGCGCGGCGGCGATTGCCGCGCTTGAGCCGATGTGGCCGCCTGGCTCGGCCTCTGGCTATCATCCGCTGACATGGGGCTACATCGTTGGCGAGATCGCGCGGCGCGCTGCGGGGCGTTCGCTGGGGACGATTTTACGCGAAGAGATTTGCGCGCCGCATGGGATCGATTTTCAGATCGGGACGCCCGAGAGTGAGCATCACCGCGCCGCGGAAATGAAAAAGCCTTCGCGTGTGGCCGATTTTGGCGAGATCACGCCGCCGCGCAAAGCCGCGTTCTTCACGCCCTGGTCCGCGCCGACGCGCGGCTCAACGCCGTGGCGCAAGATCGAAATCCCTTCGGCGAACGGGCATGCCACCGCGCTGGCGGTGGCGCGGCTTTATGAGCTTTACGCGACGGGCGGTGAAATCTCTGGCGAGCGTTTCCTCTCCCCCGGCGGCTTTGCGGCGCTGACGCAACAACGCTTCAAAGGCGATGATCTGGTGCTGCCGTTCAACGTCGATTGGCGCACGGGCGTGATGGGCAATTCAAACCGCTTCTACGGCCCCAATGAAGACGCCTTCGGCCATTCGGGCGCCGGCGGCTCCTGCGGCTTTGGCGATCCCAAAACCGGCGTGGCGGCGGGCTATGTGATGAGCAAGCATTCGCATTACGTGGCCGGCGATCCGCGCAGCCTGGCGCTGATCGAAGCGCTTTACGCCTGCCTGTGAGCTAGCGCGCGTAGAGAAAGCGTGGCTTCTCATCGGGCGCGAGCACGACCGCAGTGAGCGGCCCGCCAAAGCAGGCGCCGGTATCGACATTGATGCGGCGGCGATCGAGGTGCGGCGCGAAATCCTTGGTTGGCGTGTGGCCGTGCACGACGACGAGCCCTTCCAATTCCTCACGATCAGGCCAGCGGCCTGGATCGAAGAATTTCGGTGAGCGCGTCCAGAGCCGAAGCTCATCCGAGCAATCGGGAAAATGCGGCGGATCGATGCCAGCGTGCACAAAGGCAAGCTTGCGATCCTCATCACGCCAAAGCGTAGGCAGCGCGCGCAGGAAATTGGCGTGCTCGCGATCCACCGCATCGCGCCAATCGCCATGATGGCCGTTCACGCGCTCATAAGAGGCCACCGCCGCCTGCCCGCCATTGCCGCCCCATGTGCTTTCCGCCATGGCGCTATGGCTGTCATAGGCGCTCATCATCATTTCTTCGTGGTTGCCTTTGAGCGTCACGGCGCGATCGGGCGCCGCTTCGTGCACCCGCATCACGCGCGCCACCACGCCGCGGCTATCTGGCCCGCGATCGATCAGATCGCCCAGGTGAACAAAAAACGGCTCCGCCCCAAGCCGCTGCGCATCCTCGCGGATAAACGCATGCAATTCGGCGAGCTTCTCATCCTCGCCGTGGACATCTCCGATCGCGTAATAAACCGTCTCGTTCATGCGTTGTGCGTGCGCTTCCACGTATCCCAGGCGAACAGGCCAAGGCCTGCCCAAATCAGGGTAAAACTAACAGCGCGCAAAAGTGTGAACGGCTCGCCAAAAGCGATCCCAATGCTGAATTGAAGCGTTGGTGTCAGAAATTGCAGCAGACCGAGCGCTACAAAGCTCACGCGCCGCGCACCGAACGCAAAAGCCATCAGCGGAATCGCCGTGATGGGCCCCGCCAACATTAAAAGCAGGGTATGATTGAGGTCCGCGCCGAGCGCGATAGGCGCGCTTTGCGCCGCCCACCACAGCAAGACGCCTGCGATCGGCGCAAGCGCCAGTGTTTCAACCAGCAACCCCGTCGCGGCGGGAACCGGCGCGCGCTTACGGATGACGGCGTAGAGCGACCATGTAAGGCAAAGAAACAGCGTGGGCCACGGCACCCCGCCCAACGCCACGCCCTGCACGATGACGCCGACGGCCGCCAAGAGCAGCGCCAAGGTTTGCGACGTGCGCAGCGTCTCGCCGAAAAACACAACGCCGATGGCGACGCCGATCAGCGGCGAAAGAAAATAGGCCAGCGACGCCTCGATGACGCGCGCCTCCATCACCAGCCACACATAGGCGCCCCAATTGGCGCAGATGAACAGCGCCGAAAGCGTGAGCGCGCCCAGCATGCCCGGCCGCATCGCCGCGCCGATCTCACGCAGGCCGCGCTTGACGCCGCTGAACGCGAACACCGCGATCAGAGCCGCAGGGATCGACCAGATGATGCGCTGGGCCAGCACCTCGCGCACGTCCACATCCTGCACGAGCTTGAGGTACAGCGGCAGAAAGCCCCACATAATGTGTGCGACGGCGACAGCGATGAGGCCGGCGCGCCGCTCCGCATCGTTGGGTGTAAACGCACTTGCGCCAGTGGACGCCACGGTCGGCTCCTCAAAAGAAAACCGCCATCCGCCGATCGGCGGATGGCGGCGAACTCATGGCCAAATATTTGACCCTCGCGCCTACGCCGCCAAGCGCCGGAACAAGCCGCGATTGAGCATCAGCTCCGCGATCTGCACGGCATTGAGCGCTGCTCCCTTGCGGAGATTGTCGCTGACGCACCAGAAGGCGAGCCCGTTTTCCACGGTGGGATCCACGCGCACGCGTGAGATATAGGTGGCGAACTCGCCCACGCTTTCGACTGGCGTGATGTAGCCGCCATCGTCGCGATTATCGACTAGCATGATCCCCGGCGCCTCGCGCAGAATTTCCTGCGCTTCGGTGTCTGAAAGCTCTTCCTCAAATTCCACATTCACCGCTTCTGAATGGCCGACGAACACCGGCACGCGCACGCAGGTGGCGGTGAGCTTGATGGCCGGATCCAATATCTTCTTGGTCTCGGCCGTCATCTCCATTCTTCTTTGGTGAAGCCGTCTTCCATGAACACATCGATGTGCGGGATGACGTTGAAGGCGATCTGCTTGGTGAACTTCTCGCGCTTGATCTCGTCATTGACGAACAGAGCGCGGGTTTGCGTCCAGAGTTCGTCCATGCCGTCCTTGCCGGCGCCGGAGACTGATTGATACGTGCTCACCACCACGCGCTTGATCTTGGCGCGATCATGCAGCGGCTTTAGCGCCACGACCAATTGCGCGGTTGAGCAATTGGGGTTGGCGATGATGTTGAGCTGATCAAAACCATCCACCGCATCGGGGTTCACCTCCGGCACGATCAGTGGCACGCGC
>DAORMO010000248.1:0-347 GCA_035440585.1 Terricaulis sp.
GGCGGCCGCCTCGGGCGCCGCCTGTTTGCGGATCAATCCCGGCAACATCGGCAACGCGCAGCGCGTCAAAGACGTCGTTCAAGCCGCCAAGGATCACGGCTGCTCGATCCGCATCGGCGTGAACGCTGGATCGCTTGAGAGTCATTTGCTGGAGAAGTACGGCGAGCCTTGCCCTGAAGCGATGGTCGAGAGCGCGCTCTATCACGCGGCCTTGCTCGAAGAGCACGACTTCCGCGACTACAAAATCAGCGTCAAGGCGTCTGACGTTTTCCTCACCGCTGCCGCGTATCAAGCGCTCGCTGAAGCAACCGATGCGCCGCTGCATCTCGGTGTCACCGAAGCCGGTG
>DAORMO010000248.1:552-3920 GCA_035440585.1 Terricaulis sp.
ACCGTGGATGAGCTTGAAAAGCGCCTCGCGCACATCGCGGAACCGATCACGCTCTCGATCATAGGCTGCGTCGTGAACGGCCCCGGCGAAGCGCTGATGACCGACCTGGGCTTCACCGGCGGCGGCAAGGGCGCGGGAATGATGTATGTGGCAGGCAAGCCGGACCATAAGGTCGACAATGGCGAGATGATCGACCATATCGTGGATCTGGTTGAACAACGCGCTGCGGCGCTGCGTGCAGCGAAAGGTTAGCCAATGCTGCAGCGTCATCTGCAGGATACCTACGACTACCTGTTTGAAGCCGCCCAGCGGGCGCTGCTGGAAGGCGGCTCGTTCGCGCCGTTTGGCGCAGGGCTTCGCAAGACGGGTGAGCAGATCCACACCAATGTCGATTTGCCGATCGATTCATCTGGGCCGCAGGATCATATTTCAGGGCTCATCGCCGGCTTTCGCCTTGATGACAAAGAAAATGGCCTCATCGCCGCGGGGCTGGTGTTTGACGGGCGCGCGCGCAGCGATGATGCCTCTGCGCTCTGCTTTCATTTGGAAACGGCCAATGGCCGCGCGCTGGAAGTGATCTTGCCGTACGAGCGTGCGGGCACGCAGATCACTTTCTTTCAGCCGCAGATCACCGAGGTCGTGCCCGAGATCTTTGCAGATCTGGTTTAGCCATGCCCGATTTGACCCGGTTAGAACGGCGCTTAGGCCAAGCGCTGGAGCGGTTCGAGCGCGTGGAGGCGCGCCTTGGCGTCACCAGCGACAGCGCAGAGATCACCAAGCTTTCGCAAGAGCATGCAGAGCTTAAGCCGCTCGCGGAGGCGATCGCCGCGCTCAACGCAGCACGCGCGGAAATCGAGAGCCTTGAAGCGATGAGCAAGGATGGCGATGCCGAGATGGCCGCGCTCGCCAAGGATGAATTGCAGGCCGCGCGCGAAAACATGCCCGCGCTTGAGCAAGCGGCCATGCTGCTGCTTGCGCCCAAGGATAAGGACGAGAACGCCTCCGCCATCCTCGAAATCCGCGCCGGTACCGGCGGAGAGGAAGCCGCGCTGTTCGCGGGCGATCTCTTGCGCATGTATCAGCGCTATGCCGGCGCGCGGCGCTGGAAATTTGAGCTGGAGAGCCTTTCTGACACCGGCATTGGCGGGGTGAAGGAAGCGGTGGCCTCTGTCAGCGGGGCTGGCGTGTTTGGCCGTTTGCGCTTTGAAAGCGGCGTGCATCGCGTGCAGCGCGTGCCTGAAACCGAAGCAGGCGGGCGCATCCACACCTCAGCGGCCACGGTGGCTGTGCTGCCTCAGCCCGAGGGCGAGATCGATGTGGTGGTCGATGAAAAAGACATCCGCATCGATACGATGCGCGCCTCCGGCGCCGGCGGCCAGCACGTCAACAAAACCGATTCCGCCGTGCGCATCACGCATTTGCCAACAGGCATCATCGTCGTCAGCACGCTGAAATCGCAGCACCAGAACCGCATTCAGGCGATGAATGTGCTCAAAGCCAAACTCTACGATCTTGAGCGTGAGCGGCGTGACAGCGCCCGCGCGGCCGAACGCAAAGGCCAGATCGGCTCAGGCGATCGCAGCGAGCGCATCCGTACCTACAATTTCCCGCAAGGCCGCGTGACTGACCACCGCATCAATCTCACTGTCTACAATCTCCCCGAGGTGATCGACGGCGCGCTTGATCCCATCCTCGATGCGCTCGCTGCCGAGGATCAGGCGCTTAAGCTCGCCGCGCTGGAGGATGAGGCGTGACAACGCTCGTCTCGCTCTGGACCGATATCAGAAGGCGGCTTGAGGCTGAGGGCGTGGATTCGCCCGTGCTCGATGCGCGCATGCTGATCGAGAAGGGCGCGGAGGTGCGCCGGCTCGACATCGTCACCGATCCGCGGCGCGAGATGACAGAGGCGCAGATTGCGGGCGTGGAGGCTTTGGTCGCGCGCCGGCTCGCGCGCGAACCGATCAGCCATATCATCGGCCGCAAGGGGTTTTGGACGCTTGAATTCGCGGTGACGCCCGACGTGCTCACCCCGCGCCCGGACACCGAATTGCTGGTGGAAGCGGGGCTGGAATTTTTGCCGCCCGATAAGCCCGCGCGCGTCCTCGATCTCGGCGTCGGCTCGGGCGTTGTGCTGCTCACGGTGTTGAGCGAACGGCCGCTCGCAGAGGGCGTTGGCGTTGATCTCAGTGAAGCGGCGCTCACGGTGGCGCGCGCCAATGGCGCGGCGCTTGATCTGAATAGCCGGATCGACTGGCGCGCCGGCGATTGGGGCGCGGGGCTTGAGGGGCCGTTTGACCTCATCCTCTCCAACCCGCCCTATATCGCCAGCGCCGAGATCGAGACCTTGGCGCCTGAGGTGGCCAAGTTCGAGCCGCGCTTGGCGCTGGATGGCGGCGCCGATGGGCTCGACGCTTACCGCGCGCTGATGCCGCAAATCCGGGCGCTGCTCGCCCCAGGCGGGCGGTTCGCGCTGGAGGTGGGCAAGGGGCAGGCCCAAGCCGTGTGGGCGCTGGCTGATGCTGCGGGCCTGCAGCCTTTGGATGTGCGCGCCGATTTGGCAGGCGTGGACCGTGTGGTGACTGGCCGCCGCCGTGAATTATTGCTGGGCGATCACTGAAAAAGCCCTTTGACGGCTTGCCTGGAGCGACTAGATTTGTAACAGGAATCGGAACGGTAACGGCGTTCAGGGGCTGAACCCACGTTCCAAACAGCAGGCCGGCGCGTGAGGGCGCGGCCAGCATTCCCTCAATAAGAGGCAAGGATTGTTTCCAATGCGGCGCGTGTGCGCCGGATCATAGGGCCCGAAAGATCGGGTCGCCAGCCGCCGAGGCCCCGCACCAGCGTGCGCCTTGGCCGCTCAACCACGGACGACAATGGTGGACTTCCAATGAAGCGTCAGCGAGGCCGCGGCCGCGGCGGCAAGCCGGGCGGCGGTGGGCATCATCACCACGGCAACAACAGCAACCCAAACCGGACCATGGAAAGCTCAGGGCCGGAAGGGAAGGTGCGCGGGCCCGCAGCGCTGATCTACGAACGCTATCTGCAGGCCTCGCGTGATGCGGCCAGCTCCGGCGATCGCATCCTCAGCGAGAATTTCATGCAGCACGCGGATCACTATTTCCGCCTGCTCCGGCAGATGCAGCCGGCGGTTCAGCCGCAGCAGCAATTCGATCGCTTTAGCGGCGGCGAGGAGCTGGAAGGTGACGAGGAGGGCCTCGAAGCCGAAGGCGGCGAAGAAGCCGGCGCCGAAGAAGGCGAGGCTGTGGAGGCCGGCGCCGAGCAAGAGCGCGCGCCGCAGCACGGCGGTGAGCGCGACGGTGAACGTGACGGCGAATTCCGTCGCCGCGGCCGTGGCCGCCGCAGCCGCT
>DAORMO010000249.1:0-3270 GCA_035440585.1 Terricaulis sp.
CGGGCGCTGGCTCGGGCGCGGCAGGCTCCGGCGCTTGGCTTGCCGCCTCTGGCGGCGCCTGCGTGCGCGGCAGCGTGATGATGAAGCGCGCGCCTTTGCCCGGCGCGCTTTCGATTTCGACGCTGCCGCCCGATTGCCGCGCCGCGCCGTAAACTTGCGCGAGCCCAAGGCCTGTGCCTTTGCCGGCGGGCTTGGTGGTGAAGAACGGCTCAAGCGCGCGATCGAGCACCTCTTTGGGCATGCCCATGCCGTTATCGGCCACGGTGAGCGTCGCGGTATCCTTATCCCTGCCGGGGGCTGTGCTGATGTCAATGCGCCCGCCCTCAGGCATCGCATCGCGCGCATTGATGACGAGATTGAGCACTGCGAGCTCAAGCTGGCTGAGATCGGACATCACCCAGCGTGCGTCCGGGTGCAGGCGGAACGAAAGCGCCACGCCCGCGTCGAGCGAGCGGCGCATCAATTCCTCCATCCCATGCACCATGGCGTGCAAATCCACAGGCGCAAGCTCAAGCCGCTTGCCGCGCGAGAAGGCCAGCAATTGCTTGGTGAGCTTATCGCCGCGCTGGGCGGCTTCGAGCATATGCTCGGCGATCTGGCGTTGCTTTGGATCTTCCATGCGCTTGAGCAGCATGTTGAGCCCGCCGATGATCACCGTCAGCAGATTGTTGAAATCATGCGCCACCCCGCCGGTGAGCTGGCCGACGGCTTCGAGCTTTTGCGTCTGCGCCAGCCGCGCCTCGGCTTGGCGGCGCTGGGCAAGATCGCGCAGCGCGAAGAAGATCATCGCCGCCGCGAAGATAAGCGCGATCAGCGAGCCGATCACCACCGCCGCCGATGAAATCGCGCGCGGCCGCTCGATCAGGTTCGACGCCATGGCGATGTGCGTGGACCAGCCCGATTGCGCGGCGTAGAACGCGCTATAATTGCGCAAGCCTTCAAGGGTTGTGCCAGGATAAACGCCGGTGCGCGCGCCGCTCGCGACAGCGTCGCGCACATAGCGCGTGGCGGGCGTGCCGATGCGCTCATCGTGTGCGAGGCTGCGGGCGATGAAGTTTCCGTTTGCATCGACAATGGCGGCAATCGCGCCTTCGGGCACATGCCGCATCAGCGCCGAACGGAACACGCTCGGATCAAGCGCCACGGAAATAAGCATCTCGCCGCGCGTCGTGGAAACGGGCGTATGCAGGTAGACGCAAGGGCAGCCTGGCCCTTCGCGCCACGCGCCGCCCATGATGCGCGGGCCGTCGCCGCCGTCGGTATTGGAAATTGCCGGATTGATCGGCGCGGGCGCGGATCCAAACGGGCGGCGCAAGCTGAAGATTTCAACGCCGCGCGCCGTATCGGTCACGATCACATTGCGCCAATGCGGGTTGAGCGCGGCCACCTCGCGCGTGCGCGCATAGGCGCTTGGCCAATCGGCGCGCTCAAACGGATCGGCGGTGGCCAAAACGCGCATCAGCGCGAAATCGGCTTCGACCCGCGCCATCGCCAACACCGTGACTTGCTCGGCGCGGGCGAGCGCTTGGCGCTCAACATCCTCGCGCTGGCGATTGAAGGCGAACAGCACCTGCAAAATCACAAGCACGATGATCGGCAGCGCCAATGCGGCGCCGAGCAGCAGATACGATCTCTGGGGTGGTTGAGCTGGCAACGATCTCCTCGCGCGGGGAATTTACGGAGCTAGGCGCGCTGCGGCAACGCTAAAGCAACGGGCTTCAAATTCGCCTCAGTCTGATGGCAGGCGCGGAGCGAATTTAAAGTCCAAAAGTTGCTTTAGAAAACTTTGAATCTAAAGCGTCTTTGAGGGCTTAAATGCGACACCGCTTTTGATCCATCGTGTGGGTCGCATTTAAGCCCCGACGCTTTAGAGATAGCGGAAGAAGGTTTTCACCCGGCGCGTCCATTTCGGCCGCCGCGGCGGATTGGGCAGCGCGCCGGGATCGGCGCAATAGGGCAGCGCCTCAGGCATATGCGCGATGGCGTTGCGCGTGCGCGCGCGCGCGTCAGGCCCCACCATCACGTCTTCGGTCAGCAGGAAGCGGTCAAAGCCCACGGCGCGCATCGCCTGGATGGTGGCGCGCGCCAGCCCGCGCTTGCCGCGCACCTTGCGGATGTCGAAATCAACCACGGCGCGCGCGATCTTTTGAATCTCGCCGCTCTTGGAGAGGTCATTCAGGATATTCACCTCACCGCCTTCGCAATTGAGCTTGGCGATGATCACATCATCGGCGCTGAATTGGTCGCGGAAGAATGTGCTCGATTGAATGAGCTTTACGCGCGCGTGCTTGGCTGCATCGATATTGCTTTTCTCGGCATAGAGCGAGGCGCCGCCGCCTTCATTGCCGCCGAAGAGTTCGGCCTCGCCGTCATGGTCAGACAACGCGGCGGGGATGAGGATGAGCTTGCCGGCGGCAAGATCGGCGGCGAATTTCTTCTCGATGATGCGCACCGCCTCGGGGTCGGGCTCGAACGCGTACACCGCGTCGAACCGCCAGATGGGGGAGAGCACCTCATCCAGAGTTTCGCCCCAATGGGCGCCGATATCGAGGAAGATGCAGCGTTGGCTCATGATTGTCCCAGAAGCGCGGCGGCGGCGCGCTCGCCGCTTTCGATAGCGCCGTTCATGTAGCCGAGGAAGTCCACGCTGGTGTGCTCGCCGGCGAAATGGATGCGCCCGTCGGGCGAGGGCGTGGCGGTGTGCTCGAACAAGGTTGTGTATTGGCCCACGCGCGCAGCGGAATAGGAGCCGCGCGTCAGCGGCTGGCTGGCCCAGGCCATGAAGGCGTAGGTGCTTTCATCCAATGCGGCGGCGCTTTGCGGCGAGAAGCGCGCAAGGCCGGCGCGCAACGCGGCGGTTGCGGCGGCGCGGTCTTGCTGGCCTTGCAGGAAATTGGTGAGGACGCCGCGCGCGCCGCCCTGGTTGCGGCTTGTATCCCAGGCAAGCTGGAAGTGATCGGAATAGAACACGCCCGCTGACGGGGCGGGCCATTCCTGGGCCGCCCAAGGCCGCGCGTTGGTGGAGAGCATCAGCTTGGCGTTATCGCCATAGCCAATTTCGCGGATGGCGCGGAGCTGCTCGGCTTCAAGGCCGAGCGCATCAACGCCGCTGACATCGCGCAGCACGGTGAACGGCAGCGCCAAAATCACCTGCGCATGTTCGCGGATGATGCGGCCCTCGGGCGTGTCAAATTCAAGCCGCACGCCAGCATCGGTGCGCGCGATCGCCGCCAACGTGTGGCGCGGGCGCAGCGGCTGAGCAGTGATGCG
>DAORMO010000249.1:3292-3661 GCA_035440585.1 Terricaulis sp.
CGTCCGTCAGCGTCGAAGAGCCGCCGGCGATGCGGAAAGCCTCATCGCTGTCGCCGAACACCTGAAAGCCAGCACCCGGATCGATGCCGATGAAATCCACGAGATTGAGTGCGGATTGATCATCCGATGCGAGCCCAAACTCGCCGCGATAGGCAAGATCAAGCAGCGTCATCGCCCAGGCGGGCGCGAGATTGGAGAGCGAGCCAAGATACGCGGCGAGGCTCATTTGATCGAGCGCGCGGGCGTGATCGGTCCATTCTTCTTCAGCATCGAGCAGTTTGGCTTGATCTTCAGCGATGCGCGCGGCCAGTGCGGCGAAGGCGCCTTGGCCGTCTGCGCCGAGCATGTCCTGCTGCGCATAGAGCTGGC
>DAORMO010000249.1:3678-3889 GCA_035440585.1 Terricaulis sp.
CCGCCGATGTGATAGAGATCCTGCCCCCCTTCGGGGAAGCGTTCGATGCCGACGCCAAGCTCGCTGGCGAGATCGCGCAGCGCGGTGTGGCCGGTGTCCACCAGTTCGCCGCCAAGCTCGCAGAATTGGCCGTCGTCGTTGAAGTCGCGGCGGGTGAACATGCGCCCGCCGAAGCGGTCGCTGGCTTCATACAGCGTGAAGGCTTGGCCCG
>DAORMO010000250.1:0-1012 GCA_035440585.1 Terricaulis sp.
GGTGGCGACGCGCGCGCGGGCGCCAGCGGCGTCGAGATGGCCTTGCGCGCCGGGGCGCGAGGAAATGATCTGCAGCCACACCACGCCATCTTGCGCAGCTTGGCGCTGCAGCGCCTGCATGTTGCCCGCATCATAATGCTTCCGCACATAGGGGCAGCCGTGATTGGTCCATTCCAGCACCACGGTGCGGCCGGCAAATTCTGACAGCGTGCGCGTGGCGCCGCTGGCGTCACGCACCGAGAAGGCTGGCGCGCGCTGGCCGGTTTCCACGGCTGCGGCGGTTCCGCCAAACAGCGTTGATGCGCCAAACACGCCGGCGGCCAATACGGCGGCGGCAATGAGGGCGCTGCGTTTCGTCAGCTTGGTCATTGTGCGTCTCCTTGAATGGTCTCGATGATGAGAGTTTCGCTGAGCAATTGCGGCAGAACAATCGGAGCGCTGCCAGATGCCGGATAAAAGAGATAAAGCGGCACGCCGGCGCGTCCATGTTCAGCCAGCGCGGCGGCGATCGCATCATCGCGATTGGTCCAATCGCCTTTGAGATAAGCGGCGTCGCTTTCGGCGAACGCTTGCGCCACGCGGCGGCTGGAGAGCGCAGCCCCTTCATTGACCTTGCACGTCACGCACCAGGCGGCGGTGAAATTCACGAACACAGGCCGGCCTTCGGCCTGCAGTTCCGCGACGCGCGCGGCGCTCCAAGGCTCTTCCGGCAGGTGCGCCAGCGTGGCTGCGCCCACCAGCGGCCGCCATGTGAGTGCGGTGACGGCGAGGATCGCAATCACGCCAATGCCAAGCCAAACCTTGCCCCAACGCGCCACGTAGAGCGTAAAGCCCAGCGCCAACGCGAGCAGCAAAAGCGCAAGCACCCCGCCTGATCCGGTTTGCTCGGCCAGCACCCAAACAAGCAGCGCGGCAGTGGCCAGCATCGGGAAGGCGAGCACGTTTTTCAAACGCTCCATCCACGGGCCGGGCTTGGGAATGAGCCGCTGCAAGGCCGGGGCGAAATGCAGCA
>DAORMO010000250.1:1074-1460 GCA_035440585.1 Terricaulis sp.
CGCCGATTGCGTGAGCACAGCGCCAACCGCGCCCGCCATGAACGGCGCCGTGCACGGCGTGGCCGCCACCACCGCTAGCGCGCCAGTGAAAAACGCGCCAGCATCGCCGCCGCGCGCGGCAAGCCCTGCGCCCGCGTTCTGCACGCCGCCGCCGATCTCAAACACCGAAAGCAGATTAAGCCCGACCACGAAGAACAGCAGCGCCAGCGCCGCGATCACCCACGGCTCCTGCAATTGGAAGCCCCAGCCCAGCGCCTCCCCGCCCGCGCGCAAGCCGATCAGCACGCCCGCGAGCGCGAGGAACGTGACCATCACGCCCGCCAAGTAGAGCAAGCCATGCCGGCGCGCTTCGCCGCTTTGCACGCCATGGGCAAACGAAAGCGCCT
>DAORMO010000250.1:1578-3403 GCA_035440585.1 Terricaulis sp.
CCGCGCCTTCGATGGCGGCCAGCGGATAATCGCTGGTGATCGTCGCCGCGCGATCGGCTGTGCCGGCCAGCGCTTCGCCGGGCTGGGCGATCACCTCAAACGCGCGATGCGCCCATTGGCCGTTTTCATTGACCTCATAAGTAACGACGCCCTCGAACGGGACTTGCCCAATATCGCGCGCCACGCCGGGCGGAATGTCGAAGCTGAAGCCCGCATCGCCCACGCGCGGACGCTGAGCTTCGTTATGGGCCATCACATCGCGATTATAGGTGAACACATGCGGGTTGCGGATCTCGGCGGGCGTCGGCAGCGTGATCGAAAGCCGCGCCGGGCTGCCAGCGGTGATGTGCGCGATGGCGCCATCGAGCGGGCGCGGCAGCGATGCGATCGCATCCGCCGCGCGCTGCGCCCACACCGGATCATCGCGGCCAGAAGCCGCGATCGGCAGGTTGAGCGTCAGATCGCCCTCTTCGGGAATGCAGACATCGGCGCAGACGAGCCAATACACATTGGCTCTCACCGTCAGCGTCTCGCCCGCGCGCGCATTGGCGGGCGCGGTGACGCTGATCGGCATCAGCACCTCGCCGTGATAGCCGTAATTGACGATGCCGGCGAACGGCGCGGGCTCGGGCGCGGGCCATTGGATCGGGCCGAAGGTGAAACCTTGCGGGTCCGTCCAGGTGAGCTCCGTCGGCTCGCCGCTATCGCCGGGATTGCGCCAATAGGTGTGCCAGCCTTCATCGATCTGCTGGCGCAGGATGATGGTGAAGGTTTCGCCCGGCGCGACGGCGGCGCGCGCCGAATGCAGCTGGCCTTCAACGTGGCCGGTATTGATCGGCTGCGCCGCCGCGGCCCCAGCCAATGCCAAGCCCGCGAACATCGCGGCGATGAAAGTGCGCCAGCCCATCAATGATCCTTGCATCTCTTCGCGCCCAGCGCGCCGGCAATATACGGACGAAAGCCGGTCAGATTCAGCCCGGCGCATCGTCTCAGCGAGGTTTGTCAGAGGTTTGTCAGCCCTCAAAAGCAAAAACGCCTCCCGTTTCCGGGAGGCGTTTGGCTTTTGGACTTTGTTCCAAGGCCTAATTGCTGAGCGGGGTAGACGCCTGGATGCGCGCCGCGCGGCTCAGGATCTTCGGCCAGAGGCCCAGCGACAGCAGGTGCGCGTGGATCACGGCCGAGACGCCGCGATCGCGCAGCTCGAGATAGGTTTCCTTCGGCAGCGCGTTCAGCTTCTGCTCGGAAATACGCAGATATTCGCCCACCTTCACCGGCTCGTCCGGGGTGCCGTCCGGCTTGGCGCGCGGCAGCGCCAGCGGGGTGAGTTCAAACAGATCATGCTGTTGCATCAGCTGATTGAACTCGGCCGTGCGCTTGCCCAGCACGTCGAACTCTTTGCAGAATTGGATCGCATCCTGGGTGAAGCGCGAGGGCTGCTCTCCTTCAAAGAAGGGGAGCTCCGGCGTGGACGAGATCATCTTCGCGGCGCGATCGATGCACACCAGCACGCGCTCGCCTTCCGGCGCGGGCTGCTGGCCCGGCTGCTGCTGGGCCATGATCGGCAGGAACGGATAGCGGCGCGCGAACGCCGGCAGATACACTTCCGGATCAAGCGAGCCATCAGCGCCGAGAAACACGTTCATCCCAGGACGCAGACCCATCACCGCGAGCGGAGATTTCGTCTCGGTGTCGAAGATGATCGGGTAGCATACGGCAGCCAGGCCAAACTCATCCACGGTGAGCGGCACAAGGTGGGTTTCGGCCAGGAACGAAAACGGATTGGCCACTTGGCTGACGCCCAAGCCCCGATGGCGCTCCTGAGAAA